>JBIKSZ010000126.1:0-10955 GCA_044348345.1 Roseomonas sp. | reverse complement strand
CCTTCGCCGATGCGGTTCAGGATCGCCTCGCCCATGATCGAGCGCGCCGAATTGCGCGTGCAGAGAAACAGCACGTTGAAGGAGGTCTCCTCCATCCCCTCGCTCTCCTCCTCCGTTGCGAAAAGCCGATGCAGATCGCCGCAGCGCGCCGGCTGGCCGTTGCAGCACGCCTCCGCCAGGACGCCGACAAGGTCGCGCAGCCGCGAGACCTGCGCGGCATAGACAAGGCTCCGGCCATGCCGCGTCGGCGCGACGAGCCCCGCTTCCTCAAGCGTGCGGAGATGGAAGGAGAGGGTGGAGGCCGGCACACCGAGCCGGAGCGCGATCTCCCCCGCCGCCAGGCCGGCGGGCGCGGCGGCTAGCAATGCGCGCATCAGCTCGAGCCGGGTGCCCTGACCCAGCGCCATGAAGCCTGCCGCAGCCTGCTCTGTATCCATAATTCCAATATAATCGAATGAAAGCGCCGACGGCATGACTCTTTGGTGACGTTTCACCCCGCCGCCGCCAGGGCACCGCCGATGGCCGCCGCTCGGATCGCACCGTTGCGATGGCCGCCGGCGCAGCGCCGGGCCGTGCTGCGCGTTCCGCCCCTGCCGCGAGGGGCAGAGCCGGGCGCTGGGCGCGGCGAGGGAGGACCCAACGATGCCGACCACAATGGAATGGGCGCTCGTGGCCGATGGCGGCCGCGCGCGGCTGTTTGAGCGCCGCCTGCCCGCCGGCCCTTGGCATGAGCGGATCGCGGACGCGATCGAGGCCGCGAACCCGCCATCGCGCGAGCTCGGCACCGACCGGCCGGGCCGTGTGCAGGAGAGTGCGACCACGGCGCGCCACGCCGTGGAGCCGCGCACCGACCCGCATCGGGTGGCGAAGGCGGCTTTTGCCGGCCGTCTGGCCGCACGGCTTGAGGCAACGGCGAGCGCCTTTGAGCGGCTGCTACTGGTGGCCCCGCCGCCTTTTCTGGGCGATCTCCGCGCCTCGCTCGGCAAGGCCACGCGCGGGAAGCTGCACGGGACGCTCGACAAGGACCTGACCCACGCGCCGCTGGCCGAGGTCGCGGCCCAGCTCGACGCCATCCGCCCGGCTTGATGGCCGCCCTGGCGCCCTTAGGGCGCGCCACCGAAGACCCGCCGGCCGGGCTGAGCGAGGCCGAGGCACAGGCACGGCTCCGCCGCGATGGCCCCAACGAGTTGCCGCGCGGCGGGCGACGATCGGTGGCGCGTATCCTGCTCGATACGCTGCGGGAGCCGATGTTCGCGCTGCTGCTCGGCGCGGGTGGTCTCTACTTCGCCTTGGGCGATCCGGCGGAGGCCGCTCTCCTTGCCGCCTTCGCCTGCCTTTCGGTCGGCATCGCCGTTGTCCAGGAAGCGCGGACCGAGCGCGCGCTTGAGGCGCTGCGCGATCTGTCGAGCCCGCGCGCGCTTGTGGTCCGCGATGGCCAGCGCCGGCGGATTCCGGGCCGCGAGGTCGTCATCGGCGATCTGCTGGTGCTGGCCGAGGGCGACCGCCTGGCCGCGGACGGGATCCTGCTGGAGGCGATGGCGCTGGAGGCCGACGAATCCCTGCTCACCGGCGAAAGCGTCCCGGTCCGCAAATCGGTCGCCGCGTCCAGCCACGCAGCCGCGGAGGCGCGGCGGCCGGGCGGCGATGACCTTCCTTTCGTCTATTCCGGCACGGTGCTGGTCCGCGGGCAGGGGTTGGCTCGTGTGACCGCGACCGGCGGCGCGACGGAGCTTGGCCGCATCGGCCATGCGCTTGGCGCCATCGAACGCGAGCCGCCGCGCCTTCGCGCGGAAACCGCGCGGCTCGCGCGCCGCGTCGCGGCGCTGGGCATCGGGATCAGCGTGCTCGCGGCCGTGCTCTACGGGCTGCTGCAAGGCAATTGGGTGGAGGCCGCACTTGGCGGCATCGCGCTGGCCATGGCGATGCTGCCCGAGGAACTCCCCCTGGTGCTGACGGTGTTCACCGTCATGGGCGCCTGGCGCATCGCCCGGGTCGGTGTGCTGACCCGCCGCGCCGCCGCCATCGAGGCGCTGGGCGCGGCCACGGTGCTCTGCACCGACAAGACCGGCACGCTGACCCAGAACCGCATGGCGGTCGCGGAGCTGCGCGATGCCGATGGCGCCGTGCTGCGGCTGGACGCGGATGGCGCGGCCGGCCTCGCCCCTTGGGCGAAGTCGCTCGCCGGGCTCGCGGCGCGGGCGAGCGCGGACGCCGCCTTCGACCCGATGGAACGCGCGCTCCATGCCCTTGCCGCGGAGGCCGGCGCAGCTGACGGGGCGGGGAGTTCCGTGCGGGACTACCCCCTCGATGACGGCCTGCCCGCCATGGGCCGCGCCTGGTCGCTGCCGGGCGGCGGCACGATGATCGCGGTGAAGGGCGCGCCGGAGGCGGTGGTCCGTCTCTGCCGCCTGCCGCCGCTCGCGGCCGAGGCGGCGCTTGCCGCGGCGGCGGAGATGGCTGGGCGCGGGTTACGTGTTCTCGGTCTGGCAGAGGCGCGCTGCGGCCCCGGCGTGTCCCTAGACGGGGGGCTGGCGGATACGGCGCTTGTCTTCCGCGGCCTGGTCGCCCTGGCGGATCCGCTCCGCCCCTCCGTGCCAGAGGCCGTGCGGCTTTGCCGCAGCGCGGGCATCCGCATCGCCATGATCACCGGCGACCACCCGGCCACGGCGGCTGCCATTGCCCGCAAGGCGGGGCTGGCCGATGCGCCGGTGGTGACCGGCGCGGAACTCGCGGCACTCGACGATGCTGCGTTCCGCGCCCGCGTGCAGGAGATTGCCGTCTTCGCCCGCGTCCTGCCGGAGCAGAAGCTTCGCATCGTCGAAGCGCTGAAGGCGGCGGGCGAGGTGGTGGCGATGACGGGCGATGGCGTGAACGACGCGCCGGCGCTGAAGGCGGCGCATATCGGCATCGCCATGGGTCAGCGCGGCACCGATGTCGCGCGGGAAGCCGCGGCGGTGGTGCTGCTGGAGGATGATTTCGGCGACATCGTCGCCACGATCCGCACGGGCCGTCGGGTCTTCGACAACCTCCGCAAGGCGATGGGCTTCGTCCTGGCGATCCATATCCCCATCGCGGGCCTTGCCTTCCTGCCGCTCGCGCTGGGCCTGCCGCCCTTGCTGGGCCCCGTGCACATTGCCTTCCTGGAGATGGTCGTGGATCCGGTCTGCTCCATCGCCTTCGAGGCCGAGCCGGAAGAGGCGGATGTGATGTCCCGCCCGCCCCGCGCCCCGGCGGCACCTTTGCTATCGGCGCGCCTCGTGGCCTGGAGCGCACTGCAGGGCGCCGTGGGCTTCGCAGCCCCTGCCGGCGCCTATCTGCTCGGGCTTTGGCGCGGTCTGCCAGAGGATGAGCTGCGGTCCTTCGTTTTCGCCGCCCTGGTGCTGACCGCCGTCGCGCTGACACTGGTGAACCGGAGCTTCGCGGCCTCACCGCTCGCGGCGCTGCGGCGGCCCAATACGACCCTGGCTGTGGTGTTGGCGGGGGCAGGGCTGATCCTTGTGCTGGTGCTTCTTGTGCCGCCCTTGGCGGAGCTGTTCCGCTTCGGGCCATTGCACGCGGATGACCTGGTGCTGGCGGTGGGGGCGGCGCTGGGCGTGCTGATTGTGCTGGAGACGGTGAAGCCGCTCTTCGCTGCGCCGGCGCGGGGCCGTACAGGATAGGGGTGACCGCGGCGCGATGCACGCGCCGCCACGGGCAGCGGTCCCGGACGGCTGCCCGCCCAAACCGCGCTATCATAGCCGTGGGACGCGCATGTCATCCCGCTGCGGTTTGCGGCGCGGTCGCGCTGCTCCTCTCCAGTAGAACGGCCATCGGGCCGCTCGGCGTCATGTCGATCCGCGCGCCCACAGCGTCTGCCGCTTTACGGAGCGCCGCCTCCGCACTTGCGCGGTCCTGGGGCGAGGCGAAGATGGTCCGCAGGCCGCGCAGCGCAGCCTCTCGGTCGCTGCGCAGCAGCAAGGCTTCGCGGCGAATGGTCTCCCGCATCTCCGCCTGCGTGCCGCGGAACCGGGCGGGCAGTTCGGCGCGCGCGGCGCGCATGGCGCGATAGGCGCGCTCATCGAGCGCCCCGTCCTTGGCCAGCAGCAGCAGCACCAGCCGCACAATGCCGTCGCGGACCGTGCCGTTGGCGGCCTGCGCCAGCAGCTCCTCTGCCTCGCGCCGCGCGAGTTCACGCCGCACCGGGTCGGCGCCGAGCGGCAGAGGCGGTGGCGCTGCCTGCAGGCCGGTTGCGGCGCGGGCGACCGGCGTTGCGTAGAGGGCGCGGAAGGTCTGCTCGGCCAGCGCATCGCGCGCCTTGGCCACGGCTGCGAAACCCTTCTCGACCGAAGCGGCTGCGCTGCGTTCCAGTGTGCGGAAGGGATTGTCCTCCCCGCAAGGGCGCCGCTCGGCCGCCACCATGCCGGCCATCGCGGCGATCGGCCACATCAGCGGGTTGAGGTCAGACAGCGCCCAGCGCTGCATGCGCAGCGGATGCAGGCTGCGCGCGGCCTGCGCCGCCGGCTCGCTGGCCATGCTGCGCATGATCGGCGACGCCAGTTCCTGGTACAGGCCGGCATTCACCTCAGAGATTCGGCGCACAACTTCGAAGGGGCGCTCGCCTTCGCGGTCGCCGCAGAGCGCCTCGAGCGCCGCGATGCTGCGGCGCTCGAAGCGGGTGATGTAGCGGTCCGGGATAAGCTCGGCAGCCCGCATCCCCGGCGTCTTGTCCTCGATCAGCATCTCATAGAGGCCGGGTGGCAGCGTCTCGATCAGGTCCAGCAATTCGACGAAACCGGCATGCTCCTTCTGCGCCACGGCGCCGGAGACGAAGATGCCGAGATGCCCGACCCGGGGATGCACGCAATAGACGATGGTCTGTCCCTGCGCGATCAGGTCGTCATCCGATGCGTAGAGATCCAGGATCCAATTCAGTGCCTGCTGCGGCGGCGTGATGTCGTCGCCCCAAGAGCAGAGGATGCAGATCGGTGAGCGGATGTTGCGGAGGTCGATGCGGATCCGGCCATCGGCCGAGGTCACCTCGCCGCGCGCGAGCTTGTTGCCGATGAACAGCTGGTCGACGATGGCAATGATCTCCTCCCTGTTCATCAGGAAGTAGCCACCCCACCAGCGCTCGAATTCCAGAAAGCGCGGCGGCTCGGTGTCGGCCTTGTCGAGCAGGTTGTAGTATTTGGACCACCAGGTGTTGCCGGGGTTGAGGCCTTCGAAGTTCAGCACGAGGTTGGCGCCGTCGAAGCGGCCATTGCCGAGGTCGCTGACCATATGCGTCAGCCAGCTGCCGCCCAGAAGACCGCCCGTGTAGCGCATCGGGTTCAGCCCTGGCGCGCCCGCCCAGTAGGACAGCGGCGAGCCGGCGACGAGGATCGGGCCCGGCAGCTCCGGCCGCAGCGCGGCCAGCGCCATGATCGCCCAGCCGGCCTGGCAATTGCCGATCACGCAGGGACCGCCCGGCGCGTCCGGATGGCGCTCGCGCACCAGTTCGAGGAAACGCGCCTCGGCGCGTGCGACATCCACCAGCCGCTGGCCGGGCACGGGGTCCGGGAAGAAGGTGACGAAGTAGACCGGATGGCCGACCTTCAGCGCATTGCCGACCTCGCTGTCTTCCTTGAAGCCACCAATGCCCGGGCCATGGCCGGCGCGGGGATCCACCACCACGAAGGGTCGCAACGCCGCATCCGTGGGTGCGTCGCCCGGCCGGGGCAGAATGCGGAGAAGCGCATAGTTGCAGGGATGTTCGAGGCTGCGGCCATCCAGCAGCATCTCATGCTCGAACTTCAGCAGCGCGGGGTTGCCCGCCATGTTGTGCTGCAGGAACGCATTGCCCCGCTGGCGCAGCGTGTCCCAGAACAGGATGCTGCGCTGCGTCGCATCCAGCGCGTAGTCGAGCAGGTCGGACGTCCAGGGAAGGCGGCTCATCCGATCTCCTCCGGCCGCTTCCAGGTCAGGACGAAGCCCACATCGCCCGGCATGCCGCCTGGCCAGTCGAGGATCTCGGCGCGAAGCTGGAAGCCACGCGGCGCCAGTTCCTGGGCGTAGAAATCGTAGGCCCGCTTGGCGAAGCCATCGAGCTGCGCGTGCCATTGCGGGTCGCGGTTGGTCACGGCGCGGCCCTTATCGGGCAGCCATTCCGACGGGAACTGGAACAGCAGCGCCTGCTTGTCGCCGCGCTCCACCGCTTTCTGGACCATGGTGGCCACACGATCGAGCGCCTCCGGCCTGATCTCGCGCTCCAGGAAGGCGTCGTGCAGCTTCTTCCGCTGCGCCTTGGACGCTTCCTCCAGCTCCCGCTGCTCCGCCTCCAGCTTCTGCTTCTTCGACGCGATGAGGTTGCGCACGGAATCAGCGCTGAAGCTGTTGCCGGACATGCTCATGGCCGAAACCCCCATCCGCTGTTGCGCGTCCTCAGGCGAGAATGTGGAAGCCCCCATCGATGTAGAGCGTTTCCCCCGTCATCGCGGCGCCGTAGGGTGAGGCGAGGAAGACACAGGCCGCGCCCACTTCCTCGATCGTGACCAGCCGCCGCACCGGCGCGCGGGTCGAGACACGCTCCATCAACTCGTCGAAGTCCCGGATGCCGGACGCGGCGCGCGTCGCCAGTGGCCCTGGGCTCACCGCATGCACGCGGATACCCTTGGGGCCGAGCTCTGTGGCCACATAGCGCACGCAGGACTCCAGCGCCGCCTTCACCGGCCCCATGATGCCGTAATTCTCGACCACCTCGTTGGCGCCGAGATAGGACATGGTCAGCATGGTGCCGCCATCCTGCATCAGCCTCTCGCTGCGTCGCGCCAGATCCAGGAAGGACCAGCAAGAGACCTCCATCGCCGTTAGGAAACCGTCGCGCGGGCAATCCGTCACCCGGCCCTGCAGTGCCTCCTTCGGTGCGAAGGCAACCGAGTGGACCAGAACGTCGAGCCTGCCCCAGCGTTTCCCGATGGCGTCGAACAGCGCATCCAGCTGCGCGGGATCGCGCACCTCAAGCGGCAGGAAGATCTCGGCCCCGAGCTGCTGTGCCAGTGGCTCGACATGCGGCTTGGCGCGGTCATTCGCATAGGTCATCGCGATCTCCGCCCCGGCCTTGCGCATCGCCTGCGCGCAGCCCCAGGCGATGGAGCGGTCGTTGGCGACGCCGACGATCAGCGCCTTGCGCCCGGCCAGAACGGGTGGAAAGCGGTCGGCGGTGGCGGGGTCGGGCATGCGCGCGGTCCTCAGGCGGCGATGGCCGCCCGGCTGTGCCGGGCGATCATCAGATTCTCGTCGGTCGGGATCACATGCGCGGCGACGCGGCTGCCGGGCCGGCTGATGCAAGACGCCGCCGCCTGATTAGCGTCAGGGTCGAAATCGAGCCCAAGCCAGGCGCAGCCCTGGCAGATGGCGGCCCGGATCGGCGCTGCGTTCTCCCCGACGCCGGCCGTGAAGACGAGCCCATCCAGCCCACCGAGCGCGGCGGCCAGCGAGGCGATGTGACGCACGACCCGATAGACGAAGACCTCCAGCGCGAAGCGGGCGCGCGGCTCGTCGCTCGCCAGCAGGTCGCGGAAATCGGAGGAGACACCCGACAGGCCCAGCATGCCGGAGCGTCGGTAGAGCATCGCCTCGACCTCGGTGGGCGACATGCCATCCTCCCGCATCAGGTGCAGGACGATGGCGGGGTCCAGCTCGCCGCAGCGTGTGCCCATCGGCAGGCCATCGAGCGCGGAGAAGCCCATGGTGGTGGCCACGCTCCGCCCGGCGCGGAGCGCGCATAGCGATGCCCCATTGCCGAGATGCGCGACAACGACGCGCCCGCTGGCGATCCCTGGCGCCAGCTCGGGCAGGCGCGAGGCAATGTATTCATAGGACAGGCCATGGAAGCCGTAGCGGCGGATGCCACGCTCCGCGAATTCATGCGGGATGGCGAAGGCCTGCTCGACGGGCGGGATGCTGCGATGGAATGCGGTGTCGAAGCAGGCGACCTGCGGCAGCTCAGGATTGCGGTCCAGCGTGGCGCGGATCGGGGCCAGATTATGCGGCTGGTGCAGCGGGGCGAGGGGCTCGAGCCTCGTCAGTTCCTCGAGCAGGGCGGGCGTCACGCGCTCCGGCCGGCTATGGTTCGGCCCGCCATGCACGACGCGGTGCCCGAGCACCGCAATCTGCCGCCCGCCCAGCCGGTCGCGCAGCCAGGGCATGATCAGCAGCAGCGCATCTGCCGGCGTGTTGGGCGGCGTGCGCGCAAGGTCGAGCCCGGGCAGCGCCTTCCCAGCCCCATCCTTCGCCGACATAGCGGGGCGCACGCCGATGCCCTCCACCTGGCCGGAGAGCAGCCGCGCATCGCCCTCATACAGCGCGAATTTCACGGAGGAGGAGCCGGCATTGACCACGCCGACCAGGGGTTGGAGTCCGCTCATGCCTGTCCTGTGCTCCCGCGGTGCGCTGCGGCCAGCAACTGCGCGATGGCGACCGAGGCGAGGCGGGATGCGACGCTGTCGGCGCGGCTGGTCAAGATCACGGGCACGCGCGCACCAAGGACGATGCCGGCACTGTCGGCGCCAGCGAGGTAGCTGAGCTGCTTCGCCAGCATATTGCCGGCCTCGAGGTCGGGCGCGACCAGCAGGTCGGCGTCGCCAGCGACTGGCGAGTGGATCTTCTTGATCGTGGCGGCAGCACGGCTGATGGCGTTGTCGAAGGCGAGCGGACCGTCGAGGACCGCGCCGGTGATCTGCCCTCGGTCGGCCATCTTGCAGAGCACCGCGGCATCGAGCGTGCTGGGGATCTTCGGATTGATCGTCTCGACGGCCGACAGGATCGCGACCTTCGGCTGCGCCAGCCCGAGCGCCCGCAGCATATCCACCGCGTTCTGGATGATGTCCGCCTTGGTGGCGAGATCGGGCGCGATGTTGATGGCGGCATCGGTCACGAAGAGCGGCTTCGGATAGGACGGCACGTCCATCGCGAAGACATGGCTGATGCGCCGCGTGCCGCGGAGCCCGCCATCCTTCGACACGACCGCGGCCATCAGCTCATCGGTGTGGAGGCTGCCCTTCATCAGCGCTTCCGCGCGGCCTTCCCGGCACAGTCGGACGGCGGCGGCTGCCGCTGCGACAGGTGTCTCCGCCTCGACCAGCTCGCAACCATCGAGCGTGCTATCGGCCGCGCGCGCCGTGGCCTCCATCATCGCGCGCGGGCCGACGAGGATCGGCCGCAGCGCACCATGACGCATGGCTTCGAGCGCGCCGAGCAGACTGTCCCGATCGCAGGGCCAGGCGACGGCGACATCGAGCGGCGGCGCTGCGGCGCTGCGCGCCATCAATTGCTCCAGGTGCTTGTGGCGGTGCAGGACGATGTCGGGCCGCGCCTCGGCCCGCAGCGTCACGCGCTGGGCGGGCAATCGCAGCGTGGCCTTGCCCTCCGCAAGCGGGCCGCGCTGGCAGGTGACGGTGATGCCGATCTCGGCGGTGTCCTCCGTCGGGCGCGCGGTCACGGTTCCGGTGATGGCGACGACATCGCCGACCGCAGGGTCGTCGAGGAAACGCAGCTCTTCGGACAGGATCTCCGCACCCGGCCCCGGCAAATGCCGGGCCAGCAGGTCGAGGATGAGGCTGTGCACGATGAGCGCGTAGGCGGCATCCGGCAGCTGCGCCCTGTCGGCCTCTGGCGTACCGAACATAGCCGCGGCGACATTGAAGGCGCGTTCCTGCAGCATCTGCTCGGTTTTTGCGGTCAGCCCGATGGCGACCTCGTCACGCGAACGGCCGACCAGCAGCGCGGATGTTCCAGGACCAGTGTTCACGGCGAGGCTGCCTCTCCCCAACTGTGAGCTGCCCAACTGGGACCGGCACGCGCGCCCTGCAGGTCACCGTCACGCAGGGTCGTCCCCACCCAGCGAAGCGTCCCGCCCAGGGTTCCCTTGGCTTGGCGCGTGCGTGCTGCAGTGTGCCTCGCATGCCCGGCCCTCGGCAGGCAGCATCGCGTCGCATCGTGCCACGGAAAAGCGCGGACACTGCCAAGATTCGATGGCCTCTGCCGAGCGTGTGAGGCTGCGAGCGCTGCGCCCTTCCAATATTCCATTTCATTCAGGAGCGCAGATGTGACCTCGCGTGAATGTGGCGTCTTCCGATAACGTTCTTGCGCGACAAGCGGTGTGGCGCGCTCATACGCTTTCCTGGCGACGGTGATTTCCGTAGGCCGGGCGCAGCGATAAAGGCCAGGAGGGTGACGGTGAACGGCACGCCAGCCTTCAGCAGACAGGACCCGGCCGCACCGACCCCGCCCCATAGCGAGCGGCCTGACGCCATGGCGGCCTTTGCCCAGGCGCCCTTCCTGGTCTGGGTCGTCGAGACCACGCAGACGATGCTGGGGATGCAGCGCGAGCTGATGGATCTCAGCCGGAGCGTCATCCGGCAGCAGCAGGACGTCATGATCGCGGCTATGCTGCGGAGAGGCGGCCGCACAGGAGCGGCGGAGTCTGCGCCGTCGCAGGATGGCTTTGCGGGCCTCGCACGATTGAGCCTTGAGGCATTCGACCGGATGGCAGCAGTGCTCAGCGCATCGAATGACGCGGGCCGTGCGACTGCAACGCGTGGCACCGAGGCTGGTCGTTCGGGCGAGGCGCGGTAGAGCGACGTGCGATCTCACTGGTTGCTCATGGTGCTGCGCTCTGCCAAGTCCCGCTGCCGGTGCGTATCTCCGCGCATGATGCACGGGCGGCCGAGCCTGAGCCTCGACATGGATCGACCCTGCCGATGCGGAGCGCGCTGACGTTTGTGCGACTGGTGTGCGGCACTGGCCATGCAGCCTCGGTGGCCCTGGGCGTACCTTGGGCACTCCCGGCTGGCGCATGTCGTGCGTAGTCGTTTTTTCATGGCGGGCGGCCGAAGGTTTCACCTTCGGCTACTCAGGCGCCGGCGGCCCTCCGGGCCTTGGCTCGCCGCATGAGCGGCGGGCCGCATTCGCGGCCTCGGCCCGCTTCGCAGGCCGCA
>JBIKSZ010000342.1:0-3301 GCA_044348345.1 Roseomonas sp. | reverse complement strand
GCGGCCGCGCCATCGTGCCCTCCGGCGCCTCGACCGGGGCGCATGAGGCGGTGGAGCTCCGGGACGGCGACAAGGCGCGCTACGGCGGCAAGGGCGTGCTGAAGGCCTGCGCCAATGTCGAAGGCGAGATCTTCGACGCGATCGGCGGCATGGACCCGACCGAGCAGGTCAAGATCGATGAGACGATGCTCGAACTGGACGGCACGCCGAACAAGGGCCGGCTTGGGGCGAATGCGATCCTGGCGGTGAGCCTGGCGACCGCGAAGGCCGCGGCGGCGGAGCTGCAGCAGCCGCTGTATCGCTATGTCGGCGGCGTCTTTGCCCGCACCCTGCCAGTGCCGATGATGAACATCATCAATGGCGGCAAGCATGCGGACAACCCGATCGACATCCAGGAATTCATGATCATGCCGGTGGCGGCCGGCACCATGGCCGATGCGGTGCGGATCGGCTCCGAGGTCTTCGCGCAGCTGAAGAAGGCGCTGCACGATGCCGGCCACAACACCAATGTCGGCGACGAGGGCGGCTTCGCGCCGAACATCGGCAGCGCGGAGGAAGCGCTGGCCTATATCGCCAAGGCCTGCGAGGCCGCCGGCCACCGCGTGGGGGAGGACATCGTCTTCGCCCTCGACTGCGCCGCGACCGAGTTCTTCCATGACGGCCGCTACAAGATGGATGGCGAGGGCAAGGTGCTCGATGCCGCCGGCATGGTGGACTACCTCGCGGGGCTCTGCGGCAAGTTCCCGATCGTCTCGATCGAGGATGGCATGTCGGAGGATGACTGGGCGGGCTGGAAGCTGCTGACCGACCGGCTGGGGGCGAAGGTCAATCTGGTTGGCGACGACCTGTTCGTGACCAATACCGAGCGCCTGCGGCGCGGGATCGAGACCGGCACGGGCAATGCCATCCTGGTGAAGGTGAACCAGATCGGCACGCTGACCGAGACGCTGGAGGCGGTGGAGACCGCGCACCGCGCCGGGTACCGCGCGGTGATGAGCCACCGCTCGGGCGAGAGCGAGGATGCGACGATCGCCGACCTCGCCGTGGCCACGAATTGCGGGCAGATCAAGACCGGCTCTCTGTCGCGTTCCGACCGGACGGCGAAGTACAATCAGCTGATTCGGATCGAGCAGGAGCTGGGCTCCAGCGCGCGTTATGGCGGGCGGGCGGCGGTGCGGCGCTGAGCCTTTCTGGCGGCGCCCAAGCGCGTTTCGCTGAAATTTGCGCGCGGACAGCATCGTGACTCTGGACAGCGCGCGCGCGCTCTGATTCCTTGTGCGCGCGGCGCGGTTGAGGGGATCGCGTTTCGCGTGGCGTGAGCAGGGAGCTCTGGCGGGTTGGGTGACGATTTCGCCGTGAATGAGCGGGGCAGCGTGCGCGGATGGATCGCGCGGCGCCTGCGGGCCGCTGTCCTTCCGGTGCTGTTCCTCGCCTGCTGCGGCTATTTCGTCTGGCATGCCATCCATGGCGAGCGCGGGCTGCTGGCCAAGGATGAGCGGGCGGAGCGAATCACCCTGGCCGTGGCCGAGCGGGAGCGCGTGCAGGGCGAGCTGGCGGCCATGGAACGGCGCGTGCAGGGCCTGCGCGGCGACCGGCTGGACCGCGACCAGCTTGAGGAACGGGCGCGGCAGCTGCTGAACATGATCGGCCGCGACGAGATCGTCATGCCCTACGGGACGGAGCGCCGGCTCTTCTGACCTGCCGGCCGGCGCGGTCCCGGGCGTTGGGGCCGGCGCGCTGCCTTCATCATATCGCTGTCGTGATCACCGTTGCGCGGTGCTGCCCTGGGCCTGCCCGGCCGTCGCGGCCGGCCCGGGGTCGGACTCGGGCCCGGGCCGTTGCCGGACTGCGGGGCGGTCTGGACCCGCGTCGCCAGCCTTTCGCGTAACCCCTTCATTCCGTCTGTAAGCCATTTATCCGGGCCGATCTGGCCCATCGCGGCCGGTCGTTCCGGCCCCCCAGAATGGCAGCAACGTACGAAAATCTACGTTAACCGTTTTCGTGTTAAATCTCCTACCGCATTGCACAATCAGCATTATTTGCCCGGGACCGCCGCTTGCACCACGATACGGTGCCGCGTAGATCGGTGGTGTTGGGTTGAGCAAGGAGGATACGGGATGGCCGAAGCCGCCACCAGGAAGCCGCGTGGCAAGGGGGCCAAGGAGCCTTCCATCACGCGCGACCAGCTGCTCCGCGCCTATCGCGACATGCTGCTCATTCGCCGCTTCGAGGAGAAGGCCGGGCAGCTGTACGGCATGGGGCTGATTGGCGGGTTCTGCCACCTCTATATCGGCCAGGAAGCGGTCGTGGTCGGCCTGCAGCTCTGCCTGAAGCCCGGCGACCAGGTCATCACCTCCTACCGCGACCATGGCCACATGCTGGCAACCGGCATGGAGGCGCGCGGCGTGATGGCGGAGCTGACGGGGCGCATCGGCGGCTACTCCAAGGGCAAGGGCGGCTCGATGCACATGTTCAGCCGCGAGACGGGCTTCTATGGCGGCCATGGCATCGTCGGCGCACAGGTGGCGCTCGGCGCGGGCCTCGCTTTCTCGAACTGGTACCGCGAGGACGGCCATGTCGCCGTCGCCTATTTCGGCGAGGGCGCGTCGAACCAGGGCCAGGTCTATGAGAGCTTCAACCTCGCCGCCCTGCTGAAGCTGCCCTGCATCTTTGTCATCGAGAACAACAAATACGGCATGGGCACTTCGGTGGACCGCGCCAGCGCGTCGAAGGATCTGTCGAAGAACGGCTCCCCCTGGGGCATCCCGGGCGAGCAGGTGAACGGCATGGATGTCATTGCCGTGAAGGAAGCGGGCGAACGCGCGGTCGCGCACTGCCGCGCCGGCAACGGCCCGTATCTGCTGGAGATGAAGACCTACCGCTACCGCGGCCATTCCATGTCCGACCCCGCAAAGTACCGCACGCGCGAGGAAGTGCAGAAGATGCGCGAGCAGTCGGACTGCATCGACACCGCGCGAAAGCTGCTGGTGGATGGCTACGCCGTGACCGAGGCCGAGCTGAAGGTCATCGACGACGAGGTGAAGGCCATCGTCCAGGACAGCGCCGACTTCGCCCAGACCTCGCCCGAGCCCGATGAGAGCGAGCTCTACACCGATGTGCTGATCGAGGAGTCGCGCTGACATGACCCAGATCCTGATGCCGGCGCTGTCGCCGACCATGACGGAGGGCAAGCTCGCCCGCTGGCTCAAGAAGCAGGGCGACACCATCAAGGCCGGCGAGGTGATCGCCGAGATCGAGACCGACAAGGCGACGATGGAAGTCGAAGCGGTGGATGAGGGCA
>JBIKSZ010000125.1:0-11056 GCA_044348345.1 Roseomonas sp. | reverse complement strand
GGAATTGCGGGTAGCGGTGCCAGCTGTCGAACACGATCAGCCCCTGGATGCGCAGCCGCTTGCGCACCACAGGGCCGAGATTGGGCCCGGGGGGCGCGCCGACGGCGTTCGAGCCCGGGGCGGAATTGTACTGCGCGATCATCCCGCACATCACCATCCGCCCATACAGGTTGAAGCGCGGGAAGACCGCTGCCTGCACCGCGCCGCCGACATTCTCCCAATAGACATCAACGCCATCCGGGCAGGCGGCATCGAGCTGCGCGGCGAGGTCCCCGCGATGATCCACCGCCGCGTCGAAGCCGAGCTCCCGCTTCAGGAAATCGCATTTCGCCGCGCCGCCCGCGATGCCCACCACACGCGCGCCCGCGATCTTCGCCAACTGCCCGACCACCTGCCCGACCGCGCCGGAGGCTGCCGAGACCACCACCGTCTCCCCCGCCTTGGGTTGGCCGATATCCGACAGCCCGACCCAGGCCGTCAGGCCCGGCATGCCGAGCACGCCGAGCGCGGTGGAGGGCGGTGCCTCCTGCGGGTTGATGCGGATCAGCGCGCTGGCAGGACGGGCGGAGAAGGTCTGCCAGCCATAGCCGCCCAACACCCATTCGCCGCCCTGGAAGGACGGGTCGCGGCTGGCGACGACCTGGCCGACCGCCTGGCATTCCATCACCGCGCCGAGGGCCACGGGCTTCGCATAGGATTTCACGTCGTCCATCCGCCCGCGCTGGTAGGGATCGAGCGAGAGGAAGCGATGGCGAATCAGCACCTCGCCTTCGGCCAGCTCCGGCAGGGGCGCGGTGTCGTGGCGGAAATCCTCGGGCACGGGCGCGCCTTGCGGGCGGCGGGCCAATAGGATGCGGGCGTTGGTTTCGGTCATGGCGGCCTCTCCTTCAGGGGGCATTGTTGCAGGCGGCGCGGCGCCTGCGTAGAGCTTGATGGAGAGCGGCACGACCGCGATGAGGAAGAGACGTTCCATGACGACACGGCGCATCCTGCTCGGCGCGAGCCTCGCGCTGCCGGCTCTTGGTGCCAAAGCTCAGGCGCCGGCCAACTGGCCTGAGCGCCCGGTGCGCCTGGTCGTCGCCTTCGCCCCCGGCGGCTTTGCCGATTTGATCGGGCGAATGCTGGCCGAGCATCTCGGCCCGCTCTGGCGGCAGACGGTGGTGGTGGAGAATCGCGGCGGCGCGGGCGGCAATGTCGCTGCCCAGCAGATCGCGCGCGCGGCGGCCGATGGCTATACCGGCCTGGTCACGACGGGCGCCTTCGCGATCAATCCCTCGCTGTCGCGGAACCCGGGCTACCGGCCGGATCAGTTCGCCGTGGCGGCTGTGGTCGGCGGCACGCCCAACCTGTTCGTGGTGCGGGCGGACAGCCCCATCCGTTCCATGCGCGACCTGGTGGAGGTTGGCCGGCGGCGGCCGATCAATTACGGCACGGCGGGGGTGGGCGTGGCCGCGCATCTCTCGGCCGAGCTGTTCTTCCGCCGTGTGGGCGGGGTGGATGCGCAGCACATCCCTTATGCCGGCGCGGGGCCCGCGATGCTCGCGCTGCTCGCGGGCACGGTGGATATGGTCGCGACGTCGCTGCCCTCGGCCGTGGCGCAGGTGCAAGGCGGGCAGGCGCGGGGCCTCGCGGTGACCAGCGACCGGCGCAGCTCGGCGATGCCTGAGGTGCCGACGGTGGCAGAGGCGGGCTTCGATCCGCTGGTGGATGTCGCCTGGGTGGCGCTGCTGTTCCCGGCCGCGACGCCAGAGCCGATCCTGCGCAAGGTGAACGAGGATGTGACGCGCGTGATGGCGCTGCCCGCCTTCCAGCAGCGCCTGCTGGCCAATGGCTTCGACCCGATGGGCGGCGACCTGCGCGCAGTGAATGACTATGTCGCCTCCGAAGTCCGCAGCTGGGCGGAGATCGTGCGCATGATCAACGTGCAGGTGGATTGATGATCTTCGAGCGCGACGGGCGGCATATCCACGCCGACCGGCTGGGCCCGCGCGGCGGGCGGACCGTGTGCCTGGTGCATTCGTTGGCCGCGGATATGACGATGTGGGCCGAGCAGGTGCCGGCGCTACTCGATGCCGGCTTCGCGGTGCTGCGCATCGATCTGCGCGGGCATGGCGGCAGCACGGCAACGCCGGGGCCGTATCAGATGGCGGATCTCGGCGCCGATCTGGCGCATGTGCTGGACCAGCTTGCGCTCGGGCCAGTGGATTATGTCGGCCTGTCGCTCGGGGGCATGAGCGGGCAGGCGCTCGCGCTGGACCGGCCAGAGTTGCTGCGTTCGGTGGTGATCTGCGACGCGCTGCCGGAATCGCTGCCGAATGCGGCGGAGATCTGGGGCCCGCGCATCCGCACGGTGCGCGCCGCCGGCAGCTGCGCGCCGGTTGCGGAGGCGACGATGGAACGCTGGCTGACGCCGGACTTCCGCGCCGCCAACCCGGCGCGCTGGGAGGAGATCCGCGCCACCATCGCCGCCACCCCGGCCGAGGGCTATGCGGGCTGCGCCGAGGCGATCAGCGATTTCAGCTTCGTCGCGCGCTTGCCGGCGCTGCGTGTGCCGGCGCTGGTGTTGTGCGGCGAGCATGACCACGCCGTGCCCCCGGCCGAAGGCGAGCGCATCGCGCGCCTCGTGCCAGATGGGCGCTTCGTGTCGGTGGCCGGCGCGCGGCATTTGCCGAATGTCGAGAAGCCGAAGGTCTTCAACCGGCTGCTGCTGGAGTGGCTGGCGCGGGGGTGATCCGGCATCGGCGTCTTCCGTGGGCCCCCGCATACTGGCGGCGGGAGCAGATCGTGCCGAAATCCCTCTCCCGCGGGCAGCGGGGGAGGGTGGCCGAGCGAAGTGAGGGCGGGTGGGGGCGCGACTGGGCTTGGAGGATGAGCGCCCGCTCGCGCCCCAGCACTCAGCCCGCCCCGTCTTCCTCCGCTTGCCGCTTCGCGCGCTCGGCCTCGCGCAAGTAATCCTCGCTGGTCTTGGTGATCGGGCGCGCGGGGCCGGCATAGGGGTCCATGCCGCCTTCAGTGGCTTCGAAGACGCGGCAATTCTCACACAGGCGCAGCACCTTCAGCCGGGATTCGTCGGCGAACATCCAGTGCTTCGACGCGGTCAGCTTCCGGGTCACCGCCTCGATCTGCGACTTCACGCCGAAAGGCTTCGCGCAGCGCTCGCAGCAGAAGGGCTCTTCTTCCTTCACCACGCGGATCTCGGCGGTTGCCGGGTCCAGGCTGAGGCGCGGGACCAGGGTGATCACCTTCTCCGGGCAGGTCGTGGCGCAGAGCCCGCATTGCACGCAGGCATCCTCCAGGAAGCGCAGCTGCGGCATCTCCGGGTTCGCGCTCAGCGCGCCGGTCGGGCAGACGCTGGTGCAGGCGACGCACAAGGTGCAGCCCGACACATCCACCCGCGCTTCCCCGAAGGGGGCCAGCGCCGGCATGGCGATGGCGCCGCCGCGCTTGCCGGCGCCATCGGCCAGCGCGCGCGTCGCCTGGCGCAGGATTTCCCGCGATGCGCCCATCGCCAGATGCGTCGAAGGCGGGAAGGGCAGGCCGCGGCGGGGCAGGGCGCGCAGCGCATCGCCCAGCGCAAACGGATCGTCGGTCTCGATCGCCGCGGCGCGCGGGCTGCCATGGTCGGGCACGCCGAGCCCCGCCAGCACATGCTGCACATAGTCGAGGTTGCGGAAGATGCCCTCCGTCCCGTGCGCGCGCTTGCCCTTCATCAGCAGCCGGACCTGTGCGGCACCCCAGGCGAAGGCGCTCAGCAGCGTGCCGAGGTCGAGGACGCTCACCTCGTTGACACGCAGCGGCAGCACGCGCGCCGGCAGGCCATCGCCATGCCGGGCGAGTGCCTCGATCATCGCCTCGCCATGCGTGTCGTGGACCAGCAGCACGGGCGTCTCGCCGCCGGCCTCGCGATAGGTCAGCAGCAGGCTGCGCAGGCGCTTCAGCAGCGCATCGGCGGTCGGCAGCGCGTAGCTGGCCGCACCCGTCGGGCAGACGGCGGCGCAGGCGCCGCAGCCGGCGCAGATCTCGGCCGAGATCACCACCGACTCCTTCCCCGGCGTGATCGCGCCGGTGGGGCAGAGATCGAGGCAGCGCGTGCAGCCCGTGCGGCGGTTGCGGCTGTGGGCGCAGAGCGAGGCGTCGAAATTGACGAAGCGCGGCTTGTCGAATTCGCCGACCAGCTCCCGCGCGGCCGCGACCGCGCGCTCCACCGCGGCGGCATCCGCCGGATCGGCGCGGAGATAGCCCTGGCGCACCTCATGCGTCGGGAACAGCGCCGGGCCGCCCGAGAGGTCGAGGATCACGTCGCAGCGGCTGGTCGTGCCGTCCTTCGCCGGCCCCCAGGCATAGGATGCGCGGGAGGAGGGGCGGGGCATGGCGTAGCCATCCACCGTCACCTCGAAATTGCCGAGCCAGCCGGTGGCCCCCCGTGCGCGGCCACGCACGACAGGGAAGTCGGCGGCGGCGAGCGGCTGGACCTGCTCCGCGCCGGTCAGCAGCACCGTGACGTCGAGCGTGCCGGCCAGCTTCTCAGCGGCGGCGAGCGCGGCGGCATCGCGGCCGAGGACCAGCGTGATCCCCTCGCTCTTGAGCGGCACCAGGGGCGTGGCGGGCATCGGCACGGCGGCGGCGGCGATCAACGCGGCCATCTTGGGGCCGGCGGCCTTCGCCTCATCCGACCAGCCGGCGGTCTCGCGGATGTTCACGAAGGAGAGGGGGGCAGAGAAGCCCGCATCCTCGGCTTCCTGCTGGAACAGCGGCGCCTGGGCGGTGCAGGCCACGGTAACGGGCTTGCCCTCCCCAAGCGCGGCCCGGAAGCGGTCGAGCTGGGCCTGGCAGAGCTGCTCCGCCCCGCGGACCTCTCCCTTGCAGCCGCGCCCGACGGTGCGGGCGTCGAGCAGCATCGTGTCTTCGCAGGTGCAGATGAAGGTGGTGGTCATCGCGCGCCCGGTGTCCCCCGACATTTCCCCAACCCCTAGGCTCGGGGATTGCGGGCGCATATATCGCCCCGTGAGGTCCCTTGCGAGGGATGGGGAGGATTTTCGTCGGTCGTGTCGTCCGCCAGCACATCCGTCGGCACTGGTTTGCCGGAACTGCCGTCGCTGTTCATGCCCGTCATCGCGCTGCGCGAGGCGGGGGATGCGCTGTCGCGCGCCGTCGCCCTGGCGCCGGAGCATGGGGCGGGCACGCTGGTCTGGGTGCGCTCCTCCGCACGGGTCGAGGCAGCGGTGGTGCTGGAGCCGGACATGCCGCTGGCCGCGGCGCGGGCCGCGCTTTACGCCGCAGCCTCGGCGATCGGCGATGCCCTGGCCGCCTTCGGCCCGCCCGAAGTGCCGCTCACCTTCCGCTGGCCCGACCTGATTTTCGTCAATGCCGGCCAGATCGGCCAGGTGCGGCTGGCTTGGCCCGAGGGCACGGCGGAGGCCGACACCCCGGACTGGCTGGTGGTTGCGGTCGAGGCGCGCGTCAGCTTCCCCCAGGGCTGGGAGCCGGGGCATGGCCTGGCGCAGACCTCGCTGCTGGAGGAAGGCTGGGATGCCGAGGAAACCTCGGCCGCCGAGCTCACCGCCGCCTGGGCGCGGCACCTCATGGCGGGGCTCGCCGAATGGCAGCGCAACGACCCGACGGGCGGTTTTCGGCGCCTTGCGGAGCGGTTTCTCGCCCGTCTGGAACAGGATGAGCGGACCGAGGGCGGCAAGCGCGGCCTCGACCCTGCGACCGGCGATCTGGTGGTGGAGCGGGACGGCGCGCGGACGCGCTTCGCGCTGACCGAGGCGCTCGGGCGATGAGCGGGAGACTGCCCCGCACGGTCCGGCTGGACCGGTCCGACACGCTGATCTTCGACCCTGCGGCCGAGCCCGGCGAATGGGCGGTGCCGGGCGGCTTCGAATTCTGGGACGAGAGCCCGGCCGAGATGCCGGGCAAGCGCCGCCAGGCGTTCCGGGGCGGGTTCCTGGGCCTTGCCTCCTTCGGCTGGTCCACGCTGGTCGAGGTTGCGGAGGCGAGCGCCGAACACCGCGCGGCGGCTGTCGCGGTGCTGGCAGCCCATATCCGCGCGAAGCACGGCGCGCCGGATGAGGTGGCGGCGCAGGCGGCGGCGGAGGAGGAGATCGCCTTCGCCGAAAGCCTCTGCGATCACGCGCCGGGCACCATCCTGGCGCTGAGCCGCAGCGAGGAGGGGGGCGAGGTGCGCGAACGGTTTCGCACCCTGCATCTGCGCGACACGCCGCACACGCAATTCACCACGCTCCCGGTCTTCGGCATCGCGGAGATCGAGGGCGAGGACGAGCCGGTGGAACACCCGGACCTGACCAAATTTGCCGCCAGGAGGCGGGGTTGAGCGACCACCAGCACCACCACCACCATCACGCTCATCTGCCGGAGCCACCGCCGGGCCTGGCGCCTGGCGATTTCTGGGTGGCCTGCGGGCATCACCTCTGCGACCGCGACGAGCAGGGGCGCATCCACGGCACGCCCGATCTCTGGCGCGCCTTCTGCGCCCGGCCCGAGCTGGTGCCCCCCGACGAAGCCTGCGACGCGGAACGCGCTCTGCATGCGGCGATGCTCACCGATCCGCTGCGCGCCGTGCCGGCCGAGGAACTCGCGGCACTGGCCGAGGCCGATGCGCGGGAGAATTGGCAGGTGTTCCTCGGCTTCCGCGACCGGGTCGTCGCGCAGCCGAACCTCGAAGCCGCCTGGCTCAAGCTCTATGCCGAGGGTGTCGCGGGCATCCCACCGCTCTTCCTGCAGATGCTGACGCATCTGGTCGTGCGCTCGGCGATGGAGGGTGTCGGCGATCCCTTCGTGCTGCGCGCGGCCGAATGCCTGTTCCGGCCGCAGCGCGCGGGCATCCACCAGGGCTCGACGCTGCTGGCCGATGAGGAAGTGCTGGAGATGAAGGCCGCGTCGAGCGATTTCGGCGCGCTCGGCCAGCTGCTGATCGAAGCGGGCACGCCGCCGCGAGAGATCGAGATTGACGTACTGACGGAGGCCAATGCGCCGGCCTATTTCGCGCGGTCGGATGCGCATGACCTCGCGCTGGATATCGTCGATGGCAGCGTGGGGCAGAAGGCGCTCGGCACCGCGATCGAGCGCTTCATCGCCCATATGCTGGGCGAGACAGTGACGATCCGCCCCGTGCCGGTGATCGAGGACCACAATTGGACCTGGCATGTCGGGCTGGATGCGGAGGCGACGGCGATCGCCAATGACCTCTGGCACGGCAAGAAGGTGAAGCAGGAGAGGCTGGCGCGCATCCTGTGGCTCGGCGTGCTGGACTTCGCCGAGACATCGCGCGTGCTGCCGAAGGTGGCGGGCAAGCCGGTTTATCTCGCGGTCGCGATGGATGCTGCGCAGAAGGTCAGGCTGAAGCCGCAGAACCTGGTGGCGGGGCTGCCGCTGAAGGCGCGGGGGGAGGCAGCGTGACCGCCCCCGATGATCGCAGGGCGGAGGCGCGGCACGCGCCGAGCACCGGAGATCTGAATCGGTGGCGCAAAGCATGAACCCCAACTCCCTCCGCATGCCCGTTGGCGTCCTCGCGGAGCGCCGCCCGGGCGTGACGAAATGGGCCGAGGAGGTCTGGCGCGTGGTCGAGGTGCTGGAGCAGGCCCCAGCCGTGCCGGACTGGACCCTGCTGCGGGAGGAAGCCGGCCGCAGCCTCTTCTTCGCCGGCACGGCCGAGGTCGTGCTCCACCCGACCGACACCTCCAACTACAAGCACAACATCGAAGCCGCGCAGCCGCTGGTCTGGGTGGCGCTGCGCCCGGCCGCGACGCCGTCCGGCTTCGTGCTGCAGACCGTTACGGTGGACCCCGGCGAGGCGCATCTGCACGCCGACACCGGCAACGACCTGGTCGAGGCGCTGCCCATGCCGCCCGGCCTGCTGGCGGCCACCGCCGACTTCGTCGCCCGCCACCATGTCGAGCACGCCTTCTACAAGCGCAAACGCGACAAGGCGGACCCCGAGGCTCTGGCGCGCCGCCGGCCTGGCCACGAGGACGAGGAATGAGCGAGGCGGAGAAGGAGGCAGGGGAGGGCTTCCTCTCCCGCTGGTCGCGTCGCAAGCGCGAGGTGGTCGAGACCCCGGAGGCGCCCCCGGTGGAGCGTCCGGTCGCGGAGCTGCCCCCCTCGGGCGTGCTGGTGGACCAGGCCGGGCCGGCTGAGCAAGCCGCGCCCCCGGCCGAGCGCGCCGCCTGCCCGATCCCCGAGGTGCCGGAGATCGACCCCGCCACCCTGCCACCGGTCGAGAGCCTGACGGTGGAGAGCGATTTCTCGGCCTTCCTGAAGCCCGGTGTGCCGACCCTGCTGCGCAACGCCGCGCTGCGCCGGATGTGGAGCCTCGACCCCGCGATCCGGGACTATATTGGGCCGGTGGACTACCAGTGGGACTTCAACACCCCCGGCGGCCTGCCCTTCGGCTTCGCCAATGAGCTGACGGGCGACATCTCGAAGCTGCTCGCCCAGGCGATCGGCAAGATCGAGGAGTTGGCGGAGGACAAGCCGCGGGAGGAGGAGGCGGGGAGCACCGCCGAATCGACGCTGCCTTTGGCGGAGGAGACCCCGCCGGAGCCAGAGCCGCCGCCGGCCGCCCTGGTGGCGGAGCCCACCCCCGCCATCGCGCCCGTGCCTGAGGACGCCTCGTCCGTTCCCGTCCCGCGCCGTCGCCATGGCGGCGCGCTGCCGGCCTGAGGGGCGAGCCTGCGGTGGCGCTGGTTGTTGCGAATTATTCGCAGCTACGGATTACGAGAAGTTTTGGAGAGACGCTTGCCAAATTCCGAGCATTGCGCTTGGTTGCATCAGTTGAGGAATTGGGGTTTCCCCGGTCGCGCGCAACGCGGTCGCCGAACGAAACTCAAGTTGGGCCAGGAATGCTAGGGACGGAAACGCATCACGATCCGGTGAATGTCGAGAGGGCGCGACTCTTCGCGCTGCTCGGCCGGGTCATGGGCGCTGCCCCGGATGCCCCACTGCTCGCCCAGCTCCGTCAGCTCCGCGCCACCGAAAGTGAACTGGGCGAAACCTATGCGCTGCTCGCCGCTGCTGCGGCGGCCACGACGCCCGAGGCGGCGGAGCGCGAGTATTTCGACCTCTTCATCGGCCTCGGCCGCGGCGAGATCCTGCCCTACGCCTCCTACTACCTGACCGGCTTCCTGCATGAGCGGCCGCTGGCTGACCTCCGCGGCGACCTCGCGCGGCTCGGCATCGAGCGCGCCGAAGGGATTGCGGAACCGGAGGACCACATCGCCTTTGTCTGTGAGACCTTCGCGGGCCTGCTCGCCGGCGCCTTCGCCGCCGGGCCCGAGGAGGCTGCGCCCTTCTTCACCCGCCACATCCGCCCCTGGGCCGCGCGCATGTTCGCCGACCTGGAAAAGGCGGAGGCGGCGGGATTCTACCGCGCGGTGGGCCGGCTCGGCCGGCTCGCCGTCGAGATCGAGGCCGCGGCAGCGGATCTGCCGGCCTGATGCCATCGCAGTTTGGGAGAGCTGAAGCCATGAGCGCTGGAGAAGAAAAGGCGGTACGCCGCGGGTTCTTGAAGGCCCTCGGCCTTGGAACCGCAGCAGCCGCAGCGGCGACGCCGGCGCTGGCGCAGCGCGCCGACAGCGTGCCCGCGCGCGATGCCCGCAAGGAAAACGAGCAGCAGCGCGTCGCTGCCCGCTACCGGCCGAACGCCGCTGGCGTGCAGGCCTTCTATCGCACCAACCGCTACGAATAAGACCGGGAGAAAGCGCAGATGCTGATCAAGCGCTCCGAAGGCCGGGCCGCCAAGCAGCGGCTGGCCACGGCCTATGCAGGCCTGTCCTCGGGCGGTCTCGACCGCCGAACCTTCCTCCGCCAGGCCGGCTTCGCCGGCGCGGGCCTCGCCGCCATCGGCAGCTTCGCGCCGAGCCGCGCGCAGGCCGCCGGCGCCGCGACGGGCGTGATCAACCACGCCCAGCCCGTCCAGCGCGTGAAGAATATCTGCACGCATTGCTCGGTCGGCTGCACCGTCACCGCCGAAGTGCAGAACGGCGTGTGGGTGGGCCAGGAGCCGTCCTGGGAAAGCCCGATCAACCGCGGCACGCATTGCGCCAAGGGCGCGGCGGTGCGCGAGCTGGTGCATGGCGACCGCCGCCTGAAGTTCCCGATGAAGCTGGTGAACGGCGAGTGGCAGCGGATCAGCTGGGACGTCGCCTACCGCGAGATCGCGGACAAGATGATGGAGATCCGCGCCAATAGCGGCGCCGATTCCATCTTCTGGCTGGGCAGCGCCAAGTTCTCGAACGAGGGCGCGTATCTGTACCGCAAGTTCGCCGCCTTCTGGGGCACCAACTCGGTGGACCACCAGGCGCGCATCTGCCACTCGACGACGGTGGCGGGCGTCGCGAACACCTGGGGCTACGGCGCCCAGACGAACAGCTACAACGACATCCGCAACTCCAAGACCATCATGATCATGGGCGGCAACCCCGCCGAGGCGCACCCCGTCTCCCTGCAGCATGTGCTGTCGGGCAAGGAGCGGAACCGCGCCCAGCTGATCGTGGTGGATCCGCGCTTCACGCGCACCGCCGCGCACGCGACCGAGTATGTGCGCATGCGCCCGGGCACCGACATCCCCATCATGTGGGGCATGCTCTGGCACATCTTCCAGAATGGCTGGGAGGATAAGGAGTTCATCCGCCAGCGCGTGCACGGCATGGACCAGATCCGCGCCGAAGTCGCGAAGTGGACCCCGGCTGAGGTCGAGCGCGTCTCCGGCGTGCCGGGCGACCAGCTGCGCAAGGTCGCGCAGACCTTCGCCACCCAGAAGCCTGCGACGCTGATCTGGTGCATGGGTGCCACGCAGAAGACGGTCGGCACGGCCAATGTCCGCGCCTACTCGATCCTGCTGCTCGCCACCGGCAATGTCGGCAGCGCCGGCACGGGTGCGAACATCTTCCGCGGCCACTGCAACGTGCAGGGCGCGTCGGACTTCGGCCTCGATGTCGCGAACCTGCCGGCCTATTACGGCATCGACGAGACCGCGTGGCGCCACTGGAGCCGCGTGTGGGGCATGTCCTTCGAGGATATGCGCGCGCGCTTCGAC
>JBIKSZ010000341.1:0-3331 GCA_044348345.1 Roseomonas sp. | reverse complement strand
GAGGAGACGGTTGCCGCCATCGCCTCCGCCCGCGCGCAGCGGGGCGTTGCAAAGCATGTGTGGGTCGTGGACCAGGGCAGCCGGCCCGAGGCGCTGGCCCGGCTGGCCGGCGCGGTGGGTGGGGCGCGCGACGCGACGCTCGTACGCCTCGCTCGCAACCATGGCGTGGCGGGCGGGCGTAACCGCGCCACCGCGCTCGGCCGCGCGCCCTTCGTCTTCGCGCTCGACAATGATGCGGAATTCGCGGACCCCGACACGCTGGCCGCAGCCTGCGCGTCGCTGCGCGCCGCGCCCGACATCGCCGCGATCGCCTGCCGGATCCTGGTGCAGGGGACCGGGCAGGACGACCTGTCCTCCTGGGGTTATCCGCGGGCGCTGCTGCCGCGTGCCGCCGCGGATTTCGACGCGGCGACCTTCGTCGGCGCCGGCCATGCGCTGCGCCGCGCCGATTTCGAGGCTGCGGGCGGCTATGACGAGGCGCTGTTCTTCACCTGGGAGGAGTTCGACCTCGCGCTACGGCTGATCAATATGGGGCGACGCATCCGCTACCGCGGCGACATCGCGGTGCTGCACAAGGTGAGCCCCGAGCAGCGCCACGCCTGGTCCGGCACGCGCTGGCACCATTTCGTGCGCAACCGGCTTTATGTCGCGATGAAGCACGGCGTGCACCCGCTGGCCCTGCTGCCGCGCTTCCTGGCCTATCAGATGAAGGGCGCGCGCAACGGCGTGCTGATGCAGGGCCTCCGCGCGGGCCCCGCCGCGCTCGGCCTGGCGCGCCGCTTCCGCCCGGCGGCAGGCACCGCCCATCTCTATGGCCCGACGCCAGCGGCGCGCGCCTATCTGGCGCGCACGGACGCCGCGCATCGCGGCGGCTGGCTCACGCGCCTTGGGACCGAGGTGCTCGGGCTGCTACCCGCTGCCCGCCCGTCGCAGCGCTGAACGCTCGCGCCACAACAGGGCGAGGATGGCGGGATCGTCGCGCAGGTAGCGGCGCGCCAGGCGGCGCGGATCCTGCGCCAGCCGCCACGCCCATTCGAAGCCGGCGCGCTGCACCAGGCGCGGCGCGCGCCGCTCCTCGCCCGAGAGGAAGCGCAGGCTCGCGCCCACGCAAAGCGCCGTGCCGCGCGCTACACCGCGGGCAGCCAGCGCACGCGCGACCATCTCCTGGCGCGGCGAGCCGACGCAGAGCAGATGGAACCGCGCGCCGCTGGCCTCGACGAAGCGCAGTGCGGCCTCGAAGGCGGCCGGGTCGGCGTCAAAGCCCATCGGGGGATCATGATGCAGCAGGGTGATCCCGTAGCGCGCCTGCAGCCGCGCCACGGCCTGCGCGCTGGCGCCGAGCACCGCGACGGCCTCCCCGCGCGCCGCGACCAGGTCCAGCAGCTGCGCCGTCAGGTCGCTGCCCGGCACCACCGGGGGCGCCGCAAGGCCGAGCATCCGCGCGATCCGCGCGACGACCCGGCTGTCCAGCAACCGCCACTCGGCCCCGGCATAGAGTGGACCGTAGCGCGCCGGATCGCGCGCAAGCCGCACCAGATGGTCGGCATTCGGCGTGACGATATACGCGAAAGGCGCCGCCACCGATCGCGACGCCAGCAGTGCCAGCGTGGCCTCGATGTCGAGATCGGCGAAGTCGAGCCCGAGAAGCCGGGTCATGCGAAAGCCGCCGCTCGCACCGCCTACAGCGCGATGCGCAGGCGCAGCTGGAAGAGGTTGCGGTCGTATTCGTCGAGCCCCTCTGTCGCGTTCAGCCGGCGGATATGCTGCCAGGAGCCGACAAGGGCGAGGTTGCGGTTGATCAGCCAGCGCGCGGACAGGCCGACGAAGCCATCTGTCGCCTCCTGGTCGGGGTCCTGGTACTCGCTCAAGGACGCGCCGATCTCGGCGCCAAGGATGACGTTGCGCAGATATTCATGGTCCACTCGCACCCGCCCGAGCGTGCGCGTGTAGGCCACCGCATCGCCGCGGATCGATTCCTCGATGCTGCGCCGCGCGGCGAAGGTCACCGTCGTCAGCAGGGTCGGCTGCCAGATCACCTCACCCTCGAAGGCGGGGCCGGAGAGGTTCCGCAGGCCCGGGCCTTCATAGTCGCGCTCGCGCCAGCCGAGCGCGATGCGCGCCGCCCAGACCCCGTCGAAGTCATAGGTGAAGCCGCCCAGCACTTCCCAGGTCTGGCTGTCGCGGTCGCGTTGGGACGCGTCCTTGTAGGTGATGTCCTGCAAGCGCGTGATCAGGTTCACAAAGCGCCCCGGCGCCAGTTCATAGGACAGGCCAAGCGCGCCGATCACGCTGTCGAAGTCGAAGACCGAGACCTCGCCCGGCGGCAGCGCGCCTGGCGTGAGGGCGGGGCCGAGGTCCACATCCTCGAAGGCGTAGCTGCGCCAATTGCCGACGACCAGCACGCCGAGGCGGTTGAAGCGTGTCTGGCCGCTGCCCTGCACTTCGTTATAGGCATAGGGCACGGGCCGGTTCAGCCCCGCTTCCTGCACATCCACGCTGGCGGTGTCGAGGTGCTCCTGCACGCGCGCGACACGCAGCTCGACAGAGCTTACAGCGTCGATATCGTAGCGGCCGAAAGCACTGAGCGAATAATCCGTCCAGTCCTGGTTACCCTCATCCAGGTAGCGCCGTTCCTCGATGCGTGCGCTGGCGCCGACAGCGTGGCGGCTCCATTCGGATTGCAGCCCACCCTCCGCGAGCCAGCTGCCGAACCCATCGGCCACCGTACCGGACCGGGTGCCGAAGATATTGTCGTCATAGCCGAGGCCGAGCTCGGCCGCGGCAGTGGCGCGGAAAGCGCCGAGCCGGACGCCGAGCGGATCGAAATCCGCGCGCGGACGGGTGGCAACGGTCTGGCCGCGTTCCGTCGTGCCGCGTGGCACGGGCTGTGCCTCGGCCAGAAGCGGCATGAGGCTGATGCCCATGGCCGTAACGATCCGCCAGCGCCGTTGTGCCGACATGCGCAATCCCCGCGTCCGATAGCTCTTGCTCCTGCTACCACGGGGCGTGGGCCCACTCTCTTCAACGAAACGAAATCGCCTTTCACGAAAGGTTCATTGGCGAGCATGCAGACCGCGACGCCATGGCGCGCGGGATGCGGGCGGCGCCTGCTGGTTGAACAGCGGATCCCATGTATTGCCAATTTGTATTCATAATTTTGTTATTTACTTCGTGAATTACATAACATTTCTGTTTCGTTTTGAAGTCGCTCTCGTTTGCGTGATTTGTGATCGCAAAGCCCTGGCTATCCCGGTTTGCCCCGTGCTAGCGGTTTTCACGTCGGTCATATGGCCTTCGCACGCACCATTGATTTCTTCTCATGCGCATCTTC
>JBIKSZ010000124.1:0-11093 GCA_044348345.1 Roseomonas sp. | reverse complement strand
CATCGTTGGGGCCACTGGCGGTGCCACGGAGGCGCAGCGCGCCCGTCAGGCCCGGCAAAGCTGCGTCGGGCGCTGCGATGTCGGCCGCGAAGCCGAGATCGAGCTGCGCGCCGATCTCGCCCCGCAGCTCCGCTTGGATCGCCCGGCCGGCGAGCGTCAGAAGATCGATCCGCGCGGTATCGGCGTTGGTCAGTGTCGCGCGCAGCTGAACCCGCGGCGCGTCGCCCAGCAGCGCCTGCAACGGCGCGATGTCGCTGGCGAAGCCTTTGGGGCGCAGCGTGAGCGCAAGGCGCGGCGCATCGAGCCGCCCTTGCAGCGTCGCCTCGGCCTCCAGCGCAGTCCAACCGATCGCATCGCCCGGCAGCAGCGGCGCGAAGACTGCGGATGGGGCGAGCGCGGCGCGGAGCGAGACGTCGTTGCGTTCGCGCGCGAGGTCGAGCCGGCCCGCGCCCTCGATGACGCCAGCCGCGCCCGACAGGCGCAGCGCGCGTAGCTCGATCAGCCCATCCGGGCGCTGCGCAGCCTCCAGCCGGATGTCGAGCGGCCCGGCGAGCGGCGATGCGGCGAGGCCTGAGGCATCCACGCGCCCCTCCAGCGCGACGCCGATCTGCGCGAGCGTTGGCGCCGCGACGCTGCCGGCGAGATCGGCCGCGATACCTTCGCCCGCCGCCGCCCGCAGCGTGAAGGCTGCACCCTCTGCCGGGCCGTCGAGCGAGAGGTCGAGCGTGATCGGCCGCTCCCCAAGCCCCGCCAGCGCGGAGAGCGGCCCGCCCGCAGCGCCGCTGAGTGATCCGCGCGCGGTGAGCCGCCCGCTCTCGGGCCGCAGCGCGGCGTCGAGCGTCAGGGCCGTGGCACGATCCTCGGTGCCAGCATCGAGGCCAAGCGTGAGGCCCGCGGCATCGAGCCGCGCCGCGGCTGTCGCGTGCAGCACGGCAGGCAGGCCGAGCACTGGCGTGCCGAGCTCGACCCGTTGCAGCGCCAGCCGGTCCAGGCGCAGCGCCAGCGGCAGGCGCGGCAATTCGGGTATCAGCGGGCCGGGCGCTGCCTCCGCATCGGATGGCGGCAGGCGATGGAGGGCGATGCGCGCGGCCGAGAGCAGCTCGACATGCGCCTCACCGCGCAGCAGCGCGAGCGGGTTCCAGGCCAGCCGTGCGTCCTGAACCTCCAGCCACACGCCCTCGGCATCGGCGAGCGTGAGCCGCGCGAAGCCGGGGCGGCCGGGCAGGGGGCCGTCGAGGCCTTCCAGCGTGAGCCCCGGCACCAGCGCGGCGGCCAGCCGCTCCAGCGCAGTGCGGCCGGGCGCGGAGTTGGCGCCGAGCAGCGCAAGCCCCGCCAGCACCACCGGCAGACCAAGCGCGAGGCCGAGCAGCGCGCCAGTGCTCCGCAGCAGGCGGCGTATGGCGGCGGCCATCATCTCAGAAGGCCTGGCCAAGGCCGATATAGATGCCGAAGCGCGAATCACCCGGCTCCCGGTTCAGCGGCAGGCCGACATCCAGGCGCAGCGGCCCGATCGCTGTCGCATAGCGCAAGCCGAGCCCGGCGCCCAAGCGCAGGTTGGAGAAGTCCGGCGCCTCCAGCTCGCCGACCGAGCCGGCATCGAGAAAGCCCACCAGGCCGAACTGGCCGGTGACCATCTGGCGCAGCTCGACCGAGCCTTCGACTAGGCTCGACCCACCGCGGACGCGGCCGGCCGCATCGCGCGGGCCGATCCGCTGGAAGCCATAGCCGCGCACCGATCCACCGCCGCCGGCGAAGAAGCGCTTGTCGATCGGCACATCGTTCGAAGCGCCGAGCAGCGAGCCGAGCGAGCCGCGCAGCGCCACCACGCTCCGGCCATTCCCCACGAGGTCGAGATAGGTGCTGAGCGTGCCCGTGCTGCGCACGAAACCGCCGCTGGCAGCGAGATCGGCATAGGGGATCGCGGTCGCCTCCGCGCGCAGGCCGCGCCGCGGATCGAGCAGGGAATCCGTGCCGTCGTAGCGCGCATTCATCACCACCCCGAACAGGGTGAAGGGAGAGAGGTCGCCGGGCGGGCCGACGCGGCCCTCTTCGAAGCTCGGGCCACCGCGCAGCAGCCAGCGCTCGCGCCAGGGGCGCTCGACCAGGGCGGCCAGAACCACAGCATCGCGGTCATAGGCTTCGAGCTTCTCGCTGACCGCGAGCGCCTGCAGCACCAGCGCAGTGCGGCCATCCAGTAAGCCAGGACGACGCAGCGTCGCGCCGATGCGATAGGTGGCCTCCAGCAGATCCACCGTGTCGCCAAGCCGCGCGACCTCGGCTTCGAGGCGCAGCGTCTCGGCATTCCCGAACAGATTGCGGCGTTCGTAGAAGACGCGGCCCGACAGGCCGAAATTCGTCTCATAGGCCAGCGCGACACCGGCGGCGTTGCGCGGGCGGTCGGTGACGGCAAAGGTCACCGGCAGGCGCCCCGCGGGATCGAGCCGGTCCGCAGGACGCGCACGCACCACGTCGAAGGCGCCGAGGGCGAGCATGTCGCGCCGCGCCCGTTCCAGGCGCTGGGGCGAGAAGGGCTCGCCTTCCAGGCGGCCGGCGACGCGCGCGATCAGCTCGGGGTTCACCCGCGGCTGGCCTTCGACCGTGGGGCGCGCGAAGGCGGCGATGGGGCCCGCGGCGATGGTCCAGATTACATCCATCGCCTCCGCGTCGTGATCCACGACCACCTCGCGGTCGGCGATGGCAGCGAGCGGATGGCCGGCGCGGCGCAACCGGTCGAGCAGGGCGGCTTCGGCATCCAGCACCGGGTCGGTGCGTGCGGGCTCGCCTGATGTCACGCCGGGCACCTGGCCGAGCGCGGCCACCGCCTCGCGGTCGGCGGGGCGTGCAGGCGTCAGCGTGATGTGGCGGAAGCGGTAGCGCGGGCCGGTGTCGATCGTGATCTCGACCGGCAGGGGCGGCGTGTCGGCGCCCTGCGGACGGGCCGCAAGGCGCTCCGCGAGGCCGAGCGCCCCGGCAGGCTCGCCGGCGATGCGGAGCGTGACCAGCGGCGCCCAGAAGCCCTCGGCGCGCAGCACCTCCTCCAGCTGGCGCGGCTCGGCGGCGGCGCGGGCGACCAGGCCGAAGGCATCCACGGGCGCATCCGTGGCCAGCGCGCGCAGCTGCGAGGCATCGCGCAGCTGCTCGTCAAGGCTCGGCATGCTGGTCGGGCGGAGCGTCGCCTCATAGCGGAGCGCCGCCTCCTCAGCTGCGAGTGGCGCGGCGATCAGGAGAGGCAGCAGCAGAAGGACGAATGTGACGAGGCGGATCACCGTGACGATCACCTGCGGGCGGGGCCAGGGGTTAGGGGGTGGAGCGTGCGCCGCGGAGCGAGTAACAGTTTTGCATGGAACCAACCCTCGCCGCGACTCTGGCCGGCTGGCGCCGGCACCTGCATGCCCATCCGGGCGTCACCTTGCAGGAGGCCGGTACCGCGGCCTTCGTTGTCTCGAGGCTCCGCGAGATGGGCGTGACCGAAATTGCGGAGCAGGTGGGCGGGCATGGCGTGGTGGCCACGCTAAGCCGCGGCGGCGGCAACCGCTCCGTCGGGCTCCGCGGTGACATGGATGCGCTGCCGATCGAGGAGCAGAACAGCGACCTGCCCTGGCGCTCGACCGTGCCCGGCGTGATGCATGCCTGCGGGCATGACGGCCACACCACGGCACTGCTGGGCGCGGCGAAGCTGCTGCTGGACGATCCCACCTGGACCGGGACGGTGCGGCTGGTGTTCCAGCCGGCCGAGGAAGGGGCGGGCGGGGCGCTGTCCATGATCGAGGACGGGCTGTTCCGCCGCTTCCCGATGGAGCGGATTTTCGGCTGGCACAATTGGCCCGGCCTGCCGGCGGGGACGATCGCGGTGCATGACAGCGCCGTGATGGCGGCCGGCAGCCGCTTCGAGATCGTGTTCGACGGCCATGCCGCGCATGCGGCGCTGCCGCATCTGTCGCGCGATCCGATGGTCGCGGCGGGGCATTGCATCGTCGCGCTGCAGAGCGTGGTGGCGCGCAACCTCGACCCGGTGGCGGGCGGGGTGGTGAGCGTGACCATGGTCGAGGGCGGGGAGGCGCAGAACCAGATCCCGCGCCGTGTGACGCTGAAGGGCACGGCGCGCTGGCTGCGCGACGATGCCGGCGAGGCGCTCGAAGCCGGGCTGCGCCGGATCGGGGAGGGGATTGCCGCGACCTTCGGCGTGACGGCGACGGTCAGCTGGCGCCAGGGCGTCCCGGTGACGGCGAACCACCCGGCAGAGCGCGATCTGGCGGCCGCCGCGGGTGCTGCGGTGGCCCCCGTCCGGCGCGATGTGCCGCCGGCCATGACGGGCGAGGATTTCTCCTGGTTCGTGAAGGAAGTGCCGGGCGCCTTTGTCTGGATCGGCAACGGCCCGGCCGAGGATGGCCGGGAGCTGCACCACCCGCGCTACGACTTCAACGACGCGATCCTGCCGGTGGCGAGCGGCTTCCTGGCCGAGACGGCGAAGCGCGCGCTGGCGGGGGAGTGAGCGGGGTTTCGGACAAGCTTCCAGGGGTCCTCCGGGACGCGTTCCGCGGTCTCGGACAAAATCCCCAGGGCGGTCTGAGGCAGATCGAGGCCTTCGGACAAATTCCCGCCCCCGGCCCAGGGAGGCTCTGGGGGGCGGATGCACAGGTTCAAAGAGCGCAGCTGAGGGGGGGGACTAGAGTCCTATTTTACGCCCGGGCCGCGATGAAAATCCAGCCTTTCCCGTAGGCTCGCCTCAGCCCAGCAGCCGCTTGAGCCAGCCTCCCGCCTCCGCCACCGCGTCCCGCGCGGCCTTCACGTGGTTCACGGCGCGGAGGAAACCATGCGCGGTGCCGGGGAACAGGCGGTGCTGCAGCTCGACGCCGGCCTCGCGCAGCTTCGCGGCCATGGCGTGGTTCTCGCTGGCCAGCACGTCGAGTTCAGCAATGTGGAGAAGAACGGGCGGCAAGCCCTTGAGATCGGCGCGTAGCGGCGCGACCAGCGGGTTCAGCCGGTCGGCCGGGCGGGGGCAGAAGCAATCCCAGTAGAAGGCCATCTTCTCTCGCGTCAGGAAGTAGCCCTCGGCGAATGCGCGGTAGGATGGCGTATCAAAATCGGCGTCGAAAACACCGTAATTCAACAATAATCCACGCAGCTTGAGGTCCGGGTCGGTCTGGCGCAGCAGCAGCGCCACGCCCATCGCCAGGTTCGCCCCAGCGCTGTCGCCGCCCAGCACGATCCGCGATGCATCGAGGCCCCATTCGGCCCCGTGGCGCGCCACCCAGCGCACCACGGCCGCGCATTCCTCGAGCGCCTGGGGGAAAGCCGCTTCCGGGCTCAGCGCGTAATCCGGGCCGATCACCGCACAGCCGCCGCCGGCGGCGTAGTCGCGCATCAGCCGGTCATGGGTGTCGATGCTGTTCCAGACCCAGCCGCCACCATGCAAATAGACCAGAACGGGCAGCAAGCCATTGGTTGGCTTGTGGAAGCGGCATTGGATGCGCCGGCCGCGCACGGGCAGCCAGCGATCGGCGGTCTCGGCCATCACAGCCCCGCCGGCGCAGAGCGGCAGGTTCAGCGCCTCCGTCACCGCCCGCGCCCCATCCAGCGGCAGGCGCAGCGCGATGGGCGGGTGCTTCGCGCCCTCGGCCTCCATCATCGCGCTGAAGGCGAGCATCTCGGGGTCCCAGCGGGGATCGGCAGCGGGCATCGGGCGGTCTCCTCACCATGATGGGAGGCCGAAGCGGCGCGGCCGGCAAGCCCCCGAAGGGCATGCATCGTGGTTGCGGCGAGGGCGGGAGCAAGTCCAGGCTGCACCCCGTCATGGCCCCGCTTCCGACCCTCGGCTCCCGGCAGCGTCTGCGGGAGGACGCCTTCTACCGGCCGCGGCATGTCGTGCTGCTGGCCGATCCGGCCTTGCCCATGGCCGGGCTGCTGGCGCGCAACCTGGCGGCCGGCGGTTTTCGGGGGCGGCTGTTCATCTGTGGCATGGCGCATGACGGCTTCGAGGCCGTCGCCTCCGTGGCCGAACTGCCGGAGACGCCGGATCTCGCCGTGCTCGCTTTGCCGCCAGAGGCAGTGAAGCCCGCCATGGCCGCCCTCGGCGCCCGGGGTTGCCCGGCGGCGGTGGTGCCGGGTGCTGCGCCGGACCTCGCCGGGATCGTCGCGCGCACCGGGGTGCGGGCGCTCGGCCAGGGCAGTTTCGGGATCTGCGTGCCGGGGATCGGGCTCAACGCCTCGCTCGCGCATCTCGCGCCGCGCGCGGGGAAGCTCGCGCTGGTCGGGCAATCCTCGGCCATCGCGCGCGCGGTGCTCGATTGGGCGGAGGCCGAGCGCGTCGGCTTCAGCCATGTCATCGGCATCGGCGGCAATGCCGATCTCGGCTTTGCGCATGCGCTCGATTGGCTGTCGCGCGATCCGGGGACGGGGGCAATCCTGCTCGATCTCCGGCGGATCAAGACCCGGCGGATGTTCGTCTCTGCCGCACGCGCCGCCGCGCGCACCCGGCCGGTTGTCGCGCTGCGGGCGGGCGGGCGGATGGAGGATGCGACGGGCACGGCGGATGCGGTGATGGAGGCCGCACTCCGCCGCGCCGGCGTGCTGCGCGTGGCCGGGTTCGACGATCTGCTCGCCGCGGCCGAGACGCTGGCGCGGGTGAAGCTTTCGCCCCGCGGCGGTCCGGGCGACCGGATCGCGATCATCGCCAATGCCACCGGCCTGGCGCGGCTGGCTGCGGATGCGGTGCTGGCGGGGGGCGCAAGGCTGGCGGCGCTGCCGCCGGAGGCGCTGGGGTGCCTGGCCATCGGCCTGCCAAGGGGCTGGAGTGGGCGCAACCCGATCATCCTCGGCCCGCTCGCCGGCACGGCGCTTGGCGAAGGGGCGGCGATGCTGGCCGCGATGCCGCAGGTGGACACGGTGATCGCGCTCCACGCACCGGTCGCGGAGGAGGATGCGGGGTTGGTCGCCGCGGCGCTGGCCGCGGCCGCGCAGGCCACGCGCGCCGCGCCGGTGCTGGTCGCCTGGGCCGGGGAGGCGACGGCCGCCCCGCAGCGCGCCGCGCTGGCCGAGGCCGGGCTCGCGGTCTTCCCGACGCCGGAAGCCGCGGTACGCGGCGCGCTGTATCTGTGGCAGGACCGCCGCAACCGCCGTGCCGCGGCCGAATTGCCGGGGCGGGAGGTGCTGGCGCTCGCGCCGGACCGGGCCGCGGTCGCGGCGCTGTTCGCGCGGGTGCGGGCCGAAGGGCGGCTCGATTTGACGGAGGATGAGGCGCTGTCGGTGCTCGCAGCCTATGGGCTGCCGGTGGTGGCGGGGCGCGTGGCGCCCAGCATCGAGCATGCCGTGGCCGCCGCCGGCGCGCTCGGCTTCCCCGTGGTGCTGAAGCTCCGGAGCCCCGACATCGCGCGCAAGACGGAGATCGGCGGTGTCGCGCTGGGGCTGCGGAGCGGCAATGCGGTGCGTGCGGCAGGCGCGGCGATGCTGGACGCGGCCCGGCGCCACAGCCCCGCGGCGCGGATTGAGGGATTCCTCGTGCAGCGCGAGGCGGCGCGGGGGCAGGAGTTGCGGCTTCGGCTGGGCGAAGATGCGATGTTCGGGCCCTTCATCGGCTTCGGCCTGGGCGGGACCGCGGCGGAGCTGCTGGGCGATGAGGTCTTCGACCTGCCGCCGCTGAACGATGCGCTGGCCAAGGGGCTGGTCGCGCGATCCCGCGCCGCGCGGCTGCTGGCGGGCTACCGCGACCACAACCCGGCCGACCAGGAGGCGGTGGAAGCGGCGCTGGTGCGGCTTTCGCAGATCGCCGTGGATTTCCCCGAGATCCTGGAGCTTGGCATCAACCCGCTGGTGGCGCGCGCGGATGGGGTCGTCGCGCTCGATGCCAGCTGCCGGCTGCGCCCGCCGGGAGAGACGGGGATGCTCGCCATCCCGCCCTATCCGGAGGAGTGGGTGACGCGCTGGGCGGCGCGATCGGGCGCCGCGCTGACGATCCGCCCGATCCGCCCCGAGGATGCCGAGGCGCATGCCGCCTTCTTCGGGCGGCTGACGGCCGAGGATATCCGCTGGCGTTTCTTCTCCCAGCTGAAGGAGTTGCCGCCGCAGCAGATCGCGCGGCTGACCCAGCTCGATTACGACCGGGAGATGGCCTTTGTCGCCATTCGCGCCGCGGCTGACGGGCGGGAGGAGCTGCTGGGCGTCGCCCGCCTGATCCGCGAGCCGGATGGGGAGACGGGGGAATTCGCCGTGGTGGTGGACCGGGAGATGAAGGGCCAGGGCCTCGGGCGGCAGCTGATGGAGCGGCTCTTCGCCTGGGCGCGGGCAAGCGGGATTGCGACCATTGCGGGCCAGGTGCTGGCGGACAACGCGCCGATGCTGGCCTTCGTGAAGGGGCTCGGCTTCACGCTGCGACGCAGTCCGGAGGATGAGGAGATCTTCGAGGTTCGCCGGCCGGCGGCGCTGTCTGGCTCGCTGGGCGACCTTACATCGCCGCCCTGATCAGTGCGCGCACGCGCTCGGCCGCGGCCGCGCCCTTCAGCGCGTCGCGCCAGGCGGCCTCGGCCACGCGCTGATGCACGACAACCGCCTCATCCGCCGCGGTGAGGGAGGCGACGCCGATCGCGCCCTGGGGCGGCGTGTCGGCGGGGAAGGGGGCGCCGATGACATGCGCGCGGTCGCGCCCGCGTAGCACCATGAAGCTCCCCGCCAACTCGATGCCGGAGGCGAGGCCGAATTGCAGGCCGATCGGGGCGCTGTCCATCATCGCCGCGATCGCCTCTGCCTCTATCCGGGCAGCGGCCAGGCAGCGCTGGCGGGTGCGGTCCGAAACCGGCAGGCTGGGCGCGACGCCTTCGCGCAGCAGGCGTGTCAGCGCCACCTCGTCCAGGATGCCGATGATGGCGCTGCGGCGGGCTTGGTGCAGCTTCTTGCGCGCCAGCAGCAGCCCGAGCATCTGATCGGTCGCCGCCCGCGCTGCGGGGCGATCGGGGCTGGCATCGGCCAGCTCGGTCCAGGCTTCGGCCAGCGCGCCATCGAAGGCATCGGTCGTGGTCTGGTAGCAGATCGCGCCCCCGACCAGCAGGACCTGGTCGGCCTGCTCCTCGACCTGGCGCAGCCGTTCCTGGAAGGCGACGGCGCGGGAGAAATACTCGACGCCGATGCCCATCAGCGACAGGGGCGAGATTTTCAGCAACTCGGCCAGGCGCCGGATCGTGTCCAGCTTGATGACCTCGCCCTTCTCGTAACGGTAGAGCGCGGCGCGGGAGACGCCGAGGCGTGCGGCGATCTCCTCCGCCCGGAGGCCGCTTTCCAGGCGATAGGCGCGCAACTGTTGACCGATATCGACGAAGCGCATGCAACCTCCCGACGCCATTCTGCCGCCGACTCGAATCAGGTTCGGGAGATGAAATCTCACCACCTGCACCGCATGCCCAATTTGGGTGACGGTGCAACGCGGTGCAACAGCGAAAACGCAACTCTTGGAGGTATTTATCTACGCGGCTGGGTTGTGGTGGCGTGGTGGGTTGTTCCGGTGCCGGGCGCGGGCGGCCGGCCGGGCCGCCCGCGCTGAGGCGCGTCAGGCGTCCGGCGCGACCTTGTGCGCGGCCATCGCTTCCAGCGCCTTGACCATGCCCGAATGGTCCCAGCCCTTGCCGCCAAGCGCGGCGCAGGCGGCGAAGATTTGCTGGGTGGAGGCGGTGTTGGGCAGGGCGACGCCAAGCTCACGGCCCGCCTGCAGCGCCAGATTCAGGTCCTTCTGGTGCAGCTCGATCCGGAAGCCTGGGTTGAAGGTGCGCTTGATCATCCGCTCCCCGTGCAGTTCGAGAATGCGGGAGGTGGCGAGCCCGCCCATCAGCGCCTGACGGACCTTCGCCGGATCGGCGCCGGCCTTGGAGGCGAAGACCAGCGCTTCGGCCACCGCCTCGATCGTCAGCGCCACGATGATCTGGTTGGCGACCTTGCAGGTCTGGCCGGCGCCGTTCTCGGTGCCGACGAGGGTGATGTTCTTGCCCATCTTCTCGAAGACCGGCAGCGCGCGGTCGAAGGCGGCCTGGGGGCCGCCGACCATGATGGTCAGCGCGGCGTTCTTGGCGCCCACCTCGCCGCCAGAGACGGGGGCGTCGAGGTAATCGCACCCCTGCGCGCTGATCTTCTGCGCGAAGGTCTTGGTCGCGGTCGGGCTGATCGAGGACATGTCGATCACGAGCTTGCCCGCCGAAAGCCCCGCCGCGACGCCATCGGCGCCGAACAGCACGGCCTCCACATCGGGGGTGTCGGGGACCATGGTGATGATGATCTCGGCGGTCTCAGCGACGGCCTTGGCGGTCGGTGCCACGGCGAAGCTCGCGCGGTCTTCGGGCGTGAGCGACTTGCGCTCCACCACCGTTACCTCGTGGCCGGCGGCCTTGAGATGGCCAGCCATGGGGCGGCCCATAATGCCGAGGCCGATGAAGCCGATCTTGGACATGGTGCGGGGTTCCTGGGCGCGAGGGGAAACAGCGGGAGAGGGGGGGATCAGCCCTTGTAGGGGCCGAACCAGCCGAGGCCGGCCACGGTCTCGCCGGCGGGGCGATACTCGCAGCCGATCCAGCCACGGAAACCGAGCTCGTCGATGCGGCGGAAGACGAAGGGCCAATTGACCTCGCCGGTGCCGGGCTCGTTGCGGCCGGGATTATCGGCGACCTGCATGTGCGCGATCAGCGGCAGGTGGCGCTCCACGCGCTTGACGATGTCGCCCTCGGTGATCTGGCAGTGATAGAGGTCGAACTGCATCCCAACCTTCTCCGGCCCGACGGCGTTGATGATCGCCGCCGCCTGGTCGGTGGTGTTCAGGAAGAAGCCCGGGATGTCGCGGTGGTTGATCGGCTCGATCACCGGCTTCACGCCGGCGGGGCCCGCGAGATCGGCCGCCCAGGCCAGGTTCTCCGCCAGCACGGCGGTCATCGTGTCATGCGCCACGCCGGCCGGCGCCAGGCCCGACATCACATGGATGCGCGGGCAGGACAGGGCGGCGGCGTAGTCCAGCGCGCGCCGGAACCCCTCGCGGAATTCCGCCTTCCGGCCGGGCAGGGCGGCCTGGCCGCGCTCGCCCTTCGTCCAGTCACCGGGGGGAGCGTTGAACAGCACCTGCTGCA
>JBIKSZ010000123.1:0-11109 GCA_044348345.1 Roseomonas sp. | reverse complement strand
GGCGTCACCTCCGGCTGCGGGCGTAGTTCAGAGGTAGAACGTCAGCTTCCCAAGCTGAATGTCGGGGGTTCGATTCCCCCCGCCCGCTCCATCGCTTCAGTCTCTTGCTAACTGTCCGGAACGGCGGATTGCCTGGGGCAGCCTCGTTCAGCCGAAACGCGCCTATCGAAACCCTGGCGCTGGACCTGGACGACGCCGCGGCTTGGCCGCGGCAACGCAGTATGGCCATCAAAGACCGGCGCCAAACCCGGGGTCCCTGGAAAGCCGCGAAGCGGTTTTGTGAGGCGATTTATACGCGCCGTGACGAGGGCTTTCTGCAGGTGCCCAGCAAGTGAGGGCTTCCTGACATGCCGCGCATTCTGTGGATCAATTGCGACAGTCTGATTGCTGTATTCGATCTGACATTGCATATTTTGCCGCGATACGGCATGAAACAACCAGATGGGCTCTGCGAATTCCTCGATGAATTTGCGGACAGGCGATCTTCCGACGCAGCCCCCTTGGTGGCGGATAGGTTCCGATAGGGTGCGGATCGGCACGCCATGGTGCCCATGAACGACGCGATGGTGGTTCGGTCGTGAGCCCAGGATCCCGCCACGCGAAAAGACTGAGGAAGCGGGTTTTCAGTCCATGCTGACATCAATCGGCCCCTACATCGCTTCCCTGCCCGCATGGCTCGGCGTGCTCATATGCGGCCTCGTGCCGGCGCTGGCCGCGCTTCTGGTCGGACGCATCATCACAAGCGTCTTCACGGGGCGGGAGCTGAGCGAGAACGCGCCGGCTGGCGTGGTCAAGTTCAACACGATCCTCAACATTTTCGCGGTGATCTGCGCGTTGGTCCTGGTCGGCAGCTGGGAAGTCTACAATTCGATGCGCGATGCCGTGCAGAAGGAAGCCTCGACCCTCTATCTTCTGCATCTGATCGTTGATGTTTACCGGGATCCACAACACGCCGAGATGCGGGCCGAGATGCGGGCGGCGCTGAATGCCTATGCGTCCTCCGTCGCCGAGGTCGAATGGCCCTACCTTGCGGTTGGCGGCGTGACCAACCAGTCGGAAGCGGCCTTCGTCCGCCTTGCGCGCGCCTTCTTCGACGTCACGCCGGGCGATCTGGTCCAGGACTCGCTGTCGAGCAACACGTCCATTTACCTGCAGAGCCTCGTTGAGGCCCGTATACAGCGCATGTGGGCCCCGCAGCGGACGCTGGCGAACCTGATTTGGATTCTTTTCCTCGCAGGTTCGGTGTCGGTCCTTTCCTTCCAGTGGTTCTTCAGCAGCGGGAACAGCTACGTCCAGTACATGATGGGTTTCATCATCACCTTCCTCATCGGGCTGGTCATGTTCACGGCGATCAAGCTGGCCTTTCCCTTTTCCGGTTCCGCTCCGCTGCTGACCAACCAGCCCTTCTTCAACCTGATGGGACGGTGACCATCCCGGTCAGGATCTGCGCAAGCGCCTCCAGCGCGCCCACAGGTCGCTGTTCAAAAGGGGCGTCGCCATATGCCCCGCACGCATCAACCGCGGTTTGATGAGATGCTCTTCAGGCCGTGGGCTCGATTCCAATTGCCCGCATCACCCCGGCAGCGCGAAGCGCTTGGCCTCCGTGTCATAGGCGCCATAGCCTAGCGCATCGCGGAACTCCGACGGCGTCAGCGCGCCCGCGGCTTCCGACCCGCCAGCCGCGATCGCCGCGAGCCCCGCCTTCATCGCCGCCATGGCGGGCGAGAGCAGCCCGGTCGGGAAGGTACCGATCTTCAACCCAAGCTCCGCCGCGCGCGCCTGGGTCGGCGTCTCCCGCGGGGCGCCGGGCGAGAGCACCGCGAAATGCGGCCGGCCCGCCGAAGCCTCTACGGCGGCGCGCACCTCCGCCTCGTCCTTCGGGCTGTCGAGGAACAGGATGTCGGCGCCTTCCTCGACATACATGGCGATGCGCGCCACTGCTTCGTCGATGCCCGCCGTCGGGCGGCAATCGGTGCGCGCCATCACCAGGATGCCGCTGTCCTTCGCCGCCTCCACCGCGGCGCGGATCTTCATCCGCGCTTCCTCCCGCGGCAGGCACGGCTTGCCGCCGGCGGTCAGCGCGCGCGGCGTCACCTTGTCCTCGATCAGCACCGCCGCGGCACCCGCGCGGCCATAGGCGCGCACCGTGCGCTGCACATTCATCGCATTGCCATAGCCATGGTCGCCATCGGCCAGCACCAGCAGATCGGGCGCGGCGCCGCGCACCATTTCCAGGCTGTTCAGCATCTCCCCGAAGGAGATCAGGTCGAGGTCAGGCCCCCCGAGCCGCGCGGCGGCGACGCAGGAGCCGGAGAGGAAAGCGGTCGCGAAGCCGGCCTCCGCCGTCAGCTTCGCCGTGATCCCGTCCCACACCGCCGGCATGGCGACGAAGCCGGGCTTCGCGAGGAGCGCGCGGAATTTCTCGGGCGGTGTCATGGTGAGTCCCTTCCTCAGGCCACCGGCGCGAGCTTCGCGCGGGCATCGTGCCGCGCCAGGCGCGACAGCAGGTATTCGGTCTCCGCCCGCGCCGCGGCCGAAAGCGCGGCGGCGGGGCGGCGCTGCGCGTCGCTCGCCAGGATGCCGCGGCGCATGAGAATGTACTTCCGCACCGCCAGCCCGACCCCCGGCTGCAACTCGTAGCGCATCAGCGGCAGATGCGCGTCGAACAGGTCATGCGCGCGCTCCCGCTCACCGGCGGCCGAGAACTTCACCAGCTCCGCCAGCATGTCGGGGAAGGCGTAGCCCGTCATCGCGCCATCCGCGCCGCGCTCCATCTCGAAATCCAGGAACACGCCGCCATTGCCGCACAGGATGGATAGCGGCCGCAGCGAGCCTTCGGCCTGGAAGCGGCGCAGCGCCGAGATCTTCTCGAGCCCCGGCCAATCCTCATGCTTCAGCATCACGCAGGAGGGCAGCTCGGTCACGATCCGGCGGATCACGGCGGGCGTCATCTGGACCTGGAAGAGCTGCGGGTAATCCTGCAGCACCCAGGGGATATCGGGGCCGATCGCCTCGATCGCCTGGTGGAAATAGCCGACGATCGCCTCGTCATGCCGCAGATGGGGGGGCGGGGCGATCATCACCGCGGCCGCGCCGGCGTCCATCACGCCCTGCGCCAGCGCGCGCATGGCGGCGAAGCCCGGCGCGGTGACGCCCACGATGATGCCGGCCTTGCCGGCGCGGCGGATGATCCGCCGGCTGATCTCGAGCGATTCCGCGCCGTCGAGCTTCGGCGCTTCTCCCATCACGCCGAGGATGGTCATCCCGTCCGCGCCCGCTTCCTGCAGGAAGAAGTCGGTCATGCGGTCGGTGCTGGCCTCGTCCACCCGCCCATCGGGGTGGAAGGGGGTGGGGGCGATCACATAGACGCCCCGGGCGCCGGCATCGAGACGCATGGGTGGGCTCCGCTGCTTGGGTGTCGTGTCATCCGGCGGGCATGGCGCGGCGTCAACCGGGGCCGCCGATACACGCCGACACTTGCGGCGATGCACCGGCGTCCCGTTCTATGGGGCCATGTGGCGCTCCGCCCTCCCCCTTCTTCTCGGCCTGCTCGCCGCCGCCCCTGCCCTGGCGGTGGAGAGCGAGGTGCAGCGCTCCCCCCGCGCCGCGGCCTCGCTCGCGGCCGACATGGCCGCCGTCGCACCGGGCGAGGCGGTCCGGGTCGGGCTGCGGCTCAGGCTCGCGCCGGGCTGGCACAGCTACTGGCGGAACGCCGGGGATGCCGGGGCGCCGACCGAGATCGCGCTGACCCTGCCGGAAGGCGCCACGGCCGGCCCCATCGCCTGGCCCGCGCCGGAGCGCATCGAATACGGCCCGCTGGTCAATTTCGGCTACAAGGGCGAGGTGGTGCTGCCGCTGGAGCTGCGCGTCCCCGCGACGGCGCAGCCCGGCGAGGCCTTCCGCATCGAGGCCGAGGCGACCTGGCTCGTCTGCGAGCAGGTCTGCATCCCGGAGGAAGGCCGCTTCGCGCTGACCCTGCCGGTCGCGCCCCGTGCCCAGCCCTCCCCCACCATGGCCGGGCTGTTCGAGGCTGAGGCCGCGCGCCTGCCCCGCCCCGCGCCTTGGCGCGCAGAGGCCGGGCAGACCGGGCGGCAGGCGAGCCTCACCGTCGCCGGCCCCGGCCTCGCGCCCGGGCTGGTGCAGCAGGCCTTCTTCTTCCCCCACGCACAGGGCGCGATGGACAACACCGCGCCGCAGCCGCTGACGTGGCGCGACGGCGCGCTAACGCTCGGCATCAAGCTGCTCGACGGCCAGAGGCCTGAGACGCTGGAAGGCACGGTGGTGCTGCGCGATGCCGGTGGGCAGCGCGCGGCCTTCGACGTTTCGGCGGCCATCGCCGGGCCGGCGATGACCGCGCCCGCGCTCCCCTTCGCCCAGGCGTTGCTGTTTGCGCTGCTCGGTGGGCTGATCCTGAACCTGATGCCCTGCGTCTTCCCGGTGCTGGCGATGAAGGCGATGGCCCTTGCGCGTCTCTCGGGCGAGGCGAAGCGAGAGGTCCGGCTGCATGCCGGGAGCTACACCGCCGGCGTGTTGGCCACCTTCGCCGCGATCGGCGGCGGGTTGATCGCACTGCGGGCGGGGGGCACGGCGGCGGGCTGGGGTTTCCAATTCACCGAGCCCGCCTTCGTCGCCGGCATGGCCTGGCTGATGCTGGCGGTGGCGCTGAACCTCGCCGGCGTGTTCCGCATGGGCGGGCCGGTCGGCGCCGGGCAGGGGCTGGCGGCGCGCGGCGGCCATGCGGGCGCCTTCTTCACCGGCGCACTCGCGGTGCTGCTGGCCACCCCCTGCACCGCGCCCTTCATGGCGGCAGCCCTCGGCGCGGCGATGGCGATGCCGCCGGCCATGACGATGGGCGTCTTTCTCGCCCTCGGGCTTGGCCTCGCCTTGCCCTATGCGCTGCTCGGCATCTTTCCCAGCGCGGCGCGGGCGCTGCCGCGGCCCGGCCCCTGGATGGAGCGGCTGCGCCAATTCCTCGCCTTCCCGATGCTCGCCGCGGCCGCCTGGCTGGTCTGGGTGCTGGCGCAGGGCAGCGGGCCGGATGGCGTGCTGACAGCGCTCGCGGGCGGGGTGGTGCTGGCAGCGGGGCTCTGGGCGCTCGGGCTGGCGCAGCGTGCGGGGGCGGGACGGATGGCGATCGCCGGGCGCGTCGCGGCGGGCGTTGCCGTGCTCGGCCTGCTGGCGCTGCTGCCGCGGCTGTCGGCCGTGCAGGCCGTCGCCGCCGACCTCACATCCGGCAGCGAGCCCTGGTCCGCCGCGCGCGTCGAGGCGCTGCGCGCCGAAGGCCGGCCGGTCTTCGTGAACGCCACAGCCGCCTGGTGCATCACCTGCCAGGTGAATGAGCGCGTGGCGCTGCGCAGCGCCGCCGTGCAGGAGCAGTTCGCGGCGCGCAACATCGCCTATCTCAAGGCGGATTGGACGCGCGGCGATGCCGCCATCGGCGCGCTGCTGCGCGCGCATGGGCGCGAAGGCGTGCCGCTGTATCTCTACTGGGCGCCCGGCGCAGCAGAGCCCGTGGTGCTGCCGCAGCTGCTGACCGAAGGCCTGGTGCTGGACGTGCTGCGCGGGTCGTAAACGCGGCGTTCACCGCGCGGCGCGAGGCTCCGCCGATGCGCCATCTCCTGCTGTTGTTGTTCTTCGCCTTCCCCGCCGCGGCGCAGGAGATCCCGGCCTGCACGCAGGACCGGGCCGGCGCCGTCGCCTGCATGGCGGGCAAACTCTGCGCCTGCGGCTATCAGCGCGGCGGCGCGGTCTCTGGCCGGCCGGATGGCTGGCGCTGGGATTGCGGCATCCTCCGCCCTGCCTGCGGCGAGGCGCTGCCGCCGCCCGGGATGTCAGGGACGATGCAGCCCACGCCGCAATTGCTGCTGCCGCTCGACCCGCAGCCCTTCACGCCGCCCCTCGCGCCCTGGCCGCGCTGAGCGGTCGCTCAGCCGAACGGCCACTCGCGGGCGCGGTTTCCTCTGCCGCCTGCGATGCAGCGCATGCCGCAACATTCGTCCAAGCGGAACCCCACGCGGACCAGCGACGTTCGCGCAGCAGGATGTTCACCTGAACGAAAGGGAGGAAGCGATGTCCCCGTCCGCCAAAGAGATGCGCGAGGAGATGGCGACCGCAGCGACCCGCCTGCCGGACGAAGCGCATGCCGAACTCGCGCGCCTCCGCGCACAGGTGGAACGCCTGATGCAGGACCGCGTCACGCCCGCGCTCGGCTCCGCCGCCGCGACGGCCGAGGATGTCGCCCACCGCGCGCGGGCGACGATCGAGGAGAATGCCGGCGCGCTTTCTGCCACGGTGCGCGAACGCCCGCTGATGGCGATCGGGCTTGCCATGCTCGGCGGCTGGCTGCTGGGGCGGATGACCGGCGGCACCACCTATGTCTATCAGCGCGAGCGGCGCGATCACTGACGCGCTGTGCCGATGCGCCTGCTGAGCCTCGCGCGGGCAGCCATCGAGGCGGAGGGGCTGCATCTGCGCCGCCAGGCGCGCATGCGCGGCGTGCAGGTCGCGCTCGCCGCCGCGGCCATGATCTTCGCGGTGCTGCTGCTGGTGATGCTGCACCTGGCGGCTTTCGCCGCGCTGCGGCCGGGCTGGGGCCCGGCCGGCGCAGCGCTGGCGTTGGCGGGCGTGGACCTTGTCATCGCGCTGGTGCTGGTGCTGGCCGCGCGCCGCGCCGGGCAGGACCGCATCGCGGAGGAAGCGCGTCAGCTGCGGCAAGAGGCGGTGCGCCAGATCGGCGACGGTGCGGCGCGGGCGATGGTGCTGGCGCCCCTGCTGCGCGGCCGCAGCGTCAAGTCCGGCCTGATGGGTGTGGCTGTCACCGTGCTGCTGCTCGGCTGGCTGTCGCGGCGCTGAGCCGTCCCCTCGACCCCCCGTTGCCCTGGCGGCGCGAATTCTCTAGCCCCTGCGCAACCGCAGACAGGGGACGCGTGCCATGGCGGAGACCGCCGAGCCGACCGTGATCGCCGGCCAAGACGGCCTGGCTGGTACCATCCTGATGAACCGCCCGCGCGCGCTCAACGCGCTCGATTCCGGCATGATCGCCGCGATCCATGACGCGCTCCGCGGCTTCCACGAGGACCCGGCCGTGCAGCTCGTGCTGCTGGAAGGCGCCGGCGGGCGCGCCTTCTGCGCGGGCGGCGATGTGCGGCGGATGCGCGAATTGGCGCTGGCCGGCGACGCGGCCGGGATCGAGGCCTTCTTCGCGTCCGAATACGCGATGAACCTCGCCATTGCGGAGTGTCCGAAACCCTGGGTCAGCCTGATCGACGGCGTCTGCATGGGGGGCGGCATCGGCGTGTCCGTCCATGGCAGCCACCGCATCGTGACCGAGCACGCCCTGCTGGCGATGCCGGAGACGGCGATCGCGCTGTTCCCCGATGTCGGCGCCTCCTTCGTGCTGCCGCGACTGCCCGGCGCGCTCGGCCTCTGGCTCGCGCTGACCGGTGCAAGGCTGACGGGGGCGGAGGCGGTGGAGGCGGGGCTCGCCACCCACTTCGTGCCCCGCGAGCGGCTTCAAGCGCTGCGCACCGCGCTCGCGGCGGAGGGCATCGCCGCGCTGGACCGCTTCGCCGCGCCGGTGGCGCCGGGCATGATAGCGGCGCTCCGCCCGGCCATTGACCGCTGCTTCGCCCAGCCCTCGCTCCCCGCCATCCGCGCCGCGCTGGAGGCCGAGGGCACCGACTGGGCCCGCGCCCAGCTGGCGACACTGGCGAAGATGTCGCCGACGAGCCTGGCCGTGACGGTGGAGCTGCTGCGGCGGGGCGCCGGGCTCGACCTGGCCGCCTGCCTCCGCATGGAGCTGGCCCTGACCCGCCGGGTCACCTTCCACCCCGATTTCGCCGAAGGGGTGCGGGCGGTGCTGGTGGACAAGGACAACACCCCGCGCTGGGCGCCCGAGGCCGACCCGGCGACGCTGTTCGGCGGGGGCTGAGCCCCCGGCAGGGCCCCCGGGCAGGGCCCAAGCTTCGCCCCGCCCCCCTCGTCCTGGCGCCCGGTCGGGACTACCTTCCGGGGCCATGATGTATGTCTCCACCCGCGGCGAGGCCGCACCGCGCGATTTCGAAGGCGTCCTGCTGGCCGGGCTGGCCGAGGATGGCGGGCTGTTCGTCCCTGAATCCTGGCCGGTGCTGACCACCGCCGAATGGCGGAAGCTGCGCGGCCTGCCCTATCCGGAGCTTGCCGCCCGGATCCTGGCGCTGTTCACCGGCGGCCAGCCGAACGAGGCGACGCTGCGCCCGCTGCTGCAACAGGCCTATGCCGGCTTCGGCCACAACGCCGTCTGCCCGCTGGTGCAGATCGACCAGCGCACCTTCGCGCTCGAGCTGTTCCACGGGCCGACGCTGGCCTTCAAGGACATGGCGATGCAGGCGCTCGGCCTGCTCTTCGACACGACGCTGGCGCGCCGCGGCGAACGCGTGACGATCGTCGGCGCCACCAGCGGCGACACGGGGTCTGCCGCCATCGAGGCCTGCCGCGACCGCGCGGCTGTGGACATCGTGATCCTCCACCCGGAGGGCCGTACCTCGGAAGTGCAGCGGCGGCAGATGACCACCGTGCTCTCGCCCAACGTCGCCAATCTGGCCGTCGCGGGCTCCTTCGACGACTGCCAGGATCTGGTGAAGGCGATGTTCGCCGACGCCCCCTTCCGCGACGAGATGCGGCTGGCGGCGGTGAATTCGATCAACTGGGCGCGCGTTGCGCTGCAGATCCCCTATTACGTCGCCTCCGCGCTGGCGCTCGGCGCGCCGGACCGGGAGGTGGCCTTCGCCGTGCCGACCGGCAATTTCGGCAATGTGCTGGCCGCCTGGGCGGCGCGCCGCATGGGGCTGCCGATCGCGCAGCTGATCGTTGCCTCGAACCGCAACGACATCCTCACGCGCTTCCTATCGGCCAACGACATGACGGTGCGCGCGGTGGAGCCCTCGCTCTCGCCATCCATGGATATCCAGGTCAGCTCCAATTTCGAACGCCTGCTGTTCGAGCTGCTGGGGCGCGATGCGAAGGCGACCGCGGAGACGATGCGCCGCTTCCGCACCGAAGGCCGCATGCCCATCCCCGACGCCGCATGGAAATCCGCGACCCAGGTGTTCCGGGGCTTCGCGTTGGACGATGAGAGCACGCTGGCGGAGATCGCGCGGCTCCATCGGGAGAATGGCTACCTCGCCGATCCGCACACCGCGATCGGCACCGCAGCGGCGGCTTCCGTGCCGCCGGCCGATCCCGCGATCCCGGTCATCGTTGCCGCGACCGCGCATCCGGCGAAGTTCCCCGATGCGGTGGCGCGCGCCACCGGCATCACGCCGCCTTTGCCCGCGCGGCTCGCCGATCTCTACGACCGGCCCGAGCGCCTCTCCCGCCTGCCCGCCGATCTCGGCCAGATCGAGACCTTCGTGCGCGCCCATACCCGTCGCAACGCCGCCTGAGCGGCCTGCAAGGAACACTGATGTCTGACGCGATCCGCCTGACGAAGCTGCCCTCTGGCCTGACCGTGGTGTCGGAGAAGATGCCGCGCGTCGAGACCGTCTCCCTCGGCGCCTATGTGGATGCCGGAGCGCGGCACGAAACCGCGGTGGAGAATGGCGTCTCCCACTTCCTGGAACACATGGCCTTCAAGGGCACCGCGACACGCGACGCGGCGGCGATCGCGCGCGAGATCGAGAATGTCGGCGGCCACATCAACGCCTATACCTCGCGCGAGAACACCGCCTTCTACTGCAAGGTGCTGAAGGAGGATGCGGGGCTTGCCGCCGACATCATCGGCGACATCCTGTCCCATTCCGCCTTCGCGCCGGAGGAGGTGGAGCGCGAGCGCGGCGTGATCCTGCAGGAGATCGGCCAGGCCAACGACACGCCGGACGACATCGTCTTCGACCATTTCCAGGCGACCGCCTACAGTGCGCAGGCGATGGGCCGGCCCGTCCTCGGCACCGAGGACACCATCACCCACATGAAGCGTGAGGCGCTGACCGGCTACATGCAGCGCCATTATGGCGGCCAGCGCATGATCGTCGCTGCCGCCGGCGCCATCGAGCATGACGACTTCCTGGCGATGGTCGGCAAGCATTTCGCCGACCTGCCCAACGCCGTGCCCGCCGAGGCCGAGACCGCGCGCTACACCGGCGGCGAATTCCGCGAGGAGCGCGACCTCGACCAGGTGCATCTGGTGCTGGGCTTCCCCTCCGTTGCCTCCACCGACCCGCAGCACATGACGACGCAGCTGCTCTCCACCCTGCTCGGCGGTGGCATGTCGTCCCGCCTGTTTCAGGAAATCCGCGAGAAGCGCGGCCTGGTCTATTCCGTCTATTCCTTCGTCTCGCCCTTCGCCGATTCCGGCCTGTTCAGCATCTATGCCGGCACCGGTGAGGACCAGGCGGAGGAGCTGGTGCCCGTCGCGCTCGAGGAGCTGCGCCGCGTGCAGAAGGATGTGACGCAGGAGGAGCTGGACCGCGCCAAGGCGCAGCTGCGCGCGTCGCTGCTGATGTCGTTGGAATCCACCGGCAGCCGCTGCGAGCAGCTGGCGCGCCAGCTGCAGGTGCATGGCCGCATCATCCCGGTGGAGGAGACCAAGGCGAAGATCGCCGCCGTGACGGTGGACCAGATCCAGGCCTGCGCCGCGCGCATGTTCCGCGCCACACCGACGCTGACGGCACTCGGCCCCGCGAAGAAGGTGCCCGCGCTGCCGGTGATCGCGGAGAAGCTGGCGGCGTAACGCATCGCTCCCGCCCGAGCCGTTCCCTCCCCCGCTTTGCGGGGGAGGGTTAGGGTGGGGGTGCGAGGATCAGGGCGCGCTGAATGCCGCGCCCCCCCCCCGACCCTCCCCCGCTGGCGGGGGAGGGAGAAGCGAGAAGGCCAATGATGAACGACCTCGACCGCCTCTCCGATCTCGTCGCCGCGGCGAAGCGCGCGGGCGCGGATGCGGCCGATGCGCTGCTGGTGCAGAACGCGTCGCTCTCGGTCTCGCGCCGGCTCGGCCGGATCGAGCAGCTGGAGCGCGCGGAGGGCTTCGACCTCGGCCTGCGCGTCTTTGTCGGCAAGCGCCAGGCGATCGTTTCCTCCACTGATCCGGATCCGCGCGGCTTCGCGACGCTCGCCGAACGCGCCGTCGCCATG
>JBIKSZ010000339.1:0-3342 GCA_044348345.1 Roseomonas sp. | reverse complement strand
CCGCCGCGCTGGTGGAAGGCGGGCGGCATCTGTGGAACAGCGGCATGTTCGTCGCCACCGCCCGGACCCTGCTGGCCGAGCTGGCCGCCCACGCGCCGGCCGTGCTGGACGCGGCCCGCAGCGCGGTCGCGGCCGGGGAGCGCGATCTAGGCTTCGTGCGGCTCGGGGCGGGTTTCGCCGCCGCACCCTCGATCTCGGTGGACCATGCGGTGATGGAGCGCACCGCGCTGGCCGCCGTGGTGCCCTGCGACCCGGGCTGGTCGGATGTCGGCTCCTGGGACGCGCTATGGGACATCGCGGCCAAGGATGCCGCCGGGAACGCCACCGCGGGGCCCGTCGCGACGCTCGGCGCGCGCAACTGCTTCGTCCGCTCTGAAGGCATCCTGACCGCCGTGGTCGGTCTCGAGGATGTGGTGCTGGTGGTCACGGACGACGCCGTGCTCGCCTGCCACCGCAACCAGGCGCAGGACGTCAAGAAGATCGTCGAGCAGCTGAAGGCCGAGGGACGCAAGGAAGCCACCGAGCACCGGCGGGTCTATCGCCCCTGGGGCAGCTACGAGGGCGTCGCCCATGGCGCGCGCTTCCAGGTGAAGCGGATCGTGGTGCGCCCGGGCGCCAAGCTCAGCCTGCAGAAGCACTACCACCGCGCGGAGCATTGGGTGGTGGTCGCCGGCACCGCCATCGTCGAGCGCGACCAGGAACGGATCCTGCTGCGCGAGAATGAGAGCGTGTACCTCCCGCTCGGCTGCGTGCACCGGCTGGAGAACCCGGGGATGATCCCGCTCACGCTGATCGAGGTGCAGTCCGGCCCGTATCTGGGCGAGGACGACATCGTCCGGATCGAGGACACCTACGGCCGCGCCTGATGCCAGCGGCGCCGCGGCCGGTCGGGATGCCGCGTGCGGCGTACCGATCACGAGGCGATGATGGCCCTGCGCACATCACGCCACGGTTTTGCCGTGATCCTCTTCTTGCCTGGATGGATGCAGCCGGGTTAGGGGTTTAGCCCTTGGACTTGCCGCGCGGCTTCAAGACAGGGCGCCAGACGCCCTGGCTTGTGCCAGCGTTCCGACCTGTGTCGGCGCGTGCAGCTCCAGGCCCGGCTGATCGGGCGCGCGAATGACTGGCGCGTTCTTTCATTCGCGTGCTTGAACGAAGGGACGGATGTCGGGGTTGGCCCGGGATGCGATGGCCGCAGGGGAGCGGCGGCGCAGCCCAGGGGGGCGGGCCTCGGGACCAGTGCCCGGCATTGACGGAGTGCGAGCATGACCCGGTCCCGTCTCGCGCGGAGCGCCCGGCCCATCGCAGTGGGGCTGATGCTCGGCGCGCTCGCCGCCTGCGGCGGGGCGCCGAACCGCGTGGTGACGCATGGCACGCCCTCCGCGGAATGGCCGCGCCCGGATGTCGCCACACCACCTGGCTCTTCGCAGGATCCCTGGGGGCCCTGGATCCAGCAGGCCTCGGCCCGCTTCGACGTGCCCGAGCGCTGGATCCGCGAGGTGATGCGCCAGGAATCTGGCGGTCGTGCCAGCGCGACCTCCCGCGTCGGGGCGATGGGGCTGATGCAGGTGATGCCCGGCACCTATGCCGAGCTGCAGCGGCGCCACGGCCTGGGCAACGACCCCTATCACCCCTGGGACAACCTCATGGCCGGCACTGCCTATATCCGGCAGATGTACGACCTCTATGGCTCGCCGGGCTTCCTCGCGGCCTATAATGCGGGGCCGCGGCGGCTTGAGGATTACCTCTGGGGCAATCGCGGCCTGCCGGATGAGACGCGCAACTACGTCGCCCGCATCGGCCCGCGCATCCATGGCACCAGCCCGAACCGCCGTACGGCGCCCGAGGTCTATGCGGCGGCCGAGCTGCCCTTCGACATCCCGCGCGGCCCGCGGCGGGGCGACACGGCGACGATGCTGGCGCTGCGCGACCAGCGCCGCGCGGTCGAGCCCGGCATCCAGGTGGCGCAGCTGCCGCCCGGCCAGGTCGTGCGCATGGACCCGATCCCGGATGGCAGCACCGGCGCGCCGGTGGCCGGCCGCACGCAGATCGCCTCAGTTGGCGATTTCGAGCGGCGGATGGACCCGGTGGTGAGCCCCGGCGATCCGGGCATGATCCGCACCGAAACCCTGGCGCCGCCCGCTGGCGTGCGCACAGCCCCCGCCCAGGGGACGGCTGTCGCGGCCGCACCGGCCGCGCAGCGCAGCTTCGCCCTGATCCCCTCGGCCCAGGCCGGCACGCTGCAGACACCGCGCCTGGCGACGCCCGCCGCGGCCCCTGCCGCCGCGCCGGCCCGCGTTGCCCCGGCGCCGATCCCGCCCGCGCCGATCGCCACCGGCGGTGGCTGGGGCGTGCAGGTCGGCGCCTTCGCCTCTGAGAACCTGGCCCGCGCCGCGGCCAGCCAGGCACGCGACCAGATGGGCGCACCCGCCGCGCGCATGGTGGTGGAGCGCGTCAACCAGGGCAGCACGACGCTGTTCCGTGCGCGCGTGGTCGGTCTGCAGTCGCGCGGCTCCGCCGAGCAGGCTTGCGAACGGCTGGGCGGGCGCGGCGGCTGCATGATCCTCGCCCCGGGCGCCTGAGGGCGGGCGGGCCGTGCTCCTCGTCCTCGGCGCCGGCGGGCATGCCCGGCCGGTGATCGAGGCGTTGCGGGCCATGGGCTTTGCCGTGGCCGGCCTTCTCGACGATGCGGCGCGCGGCCCGGTGCTGGGTGTGCCGGTCCTCGGGAAGCTGGAGAGCCTCGACGCACAGGGCGCCTCCGCTGCCGTGATCGCCATCGGCGACAATGCCGTACGCGCGCGCCTTGGCGCGGCGTGCCAGGCGCTCGGCCTTGCCCTGCCGGCCGTGATCCATCCTGCGGCGCTGATCTCGCCCTCCGCCCGCATCGGCACGGGGGCGCAGGTGATGGCCCGCGCGGTGATCGGGCCTGAGGCGACGCTCGGGGACTTCGCCCTGGTGAACACCGGCGCGATTGTCGAGCATGACTGCACGCTTGGGCCGGCCACGCATCTGGGCCCTGGCGCGGTGCTGTGCGGCGGTGTGGCGGTGGGCGCGCGGGCACTGCTCGGGGCCGGCGCGGTGGTGCGCGCGGGCTGCCGGATCGGCGCCGACGCCGTGATCGGCGCGGGCGCGGCGGTCACGCAGGATGTGGCGGAGGGCGCGCGGATGGGCGGCGTGCCGGCGCGGCCGATCTGATGATGCGGGGGGCTTGCGCGTGCGGCGCGGCTCTGCACCCTGCCCGCCCATGCAGGACATGTCCCCGGCCCATCCGCTCGACGCGCTGCTGCGTCCGCGCTCCATCGCGATCATCGGCGCGTCTGACGACCCGACCCGGATCGGCGG
>JBIKSZ010000340.1:0-3342 GCA_044348345.1 Roseomonas sp. | reverse complement strand
CTGCAGCACCGGCGCGACACCATCGCCTGGTGGCTGAACCAGGCTTGGCTGTCGCGCTGGCTGCAGGATTGCCTGCAGGAACAGCTCGCCCGCGGCCGCCGTGGCAAGGGCCCGGCCCCCACGGGACGCCCCTGCGAACATTGGGCGCGCTATGTCGCGCTGCTCGAGCTGATCGGCCGCGCGGAGCTGCTGCCCGCGGTGAAGCTGGTGGACGTCGTCTCCGAGACCGTGCCCTACCAGCCCATCCCGGTGGACCTCGTGCTCGACATCGGCAATTCGCGCACCTGCGGGCTGCTGGTAGAGCACCGCACGGGCGAGCGGCCGACCCTGACCAACAGCTTCCCCTTGAAGCTGCGCGACCTCGCCCAGCCCGAGCTGGTCTATGAGCGCCCCTTCGAAAGCCGCGTCGAATTCGCCATCGCCGCCTTCGGGCGCGATGCGCTCTCGCGCCAATCGGGGGCGGCGACCTTCCAATGGCCGAGCCCGGTGCGCGTCGGGCCGGAAGCCATGCGCCTTGCGGCCTCGGCGCGCGGGAATGAGGGCGCGACGGGCCTCTCCTCGCCCAAGCGCTACCTGTGGGATGAACGCGCCACGGCGCAGGTCTGGCGCTCCAACGGCATCGACCCCTTCGACGGGGTGACGGTGGAGCCGCCCGTCACCGGCAGGCTGATGCGTTTCGTCAGCCAGGAGGGCGAGGTGCTGCGCGCGCCGCGCCGCGGGCGGCGGGGGGCTGGGCTGACGCCGGCGCAGCGCGCGCGCTTCAGCCGCTCCTCGCTGATGACCTTCCTGCTGGCCGAGATCCTCATGCAGGCGCTGGCGCAGATCAACTCGGTGGAGGCGCGCTATGCCCGCGCCTTCCCTGAAGTGCCGCGCCGCCTGTCGCGCATCATCCTGACCATGCCGCCGGCCATGCCGCTGGCCGAACAGCGCATCTTCCGCGACCGGGCAGAGGCTGCGACGCGGCTCGCCTGGGACCTGCTGGGCTGGAGCGCTGCCGCGGGCCAGGCGCCGCCGGAGCCGCGCATCGTCGCCAACCTCGATGAGGCGACGGCAACCCAGATCACCTTTCTCTATTCCGAGGTGTCGCAGCGCCTGCGCGGCGACCCCGCTTCCTTCTTCGCGCTGACCGGGAAGCCGCGCGCGAAATATGGCGCGCAGCCCTCGCTGCGGGTGGCCAGCATCGACATCGGCGGCGGCACGACCGACCTGATGGTCTGCACCTTCGTCTCCGAGCAGGGCCAGGAGATCACGCCCGACCAGAATTTCCGCGAGGGATTCCGGATCGCGGGCGACGAGGTGCTGCAGGACATCATCCAGTCCATCGTCGTGCCGCAGATTGAGGATGCGCTGATCGCGGCCGGCGCGCGCGACGCGAAGGCGCTGCTGCAGGAATTGCTCGGTGGCGAGAAGGGCGCGCAGAGCGAGGCAGAGCGGCATCTGCGCCGGCAATTCGTGGCGCAGGTGCTGGAGCCCGTCGGGCTCGCCATCCTGCATGCCAGCGAGGAAACGCCGGAGCGGAGCGCGAACGAGATCCTGCGCCGTAGCCTCGGCGCGCTGCTGGATGGGCGCCCGACCGCAGCACCTATCGATTATGTCCGGCGCTTGGCCGCCCGCGCAGGGGCTGTCGCCTTCGACCCGCTCGCGGTCGAGATCGCGGCCCATGCGCGGCAGGTGGACGCCATCGTCCAGGCCTCGATCGGGCCGATCCTGGCCGATCTCTGCGAAGTGGTGCACGCCTTCGACTGCGACTGGCTGCTGGTCTCCGGCCGGCCATCCCGCATGCGCGCGGTGATGGACATGCTGCTGGCCAAGCTACCGGTGCCGCCGCACCGCATCGTCGGCATGCACGACTATGTCGCCGGCAGCTGGTATCCCTTCCGCGATCCCGCCGGGCGCATCGCCGATCCCAAGACCACGGCCGCGGTCGGTGCGATGCTGGCGACGCTCGCTGAAGGCGGGCTTGAGAGCTTCCTGCTGCGCACCAGCCGGCTCGGCATGAAATCCACCGCGCGCTATCTCGGCCGCATGGAACTCTCGGGCCGTCTGCCGCGCGCCAATGTGCTGCTGGAAGACCCCGACCGCGCACGCAAGGCGGGCGAGGAGGCGGAGGAGGTCGGCTTTACCGTCAGCTTCCGCGCGCCGATCTCGCTCGGCTTCCGCCAGCTCGACCTGGAACGCTGGCAGGTCACCAAGCTCTACGTGCTGGAATACGCGAATGCGGAGGCGGTGAAGCGCCTCAACCTGCCGCTCTCCATCACCGTCCGCCGCGCCGAGATCGACCCCGAGCGCGCGGATGCCGAGGAACGGCGCGAAGAGTTCAGCATCGCCGCCATCGAGGACAGCGAAGGCGACCCGCAATCGCCCGCCCTCGTCACGCTGCGCCTGCAGACCGAGAAATCGGAAGCTGGCTATTGGCGCGACACCGGCATGCTGTCGGTGCCCTGAGGGAGCGGTGGCAGGCATGGCCGTGGACGACGCCGCGCTGAACGAGACGCTCGCCCGCCAGGCAGAAGGCGTGGCCAACGCCGCTGGGGAGGCGCTGGCTTGGCTCGGCGCCACCGACGACCCGCGCGCGAAGGAGCGCGCCGGCGCGCTCGGCCGCGACCTCCGCCGCACCGCGCAGCGTGCCCGCGCGCTGGCGAAGGCGGCGCGGCGGCCGATGTGCGTCTCGGTCTTCGGGCCGAGCCAACAGGGCAAAAGCTACCTCGTCGGCTCACTCGCGCGGCGCGACCCTGCCCCCTGCCTGATCCGCTTCGGGGAGGAGACGCGCGACTTCTTCGCCGACATCAACCCGGCGGGTGGCAAGGAATCGACCGGCCTCGTCACGCGCTTCACCGTGCGCCCGGTGCAGGGCCTGCCCGGCCTGCCGGTGGTCTGCCGCATGCTGTCGCAGGGCGACGTGATCAAGATCGTCGCCAACGCCTTCATGGAGGATTTCGACCGCGACACGGTGCGCGCCATGGAGCCCGCCGAGGTCGAGGCCTGGATCGCCCGCTTCCGCGCCAAGGCTGCCGCCGGGCCGGCAGCGGATTTCACCGCCGACGACGTCTTCGACCTGTTCGAGTATTTCGAGCGCTACTTCCGCAACCACCCGGTCCACGCCGCCCTCAAGCCCGGCCCCTGGCGGGAGCTGGAGACGCTGGCCCCGCGCCTGTCCATCCCCGATCGCATCGAGTTGCTGGGCCTGCTGTGGAACGGCACGCCGACACTGACGCGCGTGGCCACCCGCATGGTCGCGGCGCTGGCCAGCCTCGGCTTCCCCGAAGAAGCCTGCGCGAGCCTCGATGCGCTGATCCCGCGCGAGAGCAGCATCATCGACGTCGAGACGATGCTCGGCATCGA
>JBIKSZ010000122.1:0-11123 GCA_044348345.1 Roseomonas sp. | reverse complement strand
GGGATGAATTCGATCGCCGCACCCTCGCGCCGGCGCACCTCACCGGCGGAGGCGATGGTGACCTGGGCGAGTTCCGCGGTGGCGATCTCGGTCCGGTTCAAGCCGGCGGCCGGCACGTTCTGCCAGGCCAGGTAGTCCACCGCCTGCACGCGCTCCCGCGGGTCGGCCCGCACGCGCCAGGCGCCGCGCTGGTCGAGGACCACACGATCCGACGGCGCCTCGATCCCCCAGGCGTTCAGCAGCCGGTCAAGGTTCGACGCCGTGTCGCGCGCCGGCGGCTGGCCGGGGGAGGGACGGTTCGCCTGGCTTTCGCTGTGCGGGTCCATCATCGCGATCAGCCGCCCGCCGCGCATGACAAACTGGTCGATCGCGTAGAGCGTGGCGTCCGAGAGGTTCTGCGCATGCGCCACCAGCAGCACCTGCACCTCAGGCTCGATCACCTGCGCATCGAGCGGCACGTCGCGCACGGTGTAGAATTGGCGCAACTGCGTGGAGACGACATAGGGCTGCCCCACGCCCGGCTGGCGCATCATCATCGCGCGCGGGTCGCCGTTCAGCGGCAGCGAGGACATGACGCCCAGCACAGGGCGGCGCGGGTTCGACAATTCCCACACCAGCCGCGTCAGGTCGTATTCCAGGAAGCGCTCGCGGTCGGGCTGGAAGAAGGGAATTGTCCGCTCGTCATCGAGCAAATTGGTGCCGACCAGGCCGAACCAGACCTGTTCGCCCGACTGATCCACCGGCACACCCTGCAGGCCGAGCGCCTGGGCGCGGTCCTCGGTTTCGCTGAAGGGCTCGGGGTCGAGGATCTCAAGCCGCACCCGCCCGCGGCTGACGGCGACATATTCGTCGAGCATGGCGCGCACGCGGTCGGCATAGGCGCCATAGGCCGGGATCGTCGCGCCCAAGCGGCGCGAATAGAACAGCCGGAGCGTCACGGGCTCCTGCAGCCCGGTCAGCACCTGCCGCGTACCGTCCGAGAGCGTGTAGAGGCTGTTCCGCGTCAGATCGAGCCGCGCGCTTTGCAGCAGCCGGTCGGCCAGCATGTTGACGCCGACGGCGAGCACCGCGGCGAGCACCAGCGCAAGCGCAGCCGAAAGGCCACGCTTGCCGCGCGGCGCGGGAGGGGCGGTGGGGATGGTCGTGCTGCTCATCGCGTCAATCCGCCTTCCTCTGGTCCACCGCGACGGTGTTCGCGAACAGGAAGAAGCCGATGAAGGAGGCGAAGAAGACCATGTCGCGCGCCGCGACCACGCCGCGCGAGAAACCGGCGAGGCGTTCCGTCACGCTGATGCCGCGTGCGACCTCCGCCAGGACGGGGATGTTCTTCGACAGGAACTCCGTCACCACCGGGCTGCCGGCAGCGGTGAGGAAGAAGCAGGCCGCGACGGCCAGCACAAAGGCGATGACCTGGTTGCGCGTCAGCGCCGAGATCGCCGCGCCGACGGCCAGGAAGGCGCCCGCCACCATCAGGCAGCCGAGATAGCCCGTGGCGATCACGCCATTATCCGGGCTGCCGAGCACATTGACCGTGATCACCAGCGGGAAGGTCAAGGCGAGTGCGATGGCGCAGAAGGCCCAGGCAGCCAGGAACTTCCCCACCACCGCCTGCCATTGCGCGATCGGCAGCGTCAGCAGCAGCTCGATCGTGCCGAGCCGCCGTTCCTCCGCCCAAAGCCGCATCGTCAGCGCCGGCACGAGGAACAGGAACAGCCAGGGCACGAAGCTGAAGAAGGGCTGCAGATCGGCCTGGCCGCGGGCGAAGAAATTGCCGAGCGTGAAGGTCAGCGCACCGGCCAGCACCAGGAAGATCACGATGAAGACATAGGCGACGGGGGTGGCGAAATAGCTCGCCAATTCGCGCCGGAAGACGGTGCAGATGCCACCCATCACGCGGCCTCCCGCCCAAGGGTGAGGTCGCGGAAGACGGCATCCATGCTGGGACCGCGCGCAGCGAGCTCGGCCGGCGTCGCATCCGCGACGACGCGGCCCTTGGCGATGACGATGGCCCGCGTGCAGACCGCCGCGACTTCCTCCAGGATATGCGTCGAGATGACGATCGCCTTTTCCGGCGCCATGGCGCGGATCAGGTTCCGCACCTCATGCTTCTGGTTGGGGTCGAGACCGTCGGTCGGCTCATCCAGCACCAGCACGGGCGGGTCGTGCAGCAGCGCCGCCGCCAGGCCGACGCGGCGCTTGAAGCCCTTCGAGAGGGTCTCCACCGGCTGAAGCCGCACGCCTTCGAGCTGGGTGAGCTGCATGGCGCGCGCCACCCGGTCCGTCAGGCCGCTGCCGCGAAACCCGCGGGCGCGGCCGCAGAAGCCGAGGAAGCCGGTGACGGTCATCTCGGGATAGGTCGGCGCGCCTTCGGGCAGGAAGCCGAGATGGCGCTTGGCGGCGACCGGCTTGTCCACCACGTCGTCGCCGCAGATGCGCGCCGTGCCGGCGGTCGGCGTCATGAAGCCGGCCAGCATGCGCATGGTGGTGGATTTTCCTGCGCCATTGGGCCCGAGGAAGCCCAGCACCTCACCCCGCGAGACGGTGAAGGACACGTCATCCACGGCCGTGAAGGCGCCGAAGCGCTTCGTCAGCCGCTCGATCTCGATCAAGGCGGTCACAGCCGGCCCCCAGTCTTCCCCTGGACGAGCCGATTAAGGAGGCGGGGGGACGCGTGCAAGGGGGAGGGGCGGGCGAGGAGGGGGAAAGAGGGCGCCTTGCCAGCAGGGTTGCGCCCTTTAATGGCATCGCTTCACAAGGCAACCCTCTCAGACGTAGCGGCGGGGGGCTGGGCACGCGACCAGGCCGGCATGTGCCTACCCGCGCGACGCTGCGCTCGGATCGCTAGCCAGCCCCTCCGTCGTGTATGACGCGCGCCCGCGTACCGTAGAGGACAATGACGCGGGCGCCCACGGGGAAGCTGGGCTCGGGGCCCTGAACGACGGTCAACAGGGCGCCGTTCTGCGACTGAACCACATACTCAATTCCCTGTTGGCGCGTGGCGCCCCGCTCTATGGCCGCGCCTGCGACGCCGCCAACTACCGCTCCTGCGACAGCTCCGATTAGGTTGGAGCGCACATCGCCGCCGACGAAGGATCCCCCGATTGCGCCCGCTGTCGCACCGGCAGTCGCCCCAACCCCCTGCGTGCCATCGATGTTCACGGGTCGGGCGCTGATCACAACGCCCCGGATCGCACGATTTACCTGGCCTACGGTTCCCACGCTGTAGGTCTCCGGAGACACCTGCGGCGTGCATGCCGAAACTGCCAACACCAGCCCCGCCAGGAGCAGAATCCTGCCACCCGTCATGATCATGAGGTTGGCGTGCCCGTTCGGCGTTGTTCAGGCCGCGACACTGGCACTGGCGAGGCGTTCGCGGGGAACATCGGCCTTGCCATGTCCGCAGTCTGAAGCTGCTGGAGGAAGCTTGCGATGTTGTTTTGGACCGCGCGGTTGATGCTCTCTCGAGCGCGGATCACGCCCAAGAAGGCGAAGTCTGCTGGCACAGTCCCGGCCGAGGCCACGTCCTGCCTAAAAATGATATCGCCGTTTGCGCGATCGATAATCTCGTAGCGAGCCACTGCATTGGTGGTGAAGCTCGCGCCCATGAACGGAATCTCCAAGCGGAGAATCTTCACGGAGATTGAGACTTTCTGTCGTCCATCGTCGCGGAAGATGATGTGCCGATCGAGCGCTTCCTGCAGGGCTTCGCGCCAGTTCGCGGTCAGCGCTTGACTCGACCCGACTGCAGTGCCTGCACTTTCAGCCATCATCACGTGTACCGGTCCGACCTGTTCATCGGGACGTCCGACCGTGACCGTGAGAGACCTTACCTCCGCATCGAAGCGAGTCGCAGAGGGGCCAACGTTAGGGACGGAAAAGTTAAGAGGGGGCACATGCTCCGCGCAGCCCTGTGCCAGGGAAAGGGCTGCAACGACGACAAGCCAGCGGAAAGCCTTCATTTCCAAGCTCCCTTCGTTAACCGAAACGATAACACATCGTCGGAGCTATGGAAGGCCTTGGTTGATTTCGCTAGCGATCTTCCCTCATGAACGCTCTCGTCTCAGACGGTGCTCCCCCGCATCCAGCTTGGCCAGCGTCGGGTCGTGGCCGAATAGCGCGAGCAGCGCCAGCGCCGCCTGGCCGCGGGGGGAGGCGAGCATCGGGTCGCGTTCCAGCAGGGCCTGCGCGTCGCGATGCGCGATATGGGTCAGGCGCTCGAACACCTCCGGCTCCTCCCGCGGGTCGAGCAGGCGGCCGGCCTGCATGCCGGATTGGCGTTCGCGCAGCACATCGCCGCCACCGCGAGTGCGCAGATCCTCCTCGGCGATCAGGAAGCCGTCCTCGGTATCGCGCAGCACCAGCAGGCGGCGCTTCTCGCCCTCCGACAACCCGTCCGAATGCACCAGCAGGCAGGACGACGGCTTCGATCCGCGCCCGACGCGCCCGCGCAGCTGGTGCAGCGCCGCAAGGCCGAAGCGCTCGGCCTGCTCGATCAGCATGATGGTCGCTTCCGGCACGTCCACGCCCACCTCGACCACGGTGGTCGCGACCAGCAGCTTGGTCTTGCCGGCCGCGAAATCGGCCAGCGCGGCCTCCCGCACCGCCATGTCCTGCAGGCCATGCGCCATGCCGACCTGGCCGGGGAAGCGGGCCGCAAGCTCCGCGAAGCGGTCCTCGGCAGCGACGCTGTCGTCGCTCTCCCCGCCCGAGATGGCGCGCACCACCCAATAGGCGCGCTCCCCGCGCGCCAGCGCCTCGCCCAGGCGCTCGACGATGTCGGGCAGGCGGTCCTGGCCGATGACGCGCGTCACGATGGGCTGGCGGCCGGCGGGTTTTCCCTCCAGGCGGCTCACCGCCATCTCGCCCCATTGCGTCAGCAGCAGCGTGCGCGGGATGGGGGTTGCGGTCATCACCAGCATGTCCGCGTCGCGGCCCTTATTGGCCAGCATCAGGCGCTGCGCCACGCCGAAACGGTGCTGCTCGTCCACGATGGCCAGGCCCAGATCGTGGAAGGCGACCGCGTCCTGGAACAGCGCATGCGTGCCGACGACGATGCCGATGCGGCCGGAGGCGAGGCCGCGCAGCACATCCTTGCGCTCTGCCCCCTTCACGCTGCCGGTCAGCAGCCGCACCTCGACGCCTGCCGGGTGGCAGAGTTTCCTCAGTGTCCGCAGATGCTGCCGTGCCAGCAATTCGGTGGGGGCCATCAGCGCGCCCTGGGCGCCGGATTCGACAGCGCGCAGCATCGCCAGCACCGCGACCAGCGTCTTGCCCGCGCCGACATCGCCCTGCAGCAGCCGCAGCATGCGGCGCGGCGAGGCCATGTCGGCACCGATCTCGGCCAGCGCCTGCTGCTGGCCCAGGGTCGGGGCATGGCCGAAGGCGGCCAGCGCCTTGTCCTGCAACTCCCCGGTGCCGGGCAGCGCGCGGCCGGGGCGGTGGCGCTGGCGGCGACGGACAAGTCCGATCGCCATTTGGCTGGCCAGCAATTCGTCATAGGCCAGCCGCTTGCGCGGCGCCTGCGGCAGCGGGCCGTCGGGGCGCTGCAAGGCGCGGATGGCGGCCTCGAAGGCGGGCCAGGCTTCGCGGGTCACCAGCGCCGCATCCGCCCATTCGGGCAGCGGCCTGAGCCGCTCCAGCGCCGCCTCCATCGCCAAACGCAGCCGCTTCGGCGTCAGGTCCCGCACCAGCGGCCAGACCGGCTCGACCAGCGGCAGCGCCTCCGGCCGCTCGGCCGAGAGCGGGTTCAGCATGGCCCAGCCCCGGCTACCCTCGGCCATCACCCGCCCGGCTAGGAAACGGATCGAGCCGGCGGGCAGCAGCTTCTGGATCCAGGGCAGCCGGCCATTCATGTAGCGGATGGTCAGCGGCCAGCCGCCCGCGAGCGCCTTGACCTCGACATAAGGACGGCCGGTGGATTTGGCGCGGGCGGCGCGCAGGCCCTTCACCTCGACCTCAAGGACGCAATCCTGGTCGGGCGGTGCGTCTTCCGGGCTCGCGGCGCGACGGCGGATGATCACGCGTTCGGGCAGGTGCAGCAGCAGGTCCAGCACGCGGTCGCCGCCTGTCGCCTCCTCCAGCAGGGCGGCGAGCGTCGGGCCGACGCCATGCAACTCGGCCAAGGGGGCCAGCAAGGGGGCGAGCAACCACCCGGCCGCACCCGCGTCCTGATCCGCGCCCGAGCTGGCGGGCCTCGGCAATTCCGTGTCCTTCATCGGGCTGACAGGATTCCCATGCCCCCCTATATGGCAGGCCCAAGCGAACAAGCCGACATGCCCGACGATATCGATCCGGACACGCTGTCCCCGCGCCGCCGCCGCCTGCTGTTCCGCGCCTGGCACCGCGGCACCAAGGAAGCCGACCTGATGATCGGCACCTTCGTGAAACGCAACATCGCCTCCTTCACGGAGGGCGAGCTGGATGAGCTTGAATCCGTGCTGGAATTGCAGGACGTGGATTTGGCCGATTGGCTGTCCGGCCGCCGCGCCATCCCGCCCGAGGTCATGACCCCGATGCTGGAACGCATGGCGACCGAATGCGGCGGCACCGGCGCGGGCCTGCCGGAGCATCTCAGGCCCGCGTCTGATGACCGCAGGGCCGACAGGCCCGGAGGTCTGAATCGGCCGCGCAGCCAAACCTAATGGACACCATCCTGGTCCATGGCGCGCCGGAGGGCTTCGACGCGCTGCTGATCGCCCGCCGCCGGGCGGAGACGCGCAGCCCCATCCTGCATGTCTGCCGCGACGACGCGCGCATGGCCCGTCTGGCGGAGGCGCTGGCCTTCTTCGCCCCGAACTTCGAGGTGCTGCGCTTCCCCGCCTGGGATTGCCTGCCCTATGACCGCGTCTCGCCGAACCCAGAGATCGTGGCCGAGCGGGTGGCGACACTCACGCGGCTGGCGGAAAACACGCCGACGCCCCGCATCCTGCTGACCACGGTCAATGCGCTGGTGCAGAAGGTGCCGCCACGGGCGGCCTTCGGGGGCGCGACGCTGACGCTGAAGCGCGGCGGGCGGCAGGACCCGCAGAAGCTGGCGGAATTCCTGGAAGCGAATGGCTATCATCGCACCGGGACGGTGATGGAGCATGGCGAATATGCTGTGCGCGGCGGCATCGTGGACCTCTTCCCCGCCGGCGAGGCCGAGCCGATCCGGCTCGACCTGTTCGGCGACGAGATCGAGGATATCCGCCGCTTCGACACCGCGACCCAGCGCAGCGGCGCGAAGATCGACGGGCTGACGCTGCGCCCGGTGGGCGAGATCTTTCTCGACGCCGCCTCCATCACCCGCTTCCGCACCGGCTATCGCGAGCTGTTCGGCGCAGCCGCGGCCGAGGAGCCGCTCTACGTCTCCATCAGCGCAGGCCGGAAGCATCCGGGCATGGAGCATTGGGCCGGGCTGTTCCATGAGCAGATGGAGACGCTGCTCGACCATCTCGGCGCCGGCGGGACGGTGTCCTTCGACCATCAGGCCGAGGATGCGCTCGCGGTCCGGCTGGAGATGGTCGCCGACCATTACGAGGCCCGTCGCGGTGGCACGCGGGAAGGGGAGGTGCCCTACCGCCCCGCGCCGCCGGACCGGCTCTATCTCGACCTCGATGCGTGGGAGGCGATGCTGGCCGAGCCCACGGTGATGCGCTTCGTGCCCTTCGCCCCGGCGTCTGACCTGCCGGGCGTGCTGGATGCGGGCGCGCGGCCGGGGCGGTTGTTCAGCGATGTCCGCGCCGAAGGGCGCAACGTCTTCGCCGCCTATGGCGAGCATGCGAAGGCGCTGGCCGCGCGCGGCCACCGGCCGGTTCTGGCCGCCTGGACGCGCGGAAGCCGGGAGCGGCTCGGCAATCTGTTGCGGGAGAACGGCATCGCCTGCGAGCCGGTCGAGGATTTTCTGCAGCTGCAGCAGCTGGCGAAGGGCGCGGTCGGGCTTGCGATCCTCGGGCTGGAGCGCGGCTTCATCGCGCCCGAGTTGGTCGTCACCGGTGAACAGGACCTGCTGGGCGAGCGTATCGCCCGCCCGCCGCGGAAACGCCGTCGCGCCGACCAGTTCATCGCGGATGCGACGGAGATCGCCGAAGGCGACCTCGTCGTCCACCAGGAACATGGCATCGGCCGCTATGACGGGCTCGCGACCATCGAGGTCAGCGGCGCGCCGCATGAATGCCTGCGCCTGATCTATGATGGCGGGGACAAGCTGTTCCTGCCGGTCGAGAACATCGAGATCCTGTCGCGCTTCGGCAGCGAAAGCGCAGGCGTCGCACTCGACAAGCTCGGCGGCGGGGCCTGGCAGGCGCGCAAGGCGAAGGCCAAGCAGCGCATCGCCGACATGGCGGCCGCGCTGATCCGGGTGGCCGCCGAACGCCGGACCAAGGACGCCATCGCCGCCATCCCGCCCGAAGGCGCCTGGGACGAATTCTGCGCCCGCTTCCCCTTCGCCGAGACCGACGACCAGCAGCGCGCCATCGCCGACGTGCTGGAGGATCTCTCGGCCGGCAAGCCGATGGACCGGCTCATCTGCGGCGATGTCGGCTTCGGCAAGACCGAGGTCGCGCTGCGCGCGGCCTTCTGCGTTGCGATGTCGGGCAGCCAGGTCGCGGTGGTGGTGCCGACCACGCTGCTGTCGCGCCAGCACGCGCGCAACTTCACCGCGCGCTTCGAAGGGCTGCCGGTGAAGGTCGCTCAGCTGTCGCGGATGGTGACGCCCAAGGAAGCGCAGGCCGTGCGCGACGGGCTGAAGGATGGCACGATCAACATCGTCATCGGCACGCATGCGCTGATCGCCAAGGGCGTGGAATTCGCCGATCTCGGCCTGGTGATCGTGGACGAGGAGCAGCATTTCGGCGTCGCCCACAAGGAGCGGCTGAAGTCGCTCAAATCCGACGTGCACGTGCTGACGCTAACCGCGACGCCGATTCCCCGCACGCTGCAGCTCGCCCTGACCGGCGTGCGGGAGATGAGCGTGATCGCGACGCCGCCTGTGGACCGGCTTGCGGTGCGCACCTTCATCATGCCCTGGGACGGCGTCGTCATCCGGGAGGCGATCCAGCGCGAACGCTTCCGCGGCGGGCAGGTGTTCTGCGTCGTCCCGCGCCTTGAAGACCTGCCGCGCGTGCGCGAACGGCTCGCGGAGATCGTGCCGGAAGCGCGGCTTGCCGAAGCCCATGGCCGCCTCTCGCCCACCGAGCTCGAGCGCGTGATGACGGAATTCGGCGATCAGAAATACGACATCCTGCTGTCCACGAACATCGTGGAAAGCGGGCTCGACATGCCGGCGGTGAACACGCTGCTGATCCACCGCGCCGACATGTTCGGCCTGGCGCAGCTCTATCAGCTGCGCGGGCGCGTGGGGCGCGGGAAGCAGCGCGGCTATGCCTATCTAACCTGGCCGCAAACGCATCGGCTTTCGGCCGCGGCGGAGAAGCGGCTGGAAGTGATGCAGACGCTCGACAATCTCGGCGCGGGCTTCACCCTGGCCTCCCACGACCTCGATATCCGCGGCGCGGGCAATCTGCTCGGCGACGAACAATCGGGCCATATCCGCGAGGTCGGCATCGAGCTCTACCAGCAGATGCTGGAGGAAGCGGTGGCCGACCTGAAATCCGGCAGCGGCAAGGACAGCGCCGAGGAGCGGGACTGGACGCCGCAGATCAATCTCGGCCTGCCGGTGATGCTGCCCGAGGCCTATGTGCGCGACCTGCCGGTGCGGCTTGGTCTCTATCGCCGCATTGGCGGGCTGCAGAACGAGGCGGAGATCGAGGCGATGGCCGCCGAGCTCGCCGATCGCTTCGGCCCGTTGCCGACGGAAGCCGAGACGCTGCTGCAGGTGGTGTTCCTGAAGTCGCTCTGCCGCGTCGCGGGGGTGGAGAAGGTGGATGTTGGGCCGAAGGGCATCGTCATCGGCTTCCGCGGCAATCGCTTCGCCGACCCGGCGGCCCTGGTGCAATGGGTGGCCGGGCAGGGGGGCGCGGTGAAGCTGCGCCCCGACCACAAGATCGCGCTCGCCCAGGAGATGCCCTACGAGGCGCGCATCCGCGAAGCGCGGAAGCTGCTGGCGGCGCTGGCCGAGGTCGCGCAAGGCCGCGTGCCCGCCGCCCCGCCTGGCGCGCGCCCGGCCGCGCCACCGCCGAAACCGGCGCAGCCTGCCGGTGTGGCTGCGAAGAAAAGCGTCTTTCGCCCGGCCAGCCTGCCACCGCCGCCGAAGGGTGGCGCGACGACAAAGCCGATCCCCTTCCCGGGACGGTGGAAGCGGTAGTTCAGCTTTCGACCAAGGTGACGTCGAACAGGCGCTCCAGCACCTCGGGCTCCTGCGCGCCGGCGATGGCATGCCGCCCCTGCACGACGAAGCAGGGCACGCCGTTGATGCCTAAGCGATGCGCGCGGAGATTATCCGCATGCACCGCCTCGGTCTCCTGCTGGCTGGCGAGCAGGCGGCCGACCGCCGCCGGATCCATGCCGAGGCCGCCCGCGATCTCGGCCAGCACGGCCTGGTCGCCGATATCGAGACCGTCCTGGAAATAGGCCTCGAACAGCGTCTTCACCATGGCGTCGGCCAGCCCCTGGCGGTCGGCGAAGCGCACCAGGCGGTGGGCATCCACGGAAGGCGGGATGCGGCGAATGCGCTCGAAGGCGAAGGCCAACCCCTCGCCGCGGCCGATCTCCGTGATCGTCGCGTGCAGGCGCCGCGCGCGGTCCTCGCCGCCGAATTTCCGCAGCATGTAGTCCTGGCGCGGCACGCCGCCGGGGGCGATGTCGGGGTTGAGCAGGAAGGGCCGCCAGACGAGGTCCGCCGCCAGATCGGGCCGGTTGCGCAAGGCCCGGCGCAGGCGATGCGTTCCGAGGTAGCACCACGGGCAGACGAGGTCGAAGACCACCTCGATCTGCAACCGGGCGCGCGGCGGGGCGAGGATGTTCACAAGATCAGGGTAGCAGGGAAGGCGCGGCGTCGTGAACAGGGCCGCCAGCGGTCGCGGGCGCGCCATAACTTCCGGCTTGCGCGAGGCTGCTCGTATATGTTCCGATATGGCAATTATAGCGCCTGAGATGGTTGCCTGCGGAACCCTGTTTTCCGTGCCGAGCGGGGCAGCCTGGAGGAGGGACCATGACCGCAGAATCGACCCCGCGTCGTGGGGTGC
>JBIKSZ010000121.1:0-11132 GCA_044348345.1 Roseomonas sp. | reverse complement strand
GCCTTCGGCGTGTCCGACAACCCGGTGAACCTGATGCTGCTCGCGGGCTTCGGGCTGCTTGGGTATGTGATGCTGCTGTTCGGCTTTCCGCCCGCGCCGCTCATCCTCGGCTTCGTGCTGGGGGATGCGATGGAACGCGCGGTGCGCCAGTCGCTCACCATGTCCATGGGCGATCCGACGATCCTGGTGGAACGTCCGCTATCGGCCGTGATGCTGGCGCTGGCCCTGCTCGTGCTGCTTTCGCCCATCCTGTCCCGGCTTCTGCGCCGGCGCGGCGCGGCGACGGCGTCCTGACTGCCAACAAAGGGAGGAGACAACATGCAGCGTCGTCATCTGCTGGCCGCCGGCGGCACGCTGGCCATGGCCGGGCTGATCCGCCCCGCGCAGGCCGCCTGGGCGCCCTCGCGCCCGATCGAGTTCGTGGCGCATAACGGCCCGGGCAGCGGGCCTGACGTCTTTGCCCGCGCGCTGATCTCCGCGATCGAGCAGGACCGGATCTTCACCGGTCGCATTCAGGTCGCCAACCGCGTCGGCGGCGGCGGCGCGACGGCGATGAACTACATGATCGAACGGCGCGGCGACCCGCATGTGATCGGCATCTGGACCAGCCTCTGGATGTCGCTGCCGCTGGTGCAGGCCGAGGCGCGGTCCTTCGTGACGGACATGACCGCGATTGCGCGCGTGGCGATCGAGCCCGCGGTGATCATCGTGCGCGGTGATTCGCCCTACCGCAGCCTCTCCGATTTCGTCGAGGCGGCGAAGGCGCGGCCGGGTCAGGTGCGGCAGTCGGGCGGGTCGCCGACCGCGCGCGATGCGTTGGTGCGGCAGCTGCTGATGGCGCACACCGGCGCGCGCTGGGCCTTCATCTCCTTCCCCTCGGGCGGGGAGCGGATGTCGGCGCTGCTCGGTGGCCATGTGGACATGATGGTCGCCGAGCCGGCCGAGATCCGCGAACAGGTGCGCGCCGGCCGGCTGCGCATCCTGGCCACCGCGACCGCCACGCGCCTGCCGTTGCTGCCGGATGTGCCGACGCTGGCCGAGGCGGGCTTCCCGATCGCCGATGTCATCCAGGCGCGCGGCCTGGTGGCCCCGCCGGGCATTCCGGAGGAGGCGGTCGCCTTCTACGGCGACCTGTTCCGCCGCATGACGGAAGGCCCGGCCTGGCAGAAGTATGTCGAGGACAACCAGCTGCAGAGCGCCTTCCTCTCGCCCACCGACACGGCTGCCTTCTTCCGCGACTACCAGGGCCAACTGCGCAACATCCTCCAGACCGGCGGCGTGCGGCTGGCGCGCTGACGGTGCTGGAGCCGCTGGCGGCACTCGGCGTCGGGCTTGCCGCCTATGGCACGGCGATCATCGGCGGGTTGGCAGGCTACGGCACCAACCTGCTGATGCCGCTGGCGCTGGTGCCGCTGGTCGGCGCCGCGGCGGCGATCCCGATCCTCGCGGTCTCGGGGCTGTTCAACAACGCCTCGCGGCTCGTGGTCTTCCGCGACCGCGTGGAATGGCGGCCGGTGCTGCCGCTGACGCTGGCAGCGATCCCGTCCTGCTTCGTCGGCGCGGCGCTGTTCACGCTGCTGAGCGGACCGCAGGTGGCGCTGCTGCTGGGCCTGACGCTGCTCGCCACCGTGCCGTTGCGACGCTGGCTGAAGGGGCGGCGGCTCGAGATCGGGACGGTCGGCATCGTGCTGCTCGGGATCGTGTTCGGGCTGGTCACCGGCGGCACGCCGGGTGGCGGCGTGGTGCTGACGGCGGCGCTGGCGGCGCTCGGGCTCCGGCCGCAGGTCGTGGTCGCAACCGATGCGGCGATCTCGCTGGTGGTCGGGCTGGTGAAGGTCGCGACCTTCCAGGCGTTGGGTGAATTGCCGCTGGGATCCTGGCTGCTCGCGCTGGTGATCGGGCTGATCGCCATCCCGGGCGTGATGACCGCGCGCTGGCTCAGCGACCGGATGAGCCTGTCCGTGCAGGGCGTCATCCTGGAAGCGGCGATCCTGGTCGGTGGAGCCGCGCTGGCGCTTCGCGGCCTCGGCTGGGTGTAGGGAAGGGGAAGCATCATGGCCGGATTGGCATCGCAGCCGCTGTCGGAAGAGATCGTCGCGCTGGCCGGCTATATCGCCGCGGCTGGCGCGCGCCCGTTGCCGGAGGAGGTGGCGCGCAAGACGCGGCTGCATCTGCTCGACACGCTGGGCGCGATCGTCTCCGGCACGCAGTTGGCGGCTGGCCGGCATGGTGCGCGCTTCGCGGCCGCGCAGGGCGGCGTGGAGGAGGCGCTGGCGGTCGGTGCGCGCGCGCTGCTGCCGGCCTCCCAGGCGGCTTTCGCCAATGCGATGGCCGCGCATGGCGACGAGACCGATGACAGCCACCTGGCCGGGCGCTGCCATCCCGGTTGCGCGATCGTGCCCGCCGCGCTGGCGGTGGCGGAGCGCGAGGATGCGGATGGCGCGGCGCTGCTCAGGGCCATCGCGCTCGGCTATGATGTCTGCGTGCGGGTGAACCTCGCGCTCGGCTTCCCCTCGCCGGCGAAGGCGAAGCACAGCACGCACAGCATCGGCCCTGCCTTCGGCGCCGCCGCGGCCTCGGCGGCGCTGCTGCGGCTGGATGCGCGGCAGGCGCGGCACATGCTGTCCTATTCCGCGCAGCAGGCGAGCGGCATTCCCTTCTGGAACCGCGACAACGACCATGTGGAGAAGGCCTTCGACTTCGCCGCCATGCCGGCGCGGAACGGCACGCTGGCGGCGCTGATGGTCGCGTCCGGCTTCACCGGCGTGGAGGATCCGCTCTCTGGCCCGCATAACCTGTTCGCCGCCTTCGCCGAGAAGCCCGACCGCGCCGCGCTGGTGGAGGGGCTCGGCACGCACTTCGAGATCATGCGCGCATCGGTCAAGAAATGGTGCGTCGGATCGCCGATCCAGGCGGTGCTGGATGCGGTCATGGCGATCACCGGCGGCGTACCGCAGGACCCTTCGGCGATCGAGGCGATCACGCTGACCATGCCGGATGACCGCGTCCATATCGTGGATGACCGCGCCATGCCGGATGTGTGCGTGCAGCATCTGGTGGCGGTGGCGCTGCTGGATGGGGCGCTCGGCTTCGCCGCGGCGCATGACATCCCGCGCATGCAGGATCCGGCTGTGCGTGCGTTGCGCGCGAAGATGACGCTGGTGCCGAGCCCGGAGCTGACCGTGGCGGTACCCGCCCGGCAGGCCATCGTCGCCATCCGCTTCGCCAGCGGCGAGGAGCGCCGCCACCATGCGGTCGCGGTGCGCGGCACGCCGGACAACCCGATGACGGAGGCGGAGGTGGAGACGAAGACCCTCGACCTCGTCGCGCCGCTGCTGGGCGATCGCGCGCCCGCGCTGCTCGCAGCCCTTGGCGACATGGCGGGGCTCCGCCTGCGCGACCTTCGTCCCTTGCTGCGCCTCAACGACCTGCCGGAGAGCCATCCATGACCAATCAACCCATGCTCGGACAGGTCGCGCTGATCACTGGCGGGGTGCGCCGCATCGGGCGTGCCTGCGCGCTGGCGCTGGCCGAGGAAGGCGCGGATGTTGTGCTGCACGCCCGCAACTCCCGCGACGAGGCCGAGGCGGTGGCGCGCGAGGTCGAGGCGCTCGGCCGTCGCGCGCTCGTGCTGCTCTGCGACATCACCGATGAGGCGGCGGTGGAGGCGATGTTCGCCGAGATCGACCGCGTCTTCGGCCGGATCGACATCCTGGTGAACAACGCAGCGCTTCGTGGCGAGGCGCATTTCACCGAGATGACCTACGCCGAGTGGAAGCAGATCACCGGCGTGATCCTGGACGGCGCCTTCCTGGCGTCGCGGGCCGCGCTGCGGCGCATGGCGCCGCGCGGCTATGGGCGGATCGTCAGCATGGGCGGCGTCAGCGCGCATCTCGGCGCGAAGGAGCGCGCGCATGTCGGCGCCGCCAAGGCCGGGCTGATCGGGCTGACGCGCGCGCTGGCGGTGGAATTCGCCGCGCAGGGCGTCACGGTGAATTGCATCATCCCCGGCAAGATCGGCGGCAAGCGCGCCGCGACGGCGGGGAAGGGCATCGCGGGCGCGCCGCTCGTCGGGCGCGAAGGCGTGCCGGAAGATGTGGCGGAGATGGTGCGCCTGCTGTGCCGGCCGGCGTCGTCCTTCATCACCGGCCAGAGCGTGCATGTGAATGGGGGGCTGTTCCTGCCATGACGGCGCTCTCCTCCGTTGCGTCCGGCGCGCCCCGCCTGGCGGCGGAGGAGGAGGCCGACCTGTCCCGCGCCGAGCGCGTCTATCGCCATCTGCGGGAGGGAATCCGCACCGGGCTTTACCGCCCTGGCCAGCGCCTGCGCGAGGTCGAGATTGCGGCCGCGCTGAGCACGAGCCGCACGCCGGTGCGCGAGGCGATCCGCCGGCTTGAGGCGGACCGGCTGGTGGAGGACGCGCCGGGGGGCGGGCTGGCGGTGACGCGGCTCGACCCGGCGCGCGTGCATGAGCTGTACATGTTCCGCATGGCCATCGAGGGCATGGCGGCCGAGATGGCGGCGCTGCAGGCGGGGGAGCTCGATCTGGCGGAGATGTCCGACACGCTCGAGCGGATGCGGCTGGCGGCCGACGATGCCGCGCAAGCCGCGCTGCTGAACCGCATGTTCCACGAGGCGATCTACCGGGCGGCGCGGAACTCCTTCCTCAGCCATGCCATCGCGGCGATGACGGATGTTTTGGCGCTGCTGCCCGGCACGACCTATGCGCTGCCCGGTCGTGCGGCGGAGGTGTTGCTGGAGCATGAGCGCGTGCTGCGCGCCATCGCCGTGCGCGACCCCGAGGATGCGGCGCGGGCGATGCGGGAGCATATCCGCAACGCGTCGCAATTCCGCCTGCGGATGACCGCGGCCCAGGGACTTGGCGGCGGGCAGGCTGCCGGCTGACGCCCGCCCGGTCTCAGCCGGTCGGGTGTTCGGCCATGGCCGGACCCGCGGCTGGGGCCTGTGTCGCCTCCTCCAATGCGAAGACGCGCAGCGCGCTGGCCAAGGGCAGGGTGGGATCGGCGCGGTCCGCGTCGAGCTGCGCCACCAGGCCTGCGAGGCTCCGCCCGCGGCGGGATGCGGCGGCTTCCAGCGCCGCCCAGAATTCCGGCTCCAGCGCGACCGAGGTCGCGTGGCCGGCGAGGCGGAAGGAGCGTTTGCGGAGGTGCTTCATCCGGCCTCTGCTCCCGCACCGGGGCGGGTCATGGTCTCGGGGCGGACCCAGCGGTCGAAATCGTCGGGCGCCACATGCCCAAGGCGCGCTGCGGCGTCCTTCAGCGTGATGTCCTGCGACAAGGCGAGCTTCGCGATCTGCACCGCCTTGTCATAGCCAATCCTGGGGTTCAGCGCCGTCACCAGCATCAGCGACTTCGCCAGATTATCGGCGATGCGGGGCAAATTGGGTTCGAGCTTGTCCACCATATGCGCGGCGAAGCTTGCGGCCGCGTCGCCGATCAGGCGGGCCGATTGCAGCACGGCCTGGATGATGACGGGCTTGAAGACGTTCAGCTCCAGATGGCCCTGCGCGCCGGCAATCGTCACCGTGGTCTGGTTGCCCATGACTTGGGCCGCGACCATGGTCAGCGCCTCTGCCTGCGTCGGGTTGGTCTTGCCGGGCATGATGGAGGAGGAGAGGCCGTCGGCGGGGATCAGCAATTCGGCGATGCCGGCCCTGGGTCCGCTGCCGAGCAGGCGGATGTCATTGCCGATCTTGGTGAGCGAGACGGCGACCGTGTTCAGCGCGCCATGCAGCTCCACCAGCGCATCATGCGCGCCCATGCCTTCGAAGGGATTGTCGTTCGCGACGAAGGGCAGGCCCGTCAGAGCCGCCATGTGCTCGGCGAAAACGCGGGCGAACTCCGGGTGGCTATTGAGGCCGGTGCCGGCGGCGGTGCCGCCCTGCGGCAGCGCCATCAGCCGCGGCAGCGCATCGCGCAGCCGCGCCATGCCGAACTCCACTTGCCGCGCCCAGGCGGCGGCTTCCTGGCCGAGGGTGACGGGCACGGCATCCATCATGTGGGTGCGGCCGATCTTCACGATGGACTGCCATGCGGCGGCGCGGCGGGCGAGGGCGGTGTGGAGTGCCGCGAGGCCGGGGAGTGTGGTGTGCGTCACTGCCTCGGCGGCGGCGACATGCATCACCGTCGGGAAGCTGTCGTTGGAGGATTGGCCGCGGTTGACGTGGTCGTTCGGGTGGATCGGCGCGCGCGGATCGGCCGAGCCGAGCGCGCGGTTGGCCAGATGCGCGATCACCTCATTGGCGTTCATGTTGGTCTGAGTGCCGGAGCCTGTCTGCCAGACGGGCAGTGGGAATTCCGCATCGTGGCGGTTCGCGGCGATCTCGGCCGCGGCGGCGGCGATGGCGCCGGCGATGTCGGGGGGCAGCTCGCCGAGCGCCTGGTTGGCCTCGGCGGCGGCCTGTTTCTGCAGGCCGACGGCGCGGAGCAGCACGGGCGGGAAACGCTCCGTGCCAATGGCAAACAGACGCCGGGCGCGCTCGGTCTGCGGGCCCCAGAGCCGGTCGGCGGGGATCTCGATGGTGCCGAGGGAATCCGTCTCGATGCGGGTGGCTTCGGTCATGGCGTTCCTCCTGCCCCGGAGATGGGGAGGCGTGCGGGGAGGCAACAAGCTTGGCCCCGGCGCGGCGGCGCTGCTAGGTTCCGACCCAATCCGGAAGAGGAACGCACCATGCCCTTCGATCGCCGCCGGCTATTGGCTTCGTCCGCCGCGACGCTAGCCACGCCGCTGTTCAACATGGGGGAGGCGCGGGCGCAGCAGGCCCGCCCGATCGTGCTGGTGGTGCCCTATGCGCCGGGCGGCGGCACGGACCTGACGGCGCGCGAATTCGCGCATGGCTTCAGCGAGGCGCTGGGCGGGCAATCCGTTGTGGTCGAGAATCGCGGCGGCGCGGCGGGACATATCGGCTCGGTCGGCGTCGCCCGCGCGCGGCCGGATGGCACGACGCTGCTATTCGCCGTCTCCACCAACCTGGTGGTGAACCCGAATGTGCATCGCACGGATGGGTCGGACCTGATCAACACGCTGGCGCCGGTGGCGCAGATCACCTCCTACCAATACGTGCTGGTGATCGACCCGCGCCTGCCGATCCGCAGCCTGCAGGAGCTGATCGCCTATGCCCGCAGCCGCCCGCGGGGGGAGCTGACCTATTCCTCGGGTGGTGTGGGCAATGCGAACCACCTGGCGGGCATCCTGTTCTCGGACGCGGTCGGCATCGAGATGGAGCACGTGCCCTATCGCGGCACGGGGCCGGCGCTGCTGGATGTGGTGGCGGGGCGGATCACGATGAACTTCTCCTCCCCGCCGCCGGCGATCCCGCTGGCGCGCGAGGGGCGGCTGCGCGCCATCGCGGTGACGGGGGAGCGGCGGATGCCGGCGATCCCGGATGTGCCGACGCTGGAGCAGGCGGGGCTGCCGGGGGTGACGATCACCGGCTGGCACGGGATCTTCGCGCCGTCGGCTACGCCGCGGGAGGTGATGGACCGGCTGGAGGCGGCCGCGCGCCAGGCGGCGGCAAACCCGCGCTTCGCAGGCCGGCTGGATACGGACGGGCTGGAGCCCGCCCAGGTGCGGCCGCGCGATGCGTTCATGGTGGCGGTGCGGGAGGAGTATAATTTCTGGGGCCGCAAGATCCGCGAGCTGAACCTGCAGCTGCAGTAGGTCCTGGGATCAGGCGGTGTGCGGTCTGGGCGGGAATTGCCTGTTGGGCGCGTCCCCCCTCACCCAGCCCTCTCCCCCCGTTGGGGGGAGAGGGTCGCGCAGGGTTGGCGGGGCGCGACCCGCTTCCATCAATCGCCGTAGCTGGCGATTTCGATGAGGTTGCCGTCGGGGTCGCGGCAATAGACGGAGCGGATGGGGCCGAGCGCGCCCTGCTTGGCGACTGGGCCGACTTCCACCGCGACGCCGCAATGCTCCAGATGCTCGACCACCTGGTCGGGCGGGAGGGTGACGACGAAGCAGAGGTCGTCGCTGCCGGGGATGCCGCCGGCCGCACCGGTGAACCAATTCTCCTGCGTCGCGGTGACGGGGCGGAGGTTGATCTTCTGCCCGCCGAAGCGCAGCGCGGTGCGGCGCTGCGCCGTGCCGAATTCCTCGCGCTCCATGCCCAGCACGCGCTGGTACCAATTGGCCGAGATTTCGACGTCGCGGCAGGTGATGACCAGGTGGTCGAGGCGGTCCACGGCGAAGCGCATCAGCTGGATCTCCGGAGTCGCGCGGTGACTTCGTCGCGCCGAAGGCGCGCGGTGACTTCAATCTCGATCTTCATCGCAGGCGATTGCAGCCCCGCGACGAGCATGGTGGCGGCGGGGCGCGCGGTGCCGAGGTGGCGCTTCACCACCGGCCAGCAGGGCGGCCAGTCGGCGCGCTCGGGCAGGTAGAAGACGACGCGTACGACATCGTCGAGCGTCGCGCCGGCCTGGTCCAGCGCGGCGGCGATGTTGCGGAAACACTGCTCGCATTGCGCGACCACGTCATCGGCGATGGTCATGGTCGCGTAGTCATAGCCCGTGGTGCCGGAGACGAAGATATCGTCGCCATCCACCACGGCGCGCGAATAGCCGATCTGCTCCTCGAACGGTGATCCGGAGGAGATCAGCCGGCGGGGCATCGGCTACTCAAGGCCCTCGTAGAAGTCGTTCCCCTTGTCGTCCACGACGATGAACGCCGGAAAATCTTCCACCTCGATGCGCCAGATCGCTTCCATCCCAAGCTCGGGATACTCCAGCACCTCAACCTTCTTGATGCAGTCCTGCGCGAGGCGGGCGGCGGGGCCGCCGACACTGCCGAGGTAGAAGCCGCCGTAACTCTTGCAGGCGTTCAGCACGGCCTTGGAGCGGTTGCCCTTGGCCAGCATCACGAAGCTGCCGCCGGCCTTCTGGAAGGCTTCGACATAGCTGTCCATGCGGCCGGCGGTGGTCGGGCCGAAGCTGCCGGTCGGCATGCCCTGCGGCGTCTTGGCGGGGCCGGCGTAATAGACCGGGTGGTTCTTCATGTAGTCGGGCAGGCCGTGGCCTGCATCGAGCCGTTCCTGCAGCTTCGCATGCGCGATGTCGCGCGCGACCACCATCGGGCCCGTCAGCGAGACGCGCGTCTTCACGGGGTATTGCGCCAGCGTCGCGCGGATCTCGCTCATCGGGCGCGTCAGGTCGATCTTCACGACCTCGCCGCCCAGGATCTCGTCAGTGGTCTCGGGCAGGAAGCGGGCGGGGTCGTGTTCCAGCTGTTCCAGGAACACGCCGTCCGGCGTGATCTTCGCCTTGATCTGCCGGTCGGCGCTGCACGACACGCCGATGCCGATCGGCAGGGACGCACCATGCCGCGGCAGACGCACCACGCGCACGTCATGACAGAAATACTTGCCGCCGAACTGCGCGCCGATGCCGAGCGACTGCGTCAGCTTGTGCACTTCCTTCTCGAACTCGACGTCGCGGAAGGCGTGGCCGGTGATGCTGCCTTCGGTCGGCAGCGTATCGAGGTAGCGGGTGGAGGCGAGCTTGACGGTCTTGAGCGTCGCCTCGGCCGATGTGCCGCCGATGACGACCGCCAGGTGATAGGGCGGGCAGGCGGAGGTGCCGAGGGACTTGATCTTGTCCTCGAGGAACTTGAGCAGCTTGTCCTTCGACAGCACCGCGCGGGTCTGCTGCAGCAGGAAGGTCTTGTTGGCCGATCCGCCGCCCTTGAGCACGAACATCAGGTGCAGCTCATCGGCGTGGTGCTCGCCGGGCTGCGCCATGATGGAGAACTCGACCGGCAGGTTGTTGCCGGTGTTCTTCTCCTCCCACATCGTGAGCGGCGCCATCTGCGAATAGCGGAGATTGGTCTCGGTGTAGGTGCGGTGGACGCCGTAGCTCAGCGCCTCTTCCTCGTCGCCTTCCACCCAGACGCGGCCGCCCTTCTTGCCGAAGACGATGGCGGTGCCGGTGTCCTGGCACATGGGCAGCACGCCGCCCGCGGCGATGGAGGCGTTCTTCAGCAGATCGAGCGCAACGAAGCGGTCATTCGCCGTCGCCTCGGGGTCCTTCAGGATATTGGCCAGCTGCTGGAGGTGCGCCGGGCGCAACAGGTGCGAGACGTCGCGGCAGGCCTGGAAGGCGAGCTGTTCGAGCGCCTGGGGCGAAATCTTGAGGACGCGCTTGCCCTCGACCTCGATGGTAGAGACGCCGGCGATGTCGAGCTTGCGGTAGGGGGTCGTGTCCTCGCCGAGGGGATACATCGGCGAATAGGCGAAGCCGGGGGGCCGCGCAGGGACGGTCGCATGCGCATCGGCATCGAGGGGCGGGGTCATGGTCATTCTCCGCGGGCAGCAGCCTTTCCCGCGGTGGTAGCCCAGCCGGGCGGGCGCGCCAACGGCACCCGGGTTGAGCTACTCGCGGGCGGGTTTGCGGCGGAAGGCGTCGAGGCTGACGACCTGGGCCGGGCCTTCGGGCGCGGCGGGTGCCGGGGCGGGCGCGGGTTCCTCGGCCGGCTCGGGCTCGGCGGCAGCGTCTTCCATCTGGGGCTGGAAGCGGAGGCCATAGCGCACGGCGGGGTCGGCGAAGCCGGTGAGCGCGCCGAAGGGGATCACCAGCTTCGCGGGCATGCCGCCGAAATAGAGCTGCACCGAGAAGAGCCGCGCCTGGCGGTCCACGGTCAGCGCCTCGAACTGGTGTTGCAGGACGATGGTCATTTCCTGCGGGTAGCGGGCCTTGAGGTGGCCCGGGACCTTGGTGCCCGGGTGGTCGGTGCGGAAGGTCAGGTAGAAATGGTGTTCGCCCGGCAGGCCTTCGCTGCCGGCGAGCTCAAGCGCGCGGGCGACGACGTCGCGGAGTGCGTCGTCGGTCCAGGCCTCATAGGGGATCAGGCTCTCGGCGGGGCTTGCGTCGTCGCTCATGGCAGGGGTCCTGTCGGCGCGGACCATAGGGCCGCGCGCCGGCAGGGGAAAGGGGCGTGCGTGGCCCCCAAGGCATAGGGTGCTGACCGTGCAGCCCGGGCCGTGCGCTGGCAGCCGCCGCCCCCCGGTGCCCTGCCGCGGCTTTGCCGTGGCAGGCGGAACTGTCCGGGGAGGATGGGCGCCAAGCCGGGGCCCCCACGGCAACGCTGCGTGCCGCGCCCAAGGCGCGGCCCGCAGCGGT
>JBIKSZ010000338.1:0-3348 GCA_044348345.1 Roseomonas sp. | reverse complement strand
TGCATCCAAATCGATCGCGCGTCGGAAGGCCGCCTCTGCACCTGCTGTGTCGCCGAGCCACCAGCGGGCGACACCAAGGAGGTTGAAGTCGGGGGCTGCGCGGACGGCGTCTGCAGGACTTGCCGCCTGCAGGGCGTCTCTCAACCTCCGCTCGAAATCCTGGATAGCCTCCCTTTTTTCATCAGGAAGATTGGGGGTGTAACCCGCGCGATAGAGTGCAATCGAAGCGTCTGACGTAATGACGCGGAATTCTTGGAGCCGTGTGTGATAGGGATCGATCACCAGCGCTGTTGCAGCTGCTATGGCCCGCAGTGATGCGCGTGCATCGCCGCGAACACCAGGAACTGCAATGTCGAAGGTGTCCCCAGAAGGGCGGCTCCCGAACGCATGCAGTACGACGCCTGCCTCGGGAGATGGCGGCGGATAGATAGCAACTCGAATTGATAGTGGATCAAGTCGCAGTAAATCCTGCATGGCGTATTGCAGCTGGTCGACCCTGGCAGCTTTGGCGATGACACTGACGAGAGAATTGTCGCTTTGGATCCTGACATGAGGAACGCGCATGACTGAGCTCGCATCGAAGATGCGGCGCAGTTCGTGATCGATGATGCGAGTGGCGACGACTTCGGTGTAGCCAGCCGGCTGGGCGCCGGGGTGAACGTGCACCTCGAATCGCGCTGTATCCGCGTTGAAGTAACTATCAGCGCCGAGGAGCGCCAAAGTCATGCCGGCGAGGTACGCGACTGTTGTCAGCTCAAGCATGGGCGGTCTTCCTGGGGATGCGCCTCACCGAAGCGCTGACGCCGTGCCAGCACGTCGACACATCATCTTTATGCATATATCGGCAACGATCGGCAATTAATGGCCGCAAAAAAATTACATGGCTGCCATTCGCGCTGCAACGTAAAGACACATACTTTTATACAATGTGGCGCCGATTCCTGTGCTGCATCGTGCGGCGGTACATCGCTTTGGAGCTGGACATCTCTAGAAACTCTTTGGTGGCGGCCCTTTGAGGTCGGCGCAGCAACAGGTGCAGGGCCCTTCCGGCAGAGCAGTTGCACGGTTGCGCGGTTGCAAGGGGTATGGGGTTGGGGGGGCGCGTTGTTCGGAATCACGAGGTCAGCGGTTCGATCCCGCTCAGCTCCACCACCGCACTCCCTTCATTCGGGTCGGACGCAGACGGCTTCACAGCAAAGCGGCATTCGTTTGAAATTTGACATCTGATTGTTTTTACAATTTCAATCTTAATATGCTGAAATTAAGAGAAAATCCCAGGGGCCGTGGTCGATCCGAACTCAGGCTCGGTCGCGCGATCCGCGCGCTGCAGCGGGCCTCTGCGGCGATCGGAGTAGCGCTGCTGCTGCTCACCGGGCCTGCCATGGCGGAGCAAGCGGGAGCATATCTCCGGCAGGCGCCGGGCCTGCACGGTGCCGTAGCCTCGCGCAACTTGGAACGCTTGTCATGGGATCTCCGCTTGCTGCACGTCGCGGCCGAACAGAGCGGACTCGACCTCGTCCTTGGCGGCGTCACGCTGTCTGATCCGCTACAGGCTCTGCGCGAGGGCCGCATTGCCTTCGCCCTGCCAGTGCCAGCCGCGACGGATAACCTGCCTGTGCGCAGCATTCCCTATGGCGAGCGGCGCGACATCCTCATTCTCCCACGTGGGTACCGCAGCCATCGTGATCCTACCGAAGCCCTGACCGCGGCACGGGCCGAGGGCATGCGCATCGCAGTCGCGCGGACATCGCCCATGGCCACAAGGCTCTCTGATGCATCCGGCACCGTGGTCCTGCCATCAGATGGGGCGGTGATCTCGGCGTTGCGGGCGGGCCTGGTTGATGTGGCGGTTGTCGAAGCTTTAGCGGCCTTCAAGATGCTGGCGGCCGAAGGGAACCATAGGTTTCACGCGGTCACCGCGCCGGTTTCGGTGTCTCCCGTCGTGATCGGCTTCGCTCCAGGCTTTATTGATGCGGAGAGCCTCGCGCGAGTCGATTCTGCGATCGCGGCGCAGCGCCAGCAGGCCGAGCAATGGCAGCAAGCCGAGTTCCGCAGCGCCCTGATGCGATCTGCGCTGGCGGGCGCAGCCTGGCTCAGTGCGCTGGATTTAATTGGCACGGTAGCCTTCGCCTTGTCGGGTGTTATCATCGCGCGCGCTCACGGCTGGTCGCTATTCGGCGGCGCGGTCCTTGCCATCCTGCCCGCGCTGGGCGGCGGCATGCTGGGCGACATGATGGCCAACCGCCACCCGCTCGGTGTCATGGAAACACCCGAGGCGGTGCTGACCGTGCTAGGGGTCGTGCTGCTGAGCTTCACGTTCCTGAAGGTGCTCGATTTCGGTAGCGCTCGCTGGCTGTGGCTGTTCGACGCGGCCAACTTTTACATCCGGCTGCGCGGACGCTTACGGCCCTCGGCCGTGCTGGAGGTTACAGACGCGCTTGGGCTTGCGGCGTTCACGGTTACCGGGGTGGTGGTGGCTGAGAGGTGCTCGCTCGAGCCGCTCTGGCTCTGGGGTCCTATCATGGCAGCGCTGAATGGTGCGGGCGGCGGCATCCTCCGCGACGTCGTGCGTTCCGATCCAATGGTGCCGGCGATGCGTCGGTCTTTCTACGCTGAAGTTTGCCTGATCTGGGGCCTGTTCCTCTCTCTTGGCCTCATGTGGATCAGCGCCAATCAGCAGGAGAGTCTTCTGACCGCCCTGTTCGTGGCCACGGTGCTCGGCGCGTTCCTGACGCGCATTTCGGTATGGCATTGGAATTGGGATGCGCCGAGCTTTGCCAAACGATAAGCGTCGCATGGCGCAAGCCTATGGGGAGGCGAACGGCACCAGCACGATCCTGGGTCTCGGGCGCTTCTCGATTAACGCGAGCCAGCAGCAGAACGAGGTGCGGGCGGCGGGCTCGGCCGGCATGCGCTACATGGTTGCGTCGAACCAGGCGATCGTCTTCGACGCCTCCGTGCGGCAGATGCCCTACGGCAACGATCCCTCCATCACCACCATGCTGCGCTACTCCATCGGCTTCTGATCGAGGCGAACGCTACGGGGAAGGCGCTGGGGGCAACTCCGGCGCCTTTTTCATTGCCGGCGACTGCTGGGTGGCAGGTGGTCGCTGGGCAGGCCGTGGCGGTCGGCCCAGTCGGGACATGCTAGGAAAACCACGGGTTTCCGCGGTTGAACTCCACCTGCGCTTCTTGCCGCCGCGCAGCAAGGCGAGGAATGCGCGCCGCCGCCGCCGCCGCCGCCGCCGCGGCAGAGGCTGGCATGACCGCCTTTCGCGACCGCGCCTTCGACTGAAAGCCTGGCGCGCGGCCTCCGTGCCATGTGGGCCCGAATGGACGCGCGAGCGG
>JBIKSZ010000120.1:0-11133 GCA_044348345.1 Roseomonas sp. | reverse complement strand
GAAGGGGGGGCGGGCAACCGGCGGCCCGAGGCCGCGAATGCGGCCCGCGCCCAAACCAACCGCGTCGCCCGCGCACCAGTGCGTGGCGCGCAAGCCAAGGCTGCGGAGCAGCCGCCCGGCGCCTGAGGGCATAAAAAAACTACCATCAATATGCGCCGCTCAGCGGCGCATATTGATGGTGTCTTGCAGCATCTCGTCGCTGGCGGTGACGATGCGCGTATTCGCCGTATAGGCGCGCTGGGCCAGGATCAGCTTCGAGAATTCCGCGGCGATATCCACATTCGACCGTTCGAGCGAGCCGGTTACGAGCTTGCCGACGCCGTTGGAAGCCGCATCCGTCACCCGCGCCTCGCCGCTTTCGACGGTGCGCATGAAGGCCTGGCCGTCCAGCCGCTGCAGCTTGTCGGGATCGTTGAAGGCCACCACCGGCACACGCGCCACAACGCGCGTCTGGCCATTGTCGTAGTTCACCGCCACATCGCCATTCTCGCGTACCACGACACCGGAATAGGAACCGAGCGGCACGCCATCCTGGCTGAGGTCGCGCACCCCGTAATCGGTGCCCGAGTAATTGGTCAGGCCCGTCGGCACGCCATAGCCGCCGAGGCGCAGATTCACCGTCTGCGCGCCGAAGCCGTAATCCACGACGAAGCTCAGCGCAGCAGGATCGCCGGATGCGAAGGGCCCGCCGCCAGGCGCGGTGATGTTCTGCAGGCTGGTGATGGAGGAGATGGTGCCCGGCGGGGCGGTCGGCCCGCCCGGAATCGTGCCGCCGAAATTGATCTCCGCCACGCGCCGGTCGCTCGGCGCCGCGGCCGGCGCGGCGGCGCCCGGCGCGTCAACACGCAGCCGCCAGGTGTTATTGTCCACGCGCCACCAGTTCAGGGTGACCTGCCGCTGATTCCCGAGCGCGTCGTAGATCTGCAGGATGGAACTCTGCTGCGGATCCGTGCCCGGCGCGGCGGCTCCGGGCAGTGTCACCGGGGCGGCGTCGGCGATGCTGGCCGGCAGGTTGGCCGCAAGATCAATGCGCCCCGTCGGCACGGGGTTGAAGACCAGCTCGCTGATGCGGATCGCGTTCAATGAGGTGCGGTCCGGCTCCCCGGTCGGCAGCATGCGCCATCCCTGCAGGTAGTAGCCCGCGCCATTCACCATGAAGCCGTCGCGATCCATCGCGAAGTCGCCCGCGCGCGTGTAGAATTGCCGTTCGTCAAACACCACATCGCCACCCGCCCCGCCCCGCGCCTGCGCGACGGAGAAGAAGCCCTGCCCGGCGATGGCCAGCGCGAGCGGGTTCTCCACCTGCTCGATCGTGCCCTGCACGGTGTTGGTGTAGTCCGGCCGCGCCTCGACCGAGCCCGGCATGTGCAGGCGCATCGTCGAACGCGTCAGCCAGCTGGTGAAGTTGGTGTCCACGCGCTTGAAGCCGACAGTCTGGCTATTGGCCACGTTGTCGGACACATGGCCGAGCGCGCGCGCCTGGGCGGCGAGCCCGCTGATCGCGGTGGTCATCGAGCCGAGAAGCGACATCGGGTCCGTATCCTCGCAAGAAGTTTCGGGGCCGCTGGCGCAAGCGCCGTGCCAGGCCGCACGGCCAGCCAGCCGGCAGCTTCTGCCGCCGGCATGGCAATTCCCGCCGCAGCAGCGGCGCGGACTGCCGGCTGCGGCCCGGCCGATGCGGCACGAGGCTTGCGAAGCCGCATCCGTGCGATGGCATCGGGCCGTCGCCGCCGGACTGCCTGCCCGATGATGGATGCGATCCTGCCGCCAACTGCACCGACGCTGCCTGCCATGGCTGCGATAGCCCCCGTCGCCATGCCGGCGGCGGACACTGCCGAGAGTCTCGGCTTCGCTGCGCTGTTGGCGGACGTACTGGCCGAAATCGCACTGCAGAATGGCGTCGCCGAGACAGCCCTCGCATCCTCCGAAGAAGCCGCCGTGCCGACTGACGGGCTGCCGCTCGAACTCGTTCCGATACTCTCCGCCGCGCTCCCGCTGCCAATGCCGCCAATTCTGGCCGCGCCCGAAGCGGTGGCGCCCGGCCCAGAGATCGCGGCACGCACCGCCACGCCCGATGTCGCGCCACATGCTGCAGTGCCGCAGCCCGCGCCGGTCCTCGCCGCGTCGGTCGCGACATCCATCGCCGCCATGCCTCTCGCGGCGCCACAGCGCGCCACGATGCAGCAGACGTCGCCGATGCCCGTCGAACCGACCGCGACGGCCGAGATCCTCGCCGCGCCCGCCGGCACACCCTTGGCCAAGGTCGCGCCCGAGGCCATGCCGCCAACTGCCTTGCCGCCGCAGGCAGCGCCCACACTGGCGCAGCCTGACGCGGCATCGCCCGTCGCCGACCCGGCCACCACCGCCACCGCCATGCTCGCCAGCGCGATCGCGCCCAAACCATCCAACGCCACGCCCGACACGCCACGGCGCATCGCCGTGACGCTCGGCGCCGGCGCCACGCCATCGGCGCCCGAGGCCGACGCATCGCCCATTGCAGCCCCAAGCCCGCCGCCGCCGACCCGCGCGCTGATCGCGCCCGAGCTGGCCGCGCCCGAGCCCGCCCCGCTCGCCATTGCCTCGCCCGCGCTGCCCGAGCTCACGCCACCCGACCTCACGGCGCGCGAGATCGCCCCGGCCGAACCAACCGCGCCCGCATCCGCGCGGCCGCCGGCCGCCGAGCCCGGCCTCACCCCACCGCCGGCTCTCGCCACCGCGCCGGTCGCCAGCCTCGTCGCGACGCCACCCGCGTCGCCCGCAGCGCGGCCCGCCGCGCCGATCCCCTGGCCCGCCCGCCAGGTCGCACCCTTCGCCATAGCCCTCGCGCTCGGCTCCGATGATTCCCTCAGCCTGACGCTCGAACCCGCCGCCCTTGGCCGCGTGGAGGTCGAGATCGCGCGCAACGGCGCGGAGGCGCAGATCAGCCTGCGCGCCGAACGGCCCGAGACGCTGGCCCTGCTGCTGCGTGACCGTGCGGAGCTGGAACGCGCCCTCGGCGGCGCCGGGCTCGGCGGCGAGGAAGGGCGGGGCCCGAGCCTCTCCTTCGGCCTCGGCACCGGCAGCGAAGGCCAGCGTGAGCGCCGCCCATCCCCGCGCGAGACCACCGGCCAGCCCGCACCCGACCAGCGCGGCACCGCGCGCATCGCCGCGCCCGCCACCCTTCCCCCGCCGGCCGCTGCGCGCGGCCTGCTCGACCTGGCCATCTGACCTTGCCCTCTGAAGGAGACATGCGATGAGCGGCAGCCTCGCCCCGACCCAGGCCGGCACGGCCACGCCAACTGGCGGCCGTAGTGCTGGCCCGCGGCTCTCAGCCGATCTCGGCACCTTCCTGACGCTGCTGACGACGCAGCTGCGCAACCAGGATCCGACCAAGCCCATGGATACCGAGACACTCACCCAGCAGCTGGTGCAATTCGCGACGGTGGAACAGCAACTGCAGGGCAACCAGACGCTCGGCCGCCTGCTCGAGCTGCAACAGGCCGGGCAACTGGCCGGTGCCGCCGACCTGATCGGGCAGCGCGTCACGCTCGAAACCGACCGCCTGCCGCTGCAGGGGGGCGTGGCCGAAATCATGCTGCCGCCCGCCGGCCGCGCCACCAGAGCGGTGGTGGAGGTGCGCGACGCCGCCGGCACGGTGCTGCGCAGCGCCACGGTCGCGCTCGGCGCCACGCCGACGCGCTGGAGCTGGGATGGGCGCGATGCGCGCGGCCAGGCGCGGCCCGATGGCACCTACAGCGCCGCCGTCGCCGGGCGTGCGACGGATGGCACGGCCGTGCCGCTCGGCTTCGGCGTCACCGGCCGTGTCACCGGCGCGATGCGCGAGAATGGCGAGCTGCAGCTGCGCCTGGGCAGCACCAGCATCGGCTTCGACCGCCTGCGTGAAGTGCCCGGTACGAATTAACCGCGCCGTTACACCTCCCCCGGCAAAAGCTGCCCGCCGGCCAAGCCGGCAGGATGAGGATGCAGGATGCAGTCGGGGATGCCGTCCGGCACGCCGCCATGCGCAGGATGCGCAAAACAGGCGGCGCGCAGCAGGAGCGCCGGATGGAAAGGCTGATCGCGCAGCTGCGCGGCTTCGGCCCGCTGCGCCTGGCCGCGATGGCCGGCATCGGCGCGGTGACGCTCGGGCTGCTCGCCTTCCTGATGCTGCGCGCGGCGGAACCGCCGATGGCGCTGCTCTATGGCGACCTAGACCAGCGCGACGCTGCGCAGATGGTCGCCGCGCTGGAACGCAGCCGCATCCCGCACCGCATCACCGGCGGCGGCGCGCAGATTCTGGTGCCGGAAGCCGATGTACCGCGCATCCGCCTGCTGCTGGCGCGCGACGGGCTGCCGGCCGGCGGCTCCGTCGGCAATGAGATCTTCGACCGCGGCGAAAGCCTGACCACCACCCCCTTCCAGCAGGACATGAACCGCCTGCGCGCCCTGGAAGGCGAGCTGGCGCGCACCATCCGCGGCTTGGCGGGCGTGCGCCAGGCGCGCGTGCACCTGGTGCTGCCGCGGCGCGAGCCCTTCTCGCGTGAGCGCGGCGAAGCGCAGGCCAGCGTCGTGCTCACCATGCAGGGTGCGCAGCGGCTGGACCGCGCAGGCGTGCAGGCGGTGCTGCACCTCGTCTCCGCCGCCGTGCCCGGGCTGCGGCCGCAGAATGTCTCGATCGTGGACAGCCGCGGGGAGCTGCTGGCGCGTGCCGGCCAGGCGCTGTCCGGCCCTGCCGCCGCGCAGACCGCCGAGGAGCTTCGCCGCGCGCAGGAACTGCGCCTGGCGCGCGCAGTGGAAGACCTGCTGGAGCGCATCCTCGGCCCCGGCCGCGTGCGCGCGGAAGCCTCGGTGGATCTCGATTTCGACCGCGTGCAGACGGTGGAGGAGCGCTTCGACCCAGACAACCAGGTCCCCCGCAGCACGCAATCCAGCACCGAAACGCAGCGCAGCGCGGAAGCCGGCAATGTCTCGGTGCAGAACCAGCTGCCCGGCGCCGATCCCGCTGGCGGCGGCCGCAACGAGCAATCGCGGCAGGAAGAAACCACGAATTTCGAGATCGGCCGCGTGACGCGCAATGTGCTGCGCGAACAGCCCGCCATCCGGCGCGTCTCCGTCGCGGTTCTGGTGGATGGCGTGTGGGAGCCACAGCCCTCCGGCCCGCCGCGCTGGCGCGAGCGCACGCCAGAGGAGATGCAGCGCATCGCAACCCTGGCGCGCTCCGCCGTCGGCTTCGATGAGCGGCGCGGCGACCGCGTGGATGTCGTCAGCCTCCGCTTCGCCGAACCCCCGCAAGCCGATGGCGGGCCGGAGGGCTTCGCGATCCTCGGCTACACCGTGCCGCCGGCGATGATGGGCCGCATCGTCGAAAGCGCGCTGCTGGCGCTGGTGGCGCTGGCCGCCATCCTGCTGCTGCTGCGCCCGCTGGTCGGGCGGCTGGGCGTGGCGCTGGCCGGACCGCCCGCGCTGGCCGGCGGCGCCGCGAATGGCGCGATCGCCGCCGAGGGCGGATCGGATGCGGCGGCCCTGCCCGGGGCCAGCGGCGCCGCGGCGCTGCCGGGCGGCGCACCCGGCATGGCGGCGCTGCCCGGCGCCGCCGGCCAGGCGGAGGACGCCGACGCCATGGTCTCGGTCGCGCGGGTGGAAGGGCAGATGCGCGCCTCCTCGCTTGAGGCGCTGCGCAAGCTTGTCGAAGCCAATCCTGAGCAGACCGTCAACCAGATCCGCCGATGGCTGACGCCGGAGGAAGCACCCGGATGAGCGGATCGAAGGAGCTGACCGGGCCGCAGAAGGCCGCGACGCTGATGCTGGCGCTCGGCGAAGAGCAGGCCGCGCAGATCTTCGGCAAGCTGCATGAGGACGAGATCCGCGACCTGTCGCAGGCCATGGCTGCGCTCGGCACCATCTCCGCAGGCCAGGTGGAGCAGGTGGTGACGGAATTCTCGAGCCTCCTCGGCCAGACCGGCCACCTCATCGGCTCCTATGAGGTGACCGAACGGATGCTGCTGCGCACCCTGCCGCGCGACCGCGTGGCGCAGATCATGGAGGAGATCCGCGGCCCCGCCGGGCGGACCATGTGGGACAAGCTCGGCAATGTGAACGAAGCGGTGCTCGCGAACTATCTGAAGAACGAATATCCGCAGACCGTCGCCGTCGTGATGTCGAAGGTGAAGCCGGACCACGCTGCGCGCGTGCTCTCGCTGCTGCCAGAAGGCTTCGCGATGGAGGTCGTGATGCGCATGCTGCGCATGGAAACCATCCAGAAGGAAGCGCTCGACGGGCTGGAGCGGACGCTGCGATCCGAATTCATGTCGAACCTCGCGCGCGGCCAGAGGCGCGATGCGCATGAGGTGATGGCGGAGATCTTCAACAACCTCGACCGCGCGGCAGAAACGCGCATCCTCGCTGCGCTCGAGGAACGCAACCGCGAAAGCGCCGAGAAGATCCGCGCGTTGATGTTCACCTTCGACGATCTGCAGAGGCTGGATTCGCCGGGCGTGCAGACGCTGCTGCGCGCCGTGCCGAAGGACAAGCTGCTGCTGGCGCTGAAGGGAGCCTCCGACCCGCTGCGCGACCTGTTCTTCCGCAACCTGACGGAGCGCGCCTCGAAGCTGCTGAAGGACGATCTGGCCGCGCTCGGCCCGGTGCGCCTGCGCGACGTGGACGACGCACAGGCCGCCATCGTCCTGCAGGCCAAGGACCTCGCCGCGCAAGGCCAGATCCAGTTGGCCGACGGGCGTGAGGACGAGATGATCACATGAGGTTCGGCGCAAGGCTCCCCGATCTCGCCGCGCCACCGCCGGTCGCAGCACCACCGCCGCCCGACCCCGCGCTGCTCGCCGCGCTGCGCGCCGAGGCCGAGGCCGAAGGCCATGCGCTGGGCTTCGCCGAGGGCCTGGCCGAAGGCCTGCGCCGCCAGGCGGCAGCGCAGGAGGCCGCGATCACCGCCAGTATCGGCATGATCGCCGCAGCACTCGCCGCCGCCGCCGAGGAAGGCGAACGCGCCGCCGTACTCTCAGCGGAGGCGCTTGCCGGGCTGCTGCTCGGCGCCATGGATGCCGCACTGCCGGAGGAGGCCGCGCGGCTCGGCCCCGCGCTACTCGCCTGCGTCGCGGCCGCGCTGCGCCCAGCCCTCGCCGACAGGCCGGAAGCGCAGCTCCGCGTCGCGCCCGAGCTGGTGAACGCCGTCGCGGCGCGGCTGCCGGACGGGCCGGAGGTGGTCGCCGATGCCGCGATCGCGCCGGGCGATGGCCGTATCGAATGGCGCGACGGGGCGCAGCTGGTCTCGCTCGCCGCACGCCGCGCGGCGGTGCGCGATGCGCTGGCGGCGGCGGGCTTCACCATCGGGAGTGAGAAGGCATGACGACCGAGGACGGCTTCGAGCCAGTGCCGGTGACGGAAGCGCAGGCCGATCCCTCGGCCAGCGGCCCGCGCGATCTGGATGCGGTCTATGACATCCCCGTGCAGGTCAGCGCCGTACTCGGCCGCGCGACGATGCAGGTCTCGCAGCTGCTGAAGCTCGGCCGCGGCGCCGTGGTGGAGCTCGACCGCAAGCTGGGAGAGGCGGTGGACATCTACGTCAACAACCGCCTGGTCGCGCGCGGCGAGGTGGTGATGGTGGACGACAACCGGCTGGGCGTGACGATGACAGAAATCGTCAAGGCCGATCGCGGCGCGGCCTGACCATGGCGCGGCTGCTCATCATCGGGGCGCTCGACGGCGAGCTGGGCACGGCGGCGCGGGTTGCCATCGCGCGCGGCGCAAGGCTCGCCCATGCCGAAGGTGTGGCCGCCGGCCTCGCCCGGCTGCGCGCGGAGGGTGCCGATCTCGCGCTGGTGGATTTGCGCCACGACGTCGCCTGGCTGGTGCAGGCGCTGGCGGCCGAGCGCATCGCCTGCCCCATCGTCTGCTGCGGCCGCGCCGAGGATGCGGAGGCCGCGGTGCGCGCCATCGAAGCCGGCGCGCGCGACTTCCTGCCGCTGCCGCCCGATGCCGACCTGATCATCGCGATGCTCGAAGCCGCCGGCGCCGAGCCCGCCGCGGAAGGCCCCGTTGCGCGCGACCCCGCCATGGCGCTGTTGCTGGCGCGCGCAGGGCAGCTCGCCAAGGCAGATGCCAGCCTGCTGATCACCGGCGAAAGCGGCACCGGCAAGGAAGTGCTGGCGCGCCAGATCCACGCCGAAAGCCGCCGCGCGCGCGGGCCCTTCGTCGCGCTGAACTGCGCCGCCCTGCCCGAGACGCTGCTGGAATCGGAGCTGTTCGGCCATGAGAAGGGCGCCTTCAGCGGCGCGATCGCCGCGCGCAAGGGCAAGTTCGAACAGGCCGATGGCGGCACGCTGCTACTGGACGAGATCGGCGAGATGGACCCGCGCCTGCAGGCCAAGCTGCTGCGCGTCATCCAGGAGAAGGAGGTGGACCGCCTGGGCGGCACTGCGCCGGTGAAGGTGGATGTGCGCCTGCTGGCCGCAACGCATCGGGATCTCGCGGCCGATGTGGCGAAGGGCCGCTTCCGCGAGGATTTGTTCTTCCGCCTGAACGTGCTGGCGCTGCACATCCCGCCCTTGCGCGCGCGCCCCGCCGATATCCTGCCTCTCGCGGAGCATTTCGCGGCGCGCTATGCGCAGGCCAACGGCCTGCCGGCACGCGCCATCTCGGCGCCGGCCGCTGCGGCGCTGCTCGCGCATCCCTGGCCCGGCAATGTGCGGGAGCTGGAGAACTGCCTCCATCGCGCCGTGCTGCTGGCCGAAGGCGCCGAGATCGGGCCCGCGGCGATCGAGCTGATCCCGCCGCGCCCCGCCGTCGAAGCGCCGCAAGGCGCGACGCCCGCCGCCACGCCCACACCCGCGCCTGTACCCGGGCCAGGCCGCGTCACCGCACTGGTCGGCCGCAAGGTCGAGGAGGTGGAGCGGGAACTGATCCTCGAAACCCTCTCCCACTGCCTTGGCAACCGCACGCGCGCAGCAGAAATCCTCGGCATTTCGATCCGCACGCTGCGCAACAAGCTGCAGGAATACCGCGCGGCGGGCGTCCCCGTGCCGCCCCCGCCGGGCCAGGCGCCGATCACCCTGCCGGGCGTCGCCTGACGCATGAAGACGCTGGTGCTGCCGCATTGGGTTGGGCGTGCGAAGCCATCTGGCGACGTCGCGCTCGGGCTCGGCGTCGTGCTGCTGGTCGCGGTGCTGGTCGTGCCGCTGCCGCCCTGGCTGCTGGATGTGGGGCTCGCGCTGTCCTTCACCTCCTCCGTGCTGGTGCTGATGGTGGCGCTGTTCATGCAGCGCCCGCTGGATTTCACCGCCTTCCCCACCGTGCTGCTGCTCACCACGCTGCTCAGGCTGGCGCTGAATGTCGCAACCACGCGCACCATCCTCACCTCCGGCCATGAAGGGCCGGATGCGGCGGGCGCAGTGATCTCCGCCTTCGGCAATTTCCTCATGGCCGGCGATGTGCTGGTCGGGCTGATCGTCTTCGCGATCCTGCTGGTGGTGAATTTCGTCGTCGTCACCAAGGGCTCGGGCCGCATCGCGGAAGTGGCTGCGCGCTTCAGCCTGGATGCGATGCCTGGCAAGCAGATGGCGATCGATTCCGACCTCTCGGCCGGCATCCTGACCGAATCAGAAGCCAAGCGCCGCCGCAAGGAGCTGGAGGAGGAAAGCGCCTTCTACGGCGCGATGGACGGCGCCGCGAAATTCGTCCGCGGCGATGCCATCGCCGGCCTCATCACAACCGCCATCAACCTGATCGCCGGCATCGCCATCGGCGTCGCGCGCCACGGCATGCCGTTCGGCGAAGCGGTCTCCACCTTCTCCTTCCTCACGGTCGGCGACGGGCTGGTGGGGCAGATCCCGGCGCTGCTGGTCTCGGTCGCCGCCGGCATCGTCGTGACCAAGGGCGGCGTCGAGGGCCGCGCGGACAAGGCGCTCGCGCTGCAGCTCGGCGGGCCGAAGCCGCTCGCGCTCGCGGCCGGCGCCTCCGCCTTCATGGCGCTGCTGCCTGGCATGCCCGCGCTGCCTTTCCTCGCGCTGGCGGGCGGCGCAGGCTGGCTCGCGCGCAGCCAATGGGCGGCACAACGCGCGCAGGAAGCCATCGCCGCCGAACCCCCACCCGCGCCCACCGAGCCGCCACCCGCCGAAGCGCTGCGGATGGATCTGCTGCGGCTCGAACTCGGCTACGGCCTGCTCAGCCTCGCGGCTGGCGACGCGCCGCGCCTGTCGGAGCAGATCCGCGCGCTGCGTCGGACCACGGCGCAGGAGCTCGGCTTCGTCCTGCCGTCGGTCCGCATCCAGGACAATCTGCAACTCCCGCCCGACACCTATGTGGTGCGCGTGAAGGAGATCGAGGCCGGCCGCGGCGTGCTGAAGCCGCCGCTGCAATTGGCGATCGACCCTTCCGGCAACCCACCGCCGCTGCCGGGCGAACGCGTGCAGGAACCCTCCTTCGGCCTGCCTGCTGCCTGGATCGAGGAAGCACTGCGTGAGGACGCGCTGGCCATGGGCTGCACCGTGGTCGATTCGGCGGGCGTGCTCGCCACCCACCTGACCGAGATCGTGCGCGACGCCATGCCCGACCTGCTCTCCTTCGCGGAGACGCAGAAGCTGCTCGACGAATTGCCCGCCGAGCATAAGCGCCTGCTGTCGGACCTCGTGCCGGCGCAGGCGAGCCTCGGCACCATCCAGCGCGTGCTGCAGGCGCTGCTGGCCGAACGCGTTTCCATCCGCGATTTGCCGACCATCCTGGAAGGCATCCAGGAAGCAGCAGCGGCCGGCACGCGCAGCCTCGGCGGCCTTGTCGCCGCGGTGCGCGTGCGCCTCGCGCGGCAGATCAGCGACGCAGCGCGCGGCCCGCAAGGTATCATACCGATCATCGCCCTCTCCCCCGAATGGGAACGCGACTTCGCCGAGGCGCTGTCCGGCCCGGGCGAAGAGAAGCAATTGGCCATGGCGCCCTCGCGCCTCGCAGCCTTCATGACCGCGCTGCGCGAGGCCTTCGATGCCGCGAGCACAGCGGGTGAGCCAGCGGTCCTGGTCTGCTCAGGCGGCATCCGCGCGCATGTGCGCGCCGTGGTGGAGCGCTTTCGCCCGCAGACCACCGTGCTCGCGCATGCCGAGATCCACGCCCGCGCGCGCATCCGGACGATTGGCTCCCTTGGTGGCACCCTCG
>JBIKSZ010000119.1:0-11142 GCA_044348345.1 Roseomonas sp. | reverse complement strand
AGTGCCCCCCCGCGACGCCGGGATCGGTGCCGAGATAGGCGGCCTGCACCTCCGGGTTTGCGCTGACCGCGGCATAGTCGCCCTCAGCCAGCACGCGGCCGCGCGTCAGCACGGTAATGGTGTCGCAAAGCCCGGCCACGACCTTCAGATTATGCTCGACCAGCAGCACGGTGCGGCCCTTCGCCACGCGCTTCACCAGCGCGATGATGCGGTCCACATCCTCATGCGTCATGCCCGCCGTCGGCTCGTCCAACAGCATCATCACGGGGTCGAGCGCGAGTGTCGTCGCGATCTCGAGCGCGCGCTTGCGGCCATAGGGCAGTTCGCCCGCATTGGTGCGGGCATAGGCCGTCAGGCCCACATCCTCGAGCAGTTCCATCGCGCGCGCGTCGAAGGTGCTCAGCAGGCTCTCGGACCGCCAGAAATCGAAGCTGCCGCCACGGGCGCGCTGCAGCGCGACGCGGACATTCTCGAGCACCGTCAGATGCGGGAAGACCGCCGAGATCTGGAAGGAGCGCACCAGGCCGAGGCGTGCGACCTCGGCCGGCTTCATGCGCGTGATATCCCGCCCATCATAGCGGATGGTCCCCCGGGTCGGCGGCAGGAACTTGGTCAGCAGGTTGAAGCAGGTCGTCTTGCCGGCGCCATTCGGGCCGATCAGCCCATGGATCGTCCCGCGCCGCACCTTGAGACCGACATCGGCCACCGCGACGAAGCCGCGGAACTCCTTGGTCAGCCCTTCGGTCTCAAGGATGGTGTCGCCATCACCGTTCGTGGATGCCACGCCCGGATGCCTCCCTGCTCCCAGCCGGTCCCGCCTGGCGGGTTTGTCCCGCCGAAAGCGCATGCCCGCCATGTTCTGCGATCTTCATGTCGCTTCGCGCGGATTAACGCAAGGGCCGCCCCACCTGCCTCCGCGGGGGATGGCGCGACAGGCCTTCCGGCAGGCTCAGCCCTGCGCCAGCGCCCGGGCCATGCGCGCGATGCCCTCCTCCAGCGTCGCCCGGGGGCAGCCGAAGTTCAGCCGCACGAAGCCAGCGCCAGGCGGGCCGAAATCGGGCCCAGGATTGAACGCCACCCCTCCGCGCTCCAGGAAGAAGGCTTGCGGATCGGGTGCCGCCGCGCTGGCCCGGCAGTCGAGCCAGGCCAGGAAGGTGCCCTCCGGCACCCGCATCGCCACACCCGGCAGGCGCGTGGCGACAGCCTGCACCAGCCAGTCGCGATTGGCCTGCAGATAGGCCAGCACCGCCTGCCGCCAGGGTTCGCAATGGGCGAACGCCGCCTCGGTGGCGACAAGGCCGAGGATATTCGCGTGATCCGCAACCCCGGCGATGGCACGCTGGAAACGCGCGCGCAACGCGGCATCCGTCACCACAGCCCAGCAGGCATTGAGGCCCGCAATGTTGAAGGTCTTGCCTGCCGACATCAGCGTGATGGTGCGGGCCGCGACCTCGGGCCCGAGCGAGCCGATGGGGATGTGCCGCCGCCCGTCGAACAGCAGGTCGCAATGGATCTCGTCGGCGATGATCGTCGCACCCGCCGACACGCAGGCGCCGGCCATGGCTGTGAGCTCAGCGCGGGTGAAGACGCGTCCCGTCGGGTTGTGCGGATTGCAGAGCAGGAAGGCCGACCCCGCCCCGGCCTCCGCCAGCGCGCGGCCAAGCGCATCGAGGTCCGGCTCATCGGCGGGGGATAGCGGCGCATCTACGCGCCGGAGATCCCAATGGCCGGCGGCGGCGAGCATCGGCGGGTAGACAGGCGTCTGCACCACCACGCCAGCGCCCGGCGCGCAGGTGGCGCGGAGTGCCAGGTTGAAGCAGGGCACCACGCCCGGCATCGGGATGATCGCCTCCGGCGCCACTTCCCACCCGTAATGCTGCGCCAGCCAGGCGACGATGCGCGCCTTCAGCGCGGCCTGCGCCATGCCATAGCCCAGCACGGGATGCGCGAGGCGCGCCGCAATCGCTTCCAGGATTGGGGGCGCGACGGCGAAATCCATATCGGCCACCCACATGGGCAGCACATCCTCGGCGTAGCGGTTCCACTTCACGCAGCCGCTCGGGCGGCGGTCCAAAGGCGCATCGAACGGGCTCACTCGGGACGTCCCCCCACCACCACGGGCCGCGACGGATCGGCGCTCCAGCCCGACCAGGATCCCGGATACATCGCCGCCTCGATGCCGAGCGTGGCAAGGGCAGCGACATTCACGCAGGCCGAAATCCCAACCCCGCAATACACCCCAACCGGCCGGCTGCCATCCGCGCCGAGTGCCGCATAGAGGTGGCGCAGCGTCTCGGCTTCCGCGAAGGGGCCGGGCTCGGTCAGGTTGTCCGCCGCGGGCGCGCCCAGCGCGCCGGGGATGTGCCCGCGCGGCGCCGTGCCCGCCGGCACGGCCGCGCCGATGTAATTCGGGCGGATGCGCGAATCGAGCAGCACGCCGCGGCGCGCGAGCATCGCAGCGCCATCCGCATCCAGCACCGCCATGTGGCCGGCCGAAAGGCGCACATCACCGGGTGCCGGCACGGGCGCATGATCGGCCAGCTCCAGCCCCGCCGCACGCCAGGCCGCGAAGCCGCCATCCAGCAGCCGGACATCCGCGATCCCGGCCCAGCGCAGCAGCCACCAGGCGCGCGCCGCAACGAGGTTGCGGTCCTCATCGTAGACGGCGACGGGCTGGCCCTGCCGGAGACCCCAGGCGCGGGCATGGCGTTCCAATGCATGGATGTCCGGTAGCGGGCGACCGCCACCGAGCCCGCCGCCGGGACCGGCGAGTTCGGACGGCAGGTCCACATCAATCGCCCCCGGGATTCGGGCGGCGGCGGCATGCGCCGCATCGCGCGGGTTGCGGATGGCTAGCACGGCGACACCCGTGCTGCGCGCCAGTGCATCTGCCGTCACCAGCACGCCTGCCCGCGCCGCATCCGCTCCGGCCATCGCTCTTCACCCCGCTCAACCGCGTCATTCTGCCGCGCCGGACAGCCTGTTGCGAGCCCAGCGAGGGCGCCCCCACAGCACGCCGCGCGCGCCGGACACGCGACCTGCGCGCAACACGCATGAGTCGTTGCGATTGAAACGCTTGATCTTCGCGCGCTGGTCCGTCATCTGATTGCCATCCTGCAGAACCGCATCGTGATGATGGAGCCGGCCGACATGCCGAAGCCCGACGCCGCCCGCACTCCTACCCCCGCCGCCGCGCCCTTGCCTGCCGACCTTCCGGCGCCTGCCTGCGACTTCGCTGGCTTCGCCGAAGGCGATGCGGTGATGCATCCCGCCCATGGCGTCGGCCGCGTGACGGGCGAATCCTCCGCCACCGTCGGCGGCGAGAAGCTTGAACTCGTTCACTTCGCCTTCGGCGAGGGGCGACTTCTGGTGCGCGTGCCGCGCGCCAAGGTCGTGGCCAACGGCATTCGCCGCCTGGCGGGTAGCGAGCTGATCGCCGAGGCGCTCGATGTACTGAACACCACGCCGCGGGGCGCTGCGCGGGGCATCACCTGGGCGCGACGCGCGGCAGAACTGCAGGCGAAGCTCAATAGCGGTGACCCGCGTAAGGTTGCCGAGGTGCTGCGCGACCTCGCCCGCAACGTGAACAACCCGGAGCGTTCCTTCTCCGAACGCCAGATCTTCGAGGCGGCACTGGAGCGCCTCGCTGTCGAGATCGCGGCAGTCGAGACCATCACGCGTGAGCAGGCCGTGGCGAAGATCGCCGAGCGCGTGCCCGTCGCGCCGACGCCGATCGCCGTCGCCGCCTGATCCGGTGCGGGGGTTCGCCCCCGCCCCAACCAAGCCGGGCCGAGCGCGTTCAGGCGGCATGACCGCGCCCATCCGCCTCTCCGATCCGGTTCGCGAGACCCCGCCCCCCGCACCGCAACCGGCGGAAACACCGCGGCCCGAACCGCCGCCCGGCCCAGGCCCCGAATGGCCGGGCCTGCCGCCAGTGGCGCCCGAGACGCCCGGGCCCGAATGGCCCGGCGCACCGCCTGAACAGCCAGAGTTCCCTCTCATCACGCCGCCGGGCCCCAATCCGCCGCAGCCGAGCGCCTGATCCGCAACGCCGCGTTGGGGTTTTGTGGGAGAGTTCTAGCGCCTCACCTGCACGCGCAGCGCCAACAGCGCCAAGAAGGCAGCGAAGGTCAGGCCGGACGTCACCGCCAGCGCCACGCCCACGCCCGCGCGTTCCAGCAACAGGCCGAAGGCGACGGGCGCCAGCGCCTGCAGGAAGCGCGAGGGCGCCGCCAACAGCCCCTGCCGCGCGCCGTAACCGACCGGCCCGAAGACCGCGAGCGGCAGCGTGCCCTTCACGATCGTCATCACGCCATTGCCCATGCCGTGCAGCACCGCGAAGACCGGCGCGGCGATGCCGCCCGCCAGGAGCAACACCGCCGCCCCCAAAGGATGGCCGAGCGATGCCAGCCGCGCCGTGGCGATCGGGTGGATGCGCCGGACCATGGCGAATTCCAGCACCCGCGCGGCCACCTGCGCCGGGCCGATCAGCGCGGCCGACAGCACCGCCATCGCGGGCGTTGCGCCCGCCGCCTGCAGCATGGTCGGCAGATGCGCCGCCATCGCGCCCGCCACCGTCCAGGTGGCGGCGAAGACAAAGGCCAGGATCGGCATGGCCCAGCGCGGCGCCGGCGCTGCCTCGCCCATCGCGGCCGCCTGCTGCTTCTCGGGCGGCGGCGCGGGCGGCACCAGCAGCCGGTTCAGCGGCAAGCCCAGCACCAGATGCAGCGCGGCCCAGCCAAGGCAGGCGCCGCGCCAGCCCAGCGCATCCTCCATGATCGCAGAGAGCGGCCAGCCGACCGTGCTCGCAAAGCCCGCGATCAGCGTGATGCCGGTGATGGGCGTGCGCGCGGCACGTCCATACAGGCCCGCCAGCGTCGCGAAGGCGGCGTCATAGAGCCCCATCGCCATCCCGACGCCCACCACCAGCCAGGCCAGCACCATCATGGCCGGGCCCTGCGCCAGCGCCATCAGCACGAGCCCCGCGGCGAAGATCAGGTTGGACAGCGTCAGCACATCGCGCCCGCCGCGACGGTCGATCGCCCGCCCCGCCGCCGGCCCGAGCAGCGCCGAGAGCAACATTGCCGCAGAGAAGCCGCCGAACACCCAGGATGCCGGAATGCCGAGATCGGCCGCCATCGGCGCCGCCAGGATCGCCGGCAGGTAGTAGGAGGAGGCCCAGGCCAGCGTCTGCGCGGAGCCCAACGCGATCACGACGCGGCGCGAGCCTTCGGGCGCGGCCTCGCTCACGGGCGGCGCGATCCTGGCACGGTCATCGGGGCGGCCTCCTGCGATCCAGGCGGGAGCCTAGAAAGCCGCCGCCGCGCTGTCAGCCCTGCCTAGGCCGCCAGGCGCTGGGCGAGCCGTGCCTGGCCCTCGGGCGGCATGTGCAGGCCGAGCTTGCTCCGCCGCCAAAGCACATCCTCGGCCGTGCGCGCCCATTCGTGCTGCACCAGCCAGTCGAGCTCGCGCTCCGTGAAGCCGGCGCCGTAATCCTCGCCCATCGCATTCGGCCCGCTCGCGCCATCGAGCATCGCGTCGAGATCGCTGCCATAGGCGCGCACCAGCCGCCGCAGCGTGGTGGGCGCAAGCCAGGGGTGGCAGCGCGCCATCTCCGCCTCGAAGCCCGGCAGGTCGAGCCCGCCGAATGCGCCGCCCGGCAATGCCGCAGTCGCGCTCCAGGGCGTGCCCGCCCGGCCGAGCGCAGCCGCGACCTTTCCCACCGCTTCCTCCGCGAGGCGCCGATAGGTGGTGATCTTGCCGCCATAGATATGCAGCACCGGCGCCTGGCCTGCCGCGTCATCCAGCTTCAGCACATAGTCGCGGGTGACGGCGGATGGGTTATCGGCGCCGTCATCATGCAGCGGGCGCACGCCGGAATAGCTCCAGACGATCTCGGAGGGGTCTGGCGCGCGGCGGAACTGCCGGCCGACGGCGGCACAAAGATAGGCCGCCTCCTCCGCCGTGCAGTGGGCCTCGCGCGCATCGCCCTCATGGGGGACATCGGTGGTCCCGACCAGGGAGAAGCGGCCCTCATAGGGAATGACGAAGACCACGCGCCGGTCGTCGTTCTGCAGGATATAGGCCTGGTCGCCTTCGTAGAGCGCAGGCAGGACGATGTGGCTGCCGCGGATCAGCCGCACGCGGTCGCGCGCGCGGGCATGTGCGGCGTCCTGCGCCTCCAGCACCCAGGGACCGGCGGCATTGACGAGCGCGCGCGCGGTGACGCGGCGATCGGTGCCGTCGGCGCTGCGCAGCCGGCAGGTCCAGCCCTCCGGGCCGCGCTCGGCGCCGATGAACTCGGTGCGGACCAGGATCTCGGCGCCGCGCGCGGCGGCATCGCGCGCATTCAGCACGACCAGGCGGCTATCCTCCACCCAGCAATCAGAATAGGCGAAGGCGTCGGTGATGTCGGGGGAGAGCGGCGCGCCGTAGCGATGCGCGACGGTCCGCACGGCCTCGGTCCCCGGCAGGCTGACGCGCCGCGCCAGATGGTCATAGAGGAACAGGCCGGCGCGGATCATCCACTTGGGGCGCATCTCCGGCCGGTGCGGCAGCACGAAGCGCATCGGCCAGACGATGTGCGGGGCGATGCGGAGCAGCACCTCGCGCTCCGCGAGCGCTTCGCGGACGAGGCGGAACTCGTACTGCTCCAGATAGCGCAGCCCGCCATGGATGAGCTTCGAGGAGTTGGAGGATGTCGCCCCCGCCAAGTCCCCGCGCTCCACGAGGCAGGTGGACAGCCCCCTGCCCTGCGCATCGCGCGCGATCCCCGCGCCGTTGACGCCGCCGCCAATGACGAGAAGGTCGAACGCCGTCTGCATCCTAGATCAATCGCGTTCGTATGCGGGTGACGACGATCTCGGCGATGATGACCACCACCAGGATCGCCAGCAGCACGGTCGCCACGCGTTCCCACTGGAAGAAGTTGATGGCGTCGTCGAGCACGACGCCGATCCCGCCCGCACCCACCAGCCCGAGCACGGCGCTTTCGCGCACATTGATGTCCCAGCGGAACAGCGCGATGCCCCAGAAGGCGGGCTGCACCTGCGGCCAGACGCCCTTCAGCATGACATGCCCCCAGGGACTGCCGGCCGCGCGCAGCGCCTCGGCCGGGCCCGGGTTCGTCTCCTCCAGCGCCTCGGCCAGCAGCTTCCCGACGAAGCCAACGGAGCGGAAGGCGATGGCGAAGGTGCCGGCTGCGGCGCCCGGGCCGAAGACGGCCACGAAGATCAGCGCCCAGACCAGCGAGTTCACGCTGCGGGAGGACACCAGCATCAGCTGCGCGAAGCCGTTCAGGACGGGGATGCGGCACACATTGCGCGCCGCCATCAGCGCGAGTGGCACCGCCAGCGCGAAGGAGAAGACCGTGCCGAGGGTTGCGATATGCAGCGTCTCAATCAGCGCGTCATGCACAGCCGGGTGATAATGCGCGATGTCGGGCGGCCACATGCGCACCAGCAGATCGGCCATCTGCTCCGGCGCATCCGCCAGGAATTCCGGGATGATCTCGACGTTGCGCACGGCCCAGACGAGGCTCGCGACGATGGCGAGCCAGACCAGCCAGCGGCCGATGCGTTCCTGCGGCGTGAAACGGTCCCAGTCGCGTGCGAGAGAGGCGCTCATCGCATCGCCGCCCGGATGCGGCCGGAGATCACCTCGGCCAGGAAGATCAGCGCAATGATGGACAGCAGGATCGCCGCGACGAAATCGTAATCGAAGCGCTTGAAGGCGGCGAACAACGTGCCCCCGATCCCGCCCGCGCCGACAATGCCGACCAGCGTGGAATTCCGCAGGTTTGAATCCAGCTGGTATAGGCAGAAGCCCGTGAAGCGGGAGGCCACCTGTGGCAGCACGCCATAAAGCAGCACCTTGGGCAGCCCTGCCCCGGTGGCGCGGATCGCCTCCACCTGCTTCATCGAGATCTCCTCGATGGCTTCGGCGAAGAGCTTGGCGATGAAGCCCATGGAGGCGACGGTGAGCGCCGCGACGCCGGCCAGCGCCCCGAAACCGATCGCCTTCACGAAGAGGATCGCGACGATCACATAGTGCAGCGACCGGCAGAGCGCGACGAAGGCGCGCGTCGGCGCCGCGACAATCGCAGGCGAGAGGTTGCGCGCCGCCATCAGCCCGAGCGGCAGCGACAACAAGATGCCGAGTGCGGAGGAGAGCAGCGCGATCTGGATGCTCTCCAGCAGGCCCTCCAGCAGCAATTCCCAGCGCTCGAAATTGGGTGGCCACATGCGGGCGAGGAACCGCCCCGCCTCCCCGAATCCCGTGACCAGCCGCGCCCAGGTGATGTCGAGCCGGCCGAGCGCGTAGATGCAGTAGACGCCAAGCGCGAGCAGCGCGGCGCGCGCACCCCAGTTCGGCGCGAAGGCGCGGCGCGCGGCAAGGGCGGCTTCGCTCACAGCCAATCCTCGCCGCCATAGATCTGCTGCAGATGGGATGGGCGCAGATCACTGGGCGGGCCGTCAAACACCACCGCCCCGCCCGACATGCCGATGATGCGGCTGGCGAAGCGCTTGGCGAGCTCCACATTATGGATATTGACGATCACCGGCACGCCGGCTGCCGCCGTCAGCCGCGCCAGCAGCTCCATCACCTCGACCGCCGTCTTGGGATCGAGGGAGGAGGTCGGCTCATCGGCCAGCAGCAATTCCGGGCCCTGCATCAGCGCGCGCGCAATGCCCACACGCTGGCGCTGCCCGCCTGAGAGCGCATCCGCGCGGCGCGTGGCGTGTTCGGGCAGGCCGACCGCGTCCAGCAGCTCGAAGGCGCGCGCAATATCGGCCTCCGGGTAATTTCGGAGCCAGGCGCGCCACAGCGGCACATAGCCGAGCCGGCCGGAGAGCACATTCTCCATCACCGTCAGCCGCTCGACCAGGTTGTACTCCTGGAAGACCATCCCGATCCGCCGGCGCGCCAGCCTGAGCGCCTTGCCCCGCAGCTTCGCGAGATCCTGGCCATGCAGCAGGATCTCGCCCGCCGTCGGCTCCACCAGGCGATTGATGCAGCGGATCAGCGTGGATTTGCCGGTGCCGGAGGGGCCAATAATGGCCGTGATCCCCTCCGACGCGATCGCAAGGTCAATGCCGCGCAGCACCGGCTTGCCGGGCACGTATTCCTTGCTGAGGCCGCGGATGACCAGGCCCGTCCGGGCCTGGCCGCCCGCGCCCTGCCGCGCGGCCATCTGGTTCACTGGGGACGTGCCGCCGGCTGCTGGTTCTGCTGCTGCTGCTGCTGCTGCTGCTGCTGACGCTGCTGGTTCCGGCGCTGTTCGGCTTCCAGCTCGCGCCGGCTTTCGGCATCCCAGGCCGAGCGGTTGTAGGGCGCGTTCACCGCATCGGCCACCGCGCGCACCGGCGCCCAATGCTCGGCATAGGTCGCCGGCCAGAAGCGGTCATTGCCGCCGAGGTCGCGGCGCATCGCTTCCGGGAAGCGGTAGTCGAAGAAGCACTGCCGGATGCGCGCCGCCAATTCGGGCCGCAGGTCATGCGCCAGCGCGAAGGAGGAGGTCGGGAACGGGTCGCTTTCCCAGATCACCCGGAAATTCTCCCGCCGGACCTGCCCGCGGGCGATCATGCGGTTGTAAACGTCGGAGGCGACCGGCGCGGCATCGTAGTCGCCTGCATTCACGCCCATCACGCTGCGGTCATGGCCGCCCGAGAAGATCACGCGATAGTCGGTGTCCGGCACCAGGCCGAGCCCGGGGAAGAAGGCGCGCGGTGCCAGGTTGCCCGAATTCGAGGTGGCCGAGGTGTGCGCCACCCGCCGGCCCTTGAGGTCCGTGACGGAGCGGAACGGGCTGTCGGCGCGCACGATCATCGCCACGCGATAGCTCTCGAACTCCCGCTCATTGCCCTTGATGGCGAAGGGCACGGCGCCCGCCAGGTTGACCGCGAAGGCCGTCGGCCCCGTGGAGAAGCCCGCGATGTGCAGCCGGCCGGATCGCATCGCCTCCACCTGCGCAGCATTCGACGTCACCTGGAAATAGACCGTCCGCCGGCCCGTGCACTGCGTCAGATGTTCGAGGAACGGGCGGAACTGGCTGGCATAGAGCGCGGGGTCCTCGACCGGGGTGTAGGCGAAGACGAGGGTGGAGGGGTCGCGCTGGCGGTTCGCCTCGGTCGGCACGTCGGCCACCATGTCGCGGTTCGCGTCGCAATAGGCCTCATCGAGCGCGCCGCGGAAGGCGCAACCGGTTTGGGCCGCGGCCTGCGACCACGGCATCGCCGCCATGAGCGCCGCGGCAAAGCCCGCGGCCGGCAGAAGACGTCGCTTCATGCGTGTGATCCTCCCTTGCTGTGCTTGGCGGCCAGCACGGCCGCAGTGAATTCGGCGAAACCAGCGCCGCCGGCCCCTCTCGTGACATAGGCGGGCGGCGTCGTCATCCCGTCCAGGAAGGGGGCGACATTCGCCACCCCGATCGAGAGCGGCACCGCGCCGAATAGCGGCGCATCATTCGGGCTGTCGCCGAGGAAGGCGACCTGGTCCAGCACCTCCCCGAGCGGCTGCCACAGCGTGGCAAACAGATGGCCAAGGCCCGAGAGCTTGTCCCATTCCCCGATCCAGGCGTTCACATGGATGGAGCTGACTTTCGCCGCCGCCCCGCCGGCGCGGAAGATGGCGGCGATCCGCTCGGCGTCAGTCAGCGGCAGGGGGCCGGCATCCTCGGCGAAATCCACGGCGACATCGAATAGGCGGAAGGGCTGGTCGGCGGCGATGCGGGTGCCGGGCACGGCGCGCATCGCCTCCGCCGCCAGCGCATCGAGCCGCGCGCGGGCCGCGAGCCGCGTTGCATCATCCTGCACCTGGTGCCGCCGCATCCGCCGCGCCGCGTGATCGAGCGCGTACCACAGCGCGCCATTCTCCCCGACCACCGCGGCGACCGGCCAGAAGCGCGCGACCATGTCGCACCAGCCGGCGGGGCGGCCGGTGACGGGCACGACGACGAGCCCGGCCTCCTGGAGCCCTTCGAGCGCAGCATAGGCCTCGGCGGTCAGCCGCCCCTCCGTGGTCAGCGTGTCGTCGATATCGGTCAGCACCCAGCGCAGCGCCGCCAGCCGCGCGGGCGGCACGGTGGAGAAGGGACGCGGCGGGGCGGGCGGGCGGCTTGCGGCGGCCATCTTGGATTTGTGG
>JBIKSZ010000337.1:0-3362 GCA_044348345.1 Roseomonas sp. | reverse complement strand
ACTTCCGCGCACTCTGCCGCCGCACCAAGCCGGACTTCGTGGTCGCACTCGGCCGTCACCTCGACATGCCCGCCCAGGCCGAGTTTCTGATCGACGAGGGTATCCCCTTCGCGCTTGAGAAGCCCTGCGGCACGACTGTCGCGCAGGTGCGGGCGCTCGCAGCGCGGGCGGCCGAGCGCAGCGCCTTCTGCGCGGTCCCGCTGGTGTTCCGCAACGGCGCTTTCTTCCGGCTCATGCAGGATCTGGCCGCCGAGGATGGCGGCGTGCAGCACATGGCCTTCCGCTTCATCGCGGGCTTCGCCCAACGCTACCTAGACAATGGCTGCGCCTGGAATCTCGATCCGGTGCTGGCCGGCGGTGGCGCGATGCTGAACCTCGGCTGCCACTTCACGGACATCGTGCACGCATTGTGGGGCGATGCGGCGCGGCCGGTTGCCGCGTCCTTCTCCAGTGCGTCCTGGGGCTTCCCAGTGGAGGACTACGGCGCCGTGACGTTCGCCGGCCCCGGCGGCGCGCTGGCGCAGGTGGAGGCCGGTTATCTCTACCCTGCGCCAACCAGCAGCTTCGACCTTCACTTCGCACTGCGCACGCCGCGCCACTACGTGATCGCGCCCGATCCCGAGACGGTTCATGTCATCGCTAATGACGGTACGCGCCGCACCATCCGCACCCACACCACCAATGTCGGCCAGTATCCGCCCTTCATGGCCGATGTCCTTGAGCGTGTGCGACGCGGCGCACCGCCCCTCGCCTCGCTCGACGACATGGTACCGGTGATGCAACTGACAGAGGCGGCCTACACACTGGGCGGCCGCCGCCTCGGCGGTGCCACGTGATCCGCACCTTCGGCGGCCCCCGCCTTTATCTCCAGGGGCCGGGCGCCTTGCGCGAGGTTGGCCCGGTCGTTGCTGGTATCGCACGGAGCGCGGCGCTGGTTGGCGACGCCGATGTGCTTGCGCGCTATGCCGCGATAGTCGATGGCGCGCTGCGCCAGGCGGGCGTCGCCTGCGGCAGCGCTGCGCTGCGAGGCGAGGTCTCGGATGCCGCGATCGCCATAATCGATGCCGAGCTACCGCGTGATGCCGGCTGCGTCATCGGGCTCGGTGGCGGACGGTCCATCGATGCTGCAAAGGCCGTGGCGCTGAAGCGCGGCCTGCCGGTTGTCACGATCCCGACCGCCGCCTCCAACGATTCGCCGACCAGCCGGATCTTCGTGATGTACCGCCAGGACGGCGCGCTGGATCGCGTGGAAAGGCTGCCGCACAGCCCTGAGGCGGTAATCGTCGACACGGAACTGCTGCTGCATGCACCGCCCGCCCTGCTGCGCGCAGGCATTGGCGACGGCCTGACCAAGCGCTTCGAGGCCGAGGGGTGCGCCGCGGTGGATGGCCTGACGCCGCAGGGCACGCCCCCGCTTCGTACCGCCGGTGCCATCGCTGCGCTGGGCTTCGAGGTCCTGCTGAAACATGCGTCCCAAGCCATGGCCGATGCCGCTGCAGGCCGGCTGACACCAGCCTTCGAAGCCGTGGTGGAAGCCGTAATCCTTGCTTCCGGCCTCGGCTTCGAGAATGGCGGCCTCTCCCTCGCGCATTCGCTCACGCGCGGCTTCACGCGTGAGGCGGCGGTCCACCGTATCCCGCATGGCGAGCAGGTGGCCTTTGGCCTGCTCGTGCAGTTGCAACTGACGCCCGGTGAGGGCGCGATGCTGCGCCGCCTCCTCCCGTTCTGCGCCGGCCTTGGCCTGCCCGTGCGCCTCTCAGGCATTGGCCTCGCGCGCCAGGATACCGACGCGCTGGACCGCATCGCCGCCGCGACGATGACCGCGCCGCACATCACCCACCTGCGCGGCCCCGCGCTCACCGCTGCCGCCATCCGTGATGCGATGCTGGCCGTGGATGCCCTCGCCCCGGAGCTCGTTCCTGCATGACCAGACACCGCCTAGGCCTCACCGGCGCCGAACTTGCCGAGAAGGCGCTGCGGCTACGCAGGCATGTCGTGCGCATGGTGGCCCCGATCGGGGAAGGCTATGTGGGCCAGGGGCTCGGTGCAGCCGACATCATGGCCGCGCTCTATTTCCACGAGATGGCCTATGACCCAGACGACCCGCACTGGGAAGGGCGTGATCGCTTCCTGCTCTCACCTGCGCATTATGGCGTGATCCTTTTCGCCGCGCTGGCCGAGCGCGGCGCACTGCCGGTGCAGGAACTCGCGCAATACGGCGTGGATGGAAGCCCGCTCGAGATCATCGCGAGCGAGCGGCTGCCGGGGGTGGAGGCGACGCTCGGCTCGCTCGGAATGGGGCTTTCGGTTGGCGTTGGCATGGCGCTTTCGCTTCGCCGCCGCGGCAGTACCAGCCGCGTCTATGTCGTCATCGGCGATGGCGAGTTGCAGGAAGGCGAGACGTGGGAAGCGGTAATGTCCGCCGCCGCCTTCAAGCTCGGCAATGTCTGTGCGATCGTGGACGTCAACGACATGCAGGTGGATGGCGCGACCACCGCCGTCCTCAACATGGGCGACATCGCCGCCAAGTGGCGGGCCTTCGGTTGGAACGTGATCGAGCTTGATGGTCACGACCTCGATGCGATCACGGCCGCGCTCGCCGCCGCCCGCGCCACGCCCGATGCGCCGACCGTACTGCTCGCCAACACGCTCCCCGGGCGTGGGGTCAGTGCGCTGGAAGGCCGCAAGGCGCATTTCGCGAAGCTGCCGCCGCCCGTCGCGGCCCAGGCGATGGCCGAGCTGGAGGGCTGATACCATGCGTCCGCCACTGACCATCGCCTCCTCTGCCGCCTTCTGGCGCGACGGGACGCCGACCGAGAGCAAGGCCTATGGCCGCGGCCTGCTTGCGCTGGCGCAGCAGGATCCCCGCATCGTCTGCCTTGGCGCCGACCTGACCGGCCCCACCGAGACCGACCTGTTCCGCGACACTATTCCTGAACGCTTCTTCAACCTCGGCATCGCCGAGGCGAACCTCATGTGCGTTGCATCCGGCATGGCGCGTTCGGGCGACATTCCCTTCGTGAACACCTTCGGCGTCTTCGCCACACGCAGGTCCATGGACCAGGTTGCACTGCAGATCGCGTATCCGCAGGCCAATGTGAAGCTCATCGGCTTCATGCCAGGCCTTACCTCGCCAGGCGGCCCGACGCACCAGGCGACCGACGACATCGCGCTGATGCGCGCCCTGCCAGGCATGGTCGTCGTGGAGCCCGCCTGCGCCACGCATGTCGCGCCACTGCTCGCGCAACTCGTGGCCCACAAGGGCCCGGCCTACATGCGCATCAAGCGCGGCGACCTGCCCAGGCTGTTCACGCCAGAGAGCCTTCCCGCGCCCCCCCCGGCGCAGGTCGTGCGGCCAGGTC
>JBIKSZ010000118.1:0-11180 GCA_044348345.1 Roseomonas sp. | reverse complement strand
TCGTCACGCGCAGCGCGCGCCGCAGCCGGGCTGCCCGCGCCGCCGGCCAGCGCACGGATCAGCGCCGGCAGCCGCGCCAGCAGCCTTTCCTGGTCGGTCGGCGGCAGTGCGGCGGTGACGCCGCGCCACGCACTCTGCGGCCCGCCTTCCGCCGCGCGTGCGGCGAGTTCCACCACCGCCTCGCGTGCCTCTGCGATGCGCGCCGCATCCCAGCCGCCGGCGGGCAGCGCGAAATCGGGCGCGCGTGCGCCCGCCGCGCGCAGCGCCACCAGCCGCCCCACCACCGCATGCAGCGGCCGCCCGCTGGCCCCGACCGGCCCGGCCATCGCCGCCGCATGCGCATTCAGCCGCGCGCGCAGCGACCCCAGCCGCTTCACCAGCGCATCGCGTTCCGGCTTCGGTGGCGAGGGCAGGGCGAGCGTCGCGCGCAGCTCGTCCAGCACCGCGCGCTTCGATTGCTTCTCCGAGTGCAGTTCCAGGCACGCCGCACCCAGGCCTGCCGTGCCGAGGCGTCGCTGCACCACTTCCAGCGCTGCCAGCTTCTCCGCCACGAACAGCACGCTGCGCCCATCCAGCACCGCCTGGGCGATGATGTTCATGATGGTCTGCGACTTGCCCGTGCCAGGCGGGCCCTGGATCACGGTGTGCCCGCCGCGGCGCACGGCTTCCGCCGCCAGCGCCTGGCTGCCATCCACATCCATGACGTGATCGAGCGTCTCCACCCGGATCTCGGCATCCACATCGGCGTCGTCGGGGAAGGGGGCGGCGCCATCCAGCATCCGCCCGCCGACCAGCGCCTGGATCACCGGATGATCCACCAGCCCCGGATTGGCCGCGGGGTCGAGGTCGCGCCACATTAGGAATTTCGCGAAGCTGAACAGGCCGAGCGCAAGCCCATCCGCGTCCACGCCCCAGCCCTCACGCGTGCCGATCGCGCCCTGCACGGCCTCGGCCCATTGCGTCGGATCGTAGGCCTCGGATTCGAAGGCGGGCAGGCTGACCTTGAAGGTCGTCGCCAGCATCTCGCGCAGCGAGAGGTTCTCCTGCACCTCCAGCCCGCTCCAGCGAAGGCGGAATCGCTGGCTCACCCCTTCGCGTTCCAGCGTGACGGGCAGCAGCGCCAGCGGCGCCAGCCGCTCCGTCCCCGGCGTTGCGGGGTCGCGCCAGGCGAGCGTGCCGATGCCGAGCGAGAGGGTGGCCATGCCCGTTTCCTCCCGCGCGGTGCGGGCATCGGTCATCAGGTCGCGCAGCCGCTTGGCGAGGTCCGTGGACGAGAGGCGCGCGCGCAGCAGCCAATCCACCTGCCAGGCCTCGCGCGTTTTGTCCGCGGAAGCGGCCTCCACACCCTCGGCCTTGCTGGGCTTCGCCGCGCGGCGGCGCTTCGGCTTGGCATCGGCGTCGGGCGGTGCCTCCGGCGCGGGGGCGGGTTCGGCCTCCGCCGCCTCGAAGCCGAAGGGCTTGCCGGCGATCAGCTCCGCCAGGACGAAATCGGCATCCTCATCGGCCAGGATCACCACGCCGCGGGACCGGCCGGGCTTCGGCAGGGCCAGCAGCCGGTTGCGGGTGGAGAGGTCGAGCAGGCCCCTCCGGGCCTCCTCGAGCCGTTCGGCGAGGATCGCGGCGTCCATGACCGAGTGTTAATCCGATGAGGGCGCGGCGGAAAGCGGCAGGATCGGGCGCGTCCCGGCTATTTCCGCCGGATCACCGCCAGCACCAGTACTGCCGCGGCAACCAGGGCGATGGCGACCATGCCCTCCACCACCGCGAAATTCTCCGCCTCCCGCGCCAGGAACAGCGCGGTGACGGCGCCTGCGGCCAGCAGCAGCAGGCGGACAAGCCAGCCGATCATGCGCGGCGTTCCTCCAGCGTCTCGATGCGCGCCAGCGCGCGTTGCAGCATCGCCGTCATCTCCGCCAGCTGCTGTTCGCGCAGCAGGTCGAGCTTCTCATGCAGCAGGGCGATTTCGGCCTCGGCGCGGAGATTCACCTGGTAGTCGGCCAATGCCCGGCCGCGATCGATATCGGATTGGCGGTTCTGGCTCATCATGATGATGGGCGCCGTGTAGGCGGCCTGGAAGGACAGCAGCAGGTTCAACAGGATGAAGGGGTAGGGGTCCCAGGCGCTGCGGCCCCAGGCGGCATTCACCGCGATCCAGACCAACAGCAGCCCAGACTGGATCAGGATGAAGCGCCAGGAGCCGACGGTGGATGCCACCGCATCCGCCATCCGGTCGAAAAGGCGGATCGCGTGCGGGGCGGGCGCGGCGCGGCGCCGGCGCTTGGCGCGGGCAATGGTGCGGCGGATATGGGTGGGCGCGCCCTCCGCGCCCGGGCGATGGTGATGGGCGGCGTGGCTGGTCATGCGCAAGCCCTGGCCTGTTCCCCCCAAGCCTACCGCGCCTCGCCCACGCCCCAGATTGCGATGCCGCGAGGACGCCGCCCGCCCCACGCCCTTCCGGCAGGCCTACAATTGGAAGTCGGCCCGTGCCCGTCCTCCGCTTCCGCCCCCCGGTGCCCTGCCGTGGCTTCGCCACGGCAGGCGGTGCCGCACGCTGGAAGATGGGCACCCATCCGGGGCCCCCACGCAGACGCGCAGCGGCTTCGTGGGGAACATCGATCGGGGCCCCCGCGGCAACGCGAAGCGTTGTCGTGGGGAGATTCTAGTGGCTAAACCGCCGCGTGCCGCCATCCACATGGATGACCTGGCCCGTGATGTAGCGCGCCCGCGGCGAGCACAGGAACGCGGCCAGCACCGCCAGATCCTCCGGCTCCCCGATATAGCCCACCGGCACTTCCTTCTCCGCCCAGGCGCGGCGCGCTTCCTCGGTCGGCATGATGCGGGTGTCGATCTGCTCGGAATGGATGCGCCCGGGCGGGATGGAATTCACCGTGATCCCGTCGCGGCCGAGCGCGCGGGACAACGCCTTCGCCCAGATATGCACCGCCCCGTTCGGGGCGCTCGCGGCGTTGATGTTGTGCGGCTCGTCCTGGCCCGTGAGGTTCACGATGCGCCCGAATTTCTGCGCCTGCATGGTGGGCACGAAGGCATGGGTCATGCGACGCGCGGCGTGGAAGTTGAGGTCCATCGATTCCATCCAGACCTCCTCAGGCCCGAGATCGGCCTGCGGACGCGACCCGCCGGCATTGTTGATCAGGATGTCGCAGCGTCCGAAGCGGGCGAGCACCGCGTCCCGCGTGCGCTCCGCCATGCCCGGGCTGGTGATGTCCTCCACCAGGATCAGCGGCTCGGCGGAAGCGGGCAGCTCGGCCGCCAATTCCTCCAGCAGGTGACGGCGGCGGGCGAGGATCGCCAGCCTGCAGCCTTCCTCCGCCAGCAGGCGCGCAATGCCGCGCCCGAGCCCCGCCGAGGCGCCAGTCACCAGCGCCACCTTGCCCTTCAGTTGCAGGTCCATCGCATCCTCCGTCGTGGGTGGCGGCGAAACTGCGCCCGGACGGGCGCAAGCGAAAGGGGCCGCCCCTTGCGGAGCGGCCCCTCGTCGGTTCGCCTTGTGCGGCCGGGTTACTCGGCCAGCGCCTTGTCCTTGCCCTTGCGGATGCTGGGCAGAAGCATCGAGCCCAGCGCGATCGCGGAGATCGCCAGCAGCGTCGTGCTGATCGGACGGGTGTTCCAGTCGATGAAGACATACGGGTCGCCGCGCGACAGCAGCATGGCGCGGCGCAGGTGTTCCTCCATCATCGGGCCAAGCACGAAGCCGATCAGCATCGGCGCTGCCTCGAGGCGGAGCTTGTTGCAGAGGTAGCCGAACACGCCGAACATCAGCGTCATGTAGATGTCGAAGACGTTGTTGTTCAGCGAGTACACGCCGATCGAGCAGAAGATCAGGATCGACGGATAGAGGTACTTGTAGGGCACCTGCAGCAGCTTCACCCACACGCCGATCATCGGCAGGTTGATGACCAGCAGCATCAGGTTGCCGACCCACATCGACGCGATCAGGCCCCAGAACAGGTCAGGCTGGGCTTCCACCATGCGCGGGCCCGGCTGGATGCCCTGGATGATCAGCGCGCCGACCATCAGCGCCATGACGGCGTTGGCGGGGATACCGAGCGTCAGCAGCGGGATGAAGCTGGTCTGCGCCGCCGCATTGTTGGCCGCTTCCGGACCGGCCACGCCTTCGATTGCGCCCGTGCCGAATTCGTGGCGGTACTTCGAAATCTTCCGCTCCATCATGTAGGAGCCGAAGGCCGCGAGGCTGGCGCCACCACCCGGCAGGATGCCGAGCAGCGAGCCGAGCGCGGTGCCGCGCAGCACCGACGGCGTCGCGCGCTTCCACTCTTCCTTCGTCAGGAACAGGCTGCCGACCTTGGCCGACAGGATGGAACGCGATTCCGGACGCTCGAGGTTCAGGATGATCTCGGCGATGCCGAACATGCCCATCGCCACCGGCACGAAGCCGATGCCGTCCGACAGTTCCGGGATGCCGAAGGTGAAGCGCTGCTGGCCGGTCTGCACGTCCGTGCCGACCAGGCCGAGCGCCACGCCCAGCACCACCATGCCGATCGCCTTGACCACCGAGCCCTGCGCCAACACGGCCGAGATGATCAGGCCGAGCAGCATGAGCGAGAAGTAGTCCGCCGGGCCGAAGCTCAGCGCCACCTGCGTCAGCAGCGGGCCGGAGGCGGCGACGATGATGGTGGACACCGTGCCTGCGAAGAACGACCCGATGGCCGCTGTCGCGAGCGCCGCACCCGCGCGCCCGCGCCGGGCCATCTTGTAGCCTTCGAGCGTGGTGACGACCGAGGACACCTCGCCCGGCAGGTTCAGCAGGATGGCGGTGGTGGAGCCGCCATACTGCGCGCCGTAGAAGATGCCCGCCAGCATAATGATGGCGGTTGTCGCCGACATGCCGAAGGTGATCGGCAGCAGCAGCGAGATGGTCGCCACCGGGCCGATGCCCGGCAACACGCCGATGGCCGTGCCGATGACGCAGCCCAGAAGGGCGAAGAGCAGGTTCTCGAAGCTCAGCGCGACGCCGAAGCCGTGCGCGAGATTCGCGATCAGGAGTTCCATGGATTCGTTCCCCGGTGTCGCGGCGTCACTGAGTCAGGAACACGGGCCAGACCGGCACGCGGATATCGAGCTCGCGGATGAAGACCCACCAGCAGAGCACGCAAAGAAAGATCACAAGGCCCAGCACACCCTTCGGGCGGTGCGTCGGTTCGGCCAGCGTGGCCACCACCACGGCGCAGACGATGGAAATCATCAGGCCGAACTGGTCGAGCATAAGCCCGAACACCGCCATGCCTGCGTGCACCAGCCCGATCGGGCGCCAGCCGGGTGCGACGGAGATCGCAAGGCAGGCGCCGAGCAGGCCGAAGCCGAGCGGATACCAGCCTACGAAGCCCACGCTGCGCGCGATGAAGAAGACAACGAAGCCGGCGACCAGCGCGAAGGGCACCGCAAGGATTTCGAGCTTCGTCCAATCATCGAGCGGATCGGGCCCGTTGAAGAGCGCGCCGACAACAACCAGCGCGCCAAGCCCCGCCAGCAGCCAGAAAGTGAGCATCGGCATGTAGCCGGGGCCCATGCGCCGCGCGGTGCCCAGGTTGTGGTCCTGGTTCAGCCATAGGCCGACCACCGCGATCAGCACGAGGAGACCCCCGCTGATCAGATTCTTGGTATTGAGCTTCATTCGCCCCTCGTTCCCGTCGGGCCTTGCGGCCCGTACCCTCCACCCAACTCCGCCGGTATCCAGCGCCGCCCTGCAGGCATTGCACTATCAGGGCGATCTTGCGCCGCCCTGTGGCCGGCTACCCTAGGCAGACCGGTCAGAACACGCAATCGTGCGTCCGCCCGGCCCTGGCCGGACGGGATAAAACTCAGTCCACCGTCGCGCCGGATGCCCGCACCACGGGTGCCCAGGCCGCAACCTCCGCCGCGACGAAGGCGGTGAACTGCGCCGGCGTCATGTCGCCGGGATCGCCGCCAAGCTCGGCGAAGCGCGTGCGTGCGGCCGGCGTCGTGATCACCGCCATCGTCTCCCGGTGCAGCCGCTCGACGATCGGCGCGGGCATGCCGGCCGGCCCCGACAGCGAGAACCACGACGTGCTGACCAGGTCGAAGCCCTGTTCGCGGAAGGTCGGCACATCGGGGAAGCTCGGGTGCCGCTCGGCGCTGCTCATCGCAATGGCGCGCACGCTGCCCTGGCGGATATGCGAAGCCGCCGAAGGCAGGCTGTCCGACATCATCGGGACCTGCCCGCCAATCACCGCCTGCATCGCCGGGCCCGCGCCGCGGAAGGGAACGTGGGTGTGGTCGATCCCGTTCTGCTGCGAGAAGCGCACGATCAGCAGGTGGTTCGAGGAGCCTGCGCCCGAGGAAGCCATGTCGAGCCCGCCCGGCCGCCCGCGCGCCAGCCGCACCAGGTCGGTCAGGTTGTTGATGCCGCTATCCTTGTTCACCACCCAGACCGAAGGGTTGGTGATGACCATGGCGATGTGGCTGAAGCTGCGCACCGGGTCGTAGCGCAGGTTGCGATAGAGGCTGGGCGAGATGCCGTGGCTGGCGATGTTGCTCATCACCAGCGTCTGCCCATCAGGCGCCGCATCCGCGACCAGCTGGCTGCCGGTGGTCGCACCCGCGCCGGGGCGATTCTCGACGATGACGGACACGCCCAGGCGCTGCGTCAGGCCATCGGCCAGGAAGCGCGCCGCGATGTCGGTGGTGCCGCCAGGGGCGAAGGGGACGACCATGCGGATCGGGCCGTTCGGCCAGGACTGCGCGCGCGCAACCCCAGGCGCCGCCAGCAGCGCCGCAGCGCCAGCCAGCACATCGCGACGGATGAAACCGTTCTTCATGCCCCTCTCCCATACGTTGCCCGGCGTATTGCACGCGATTTCAGGGGCCTGCAAGGCGGGCGCCTTGCCATGACTGTTTCTTCACCCGAGGATGGCGGCATGCCCGCACACACGCTCCCGAACGACCCCGCCGCCCGCATCCGCGATGCCGCGGCTGCCCTCGAACCGAGCCTCGTTGCGCTGCGCCGCGACCTGCATGCGCACCCCGAACTCGCCTTCGAGGAGACCCGCACCGCTGGCATCGTCGCAGCCGAGCTCGCGCGGCTCGCGATCCCGCACCGCACCGGAGTTGGGGGCACCGGCGTGGTCGGCGTGATCGAGGGCGGCCGGCCGGGCCCGACGCTGGCGATCCGCGCTGACATGGACGCGCTGCCGATCGCCGAGGAGACGGGGCTGCCCTTCGCGTCGGCCGTCGCGGGCAAGATGCATGCCTGCGGCCACGACATCCACACCGTCACGCTGCTGGGGGCGGCCGAAATCCTGAAGGATATGGCGCCGATGCTGGCCGGCCGCGTGCTGCTGGTCTTCCAGCCGGCGGAGGAAGTGCTGGAAGGTGCCGCCGCCATGATCGCCGATGGCGCGGCGGAGGGCGTGGACCTCGCGCTCGGCTTCCACAACCACCCCGACATGCCGGTCGGGTCCTTCGGCTATGTGCGCGGGGCGTGTCTGGCCGCAGCGGATCGCTTCGACCTGGTGGTGCGCGGCAAGTCCGGCCATGCGGCGCACCCCTATGCCGCCATCGACCCGATCGTCGCGGCCTCCTCCTTCGTCGCGCAGGTGCAGACCGTGGTGAGCCGGGAGGTGAAGCCGATCCACCCTGCGGTCGTGACCATCGGCAGTTTCCAGGGTGGCGTGACCTACAACATCATCCCCGAACGCGTGCATCTGAAGGGCAGCGTCCGCACCCTGCACGCCGAAGCGCGCGACACCGCCGAAGCCGCGATCCGCCGGCTCGTCGCCGGGCTTGAGGCGACGATGCGCGTCACCTGCACGCTCGACTACCAGCGCAAGGTGCCGCCGCTGGTGAATGACGACCGCGCGCTCAACCCCGTCCTGGCCGCGGTGCGCGCCCAGTTCGGCGATGTGGTCACCGAGGGCGAGGCATCGATGGGCAGCGAGGATTTCGCCGAATTTGCCGCCCGCGCGCCGGCGGCGCATCTGCGCATCGGCTCTGGCGCGCCGGGGCGCGCGGACCGGCTGCACAACGCCAACTACCAGCCCGACGAAGGCTGCATCGGGCTTGGCGTCCAGGCCATCACCCGCGCCGCGCTGGAGATGCTGGCGTGAGATCGGTGTGCGTTTTCGGGAACTCGAAAACGCCTTCAAACGCCAGCGCCGGCGTCCGCCGGCTCGGCTTCGCCGCACTCGCGGCGGGCCGCATCCGCGGCCTCGGCCGGCGTAAGACCGCCGGCCGCCATCGGATCACCTGAAACGCTCGGCGGCATGACGGCCCGGCCCTATGCGCCCGCCTGCCAGGGCAGGGGGGCGAGGTCGGGCGGCACCCAGCCCCGCCTTGCCGCGACCGAAAACAGCACCGCATCCGACCAATAGGGCGCGAGCGCCTGCTTGCCGCCCGCGAGCCCGCTTGCGCCGAGCAGCGCCGTCACCCGCCGATGCGCCGGTGCGCCTGAATCGTCCCGTGACAGCGCATCGCGGATCGCGGCCAGGAAGAAGCGGGTGATCGTCTCGTGATAGCCGCGCGTGTCGCTGTTCGGCACGCCATGGCTGTCGTTCAGCCGCTGGATCAGCCCGGGCAGCGTGGCGTCGATATCGAGCGCCGGATGCAGCAGCACCAGCCCCGTCACCGCGGCGATATGCCCCTCATGCGTCCAGCGCGCCTTGGGCAGCGTGGCGTCCATAAGCCCCGCGACATGCGCGGCGAGCGCGTCGTCGTCGTCGAAGGTCATCCCGCCCCCAGACGCCCGAGCCTGCGCAGCGCGCAGAGGCGTGAATCGGTGGCGTTCATCCAAGCCCCCGCGGCATGTCGGTCTGCCCCAGCACCCAGCCTTCCCAGCGTGTGATCCAGGGATCGTCCGGTACATAGTCGGGCCGCGCGCCGTCCAGCACGGCGATCAGCGCAAGCAGGCCGAGCACGCAATCCAGCCGGTCCTCGCCCGCCGCATCGGCGCCGAAGCCCGCTGCGATCATCGCCGCCAACGCCGGCGCGGGCGCCACGCCAAGCCGCGCCATCGCCTCCCGCAGCGGCGCGGCGAGGGCGATCCGTGGCGCTTCCGCGCGCTTGCTGCCGGGAATCTTCAGTCCAAGCTGGCGCAGCGCCTCGGCCGGATAGACCTCGGCCAGCGCGACGCGGCCCTTGGCCAGCAGCCCGTGCAGCGGGCCCGCGAAGGGCCAGAGCGCCACCGGCGCGCCGGCCGCCAGCGCCGGTGCCAGCCAATCCCGCCAGGCCGCGATCGCGGCCTTGCCCGACTGGTTCGCGCCAAGCGTCCAGAACACCGGCGCGCCCGCCGGGCGCGTTGCCGTCGCCCGGTCGCAGAGCCGCGAGAGTGCGGCCGCGTCAGCCAGCCCGAGGGCGGCCGCATGCGATGCGCGCGTCATCCCCTTCACCCCGCGCGCCGGGTAGAAGGGCCGCGCGGCGGAAACGGTATCGAGCGTCGCACTGACCTCGAAGAAAGCGGCATCCCCCGCCCGCGCCGCGAGGAAGGCGGGGAAGTCGCGCTCTGCCCGCCCGGCCGCGAAGCCCCTCGGCAGGCCGAGCGGCAGGTCGAGCCCGAGCGCCACCGGCACGCCTTCCGCCAGCAGGGCCGGCAGCAGCGCCGCCGTGTCGCCGACCGGCCGCGGCGCCTCCGCCACCCAGCCGCGCGCGCCCCGCCGCGCCAGCGCCATCCAGCGCTTTCCCGGGCTGATGCTCCAATCGGCGTGCGCGGCGAGCATCAGCCGGCCGGTAGGCTCTCATCATAGGCGCTGTCGAAGAACGCCCGCTCCAGCTGCGCCGCCTCACAGAACAGCGCCCGCACCCGTGCCCGCCCCGCCGCATCGAGCCCGAGCACCGCGCGGTCGAGCGCCGCGCGCAGCCCCTCCACGAAGCCTTCGAAATAGGGGCTGGCATGCAGATCCACCCATTCCGCGCACCAGAAGGGCTCGGCGGGCCGCGTGTCGCGCGCCGGCCGCGCCCAGGACAGATAGACCCATTCCGCCACGCACAGCACCGCGAGCTGGTCGGCATGGTGCGGGCTCGCGGCGGCCTGTTCCATCAGTGCGCGAAAACCGCGCGCGGCCGCGCTCAGCGGCGGGTTGCGGCGGAGCGCGTCCGGCACGCCGAGCGCGTCGAAGGACCGCACGAAATACGTGTTCTCCTCGGAACAGAGCAGCCCCATGAAACGCCCGAGCGGCAGGCGGGAGGGCAGGTCCGGCGCGGTGTGGATGGCGCGGCCGAGCAGCGCGGTGAAGGCGCCGATGAACTGGTAGTCCTGCACCAGGTAGCGGCGCATCACGGTCTCGGGCACCGCGCCCTGGTTGCAGGCCGCGGTGAAGCGGTGGCCGGTCGCCGCGCTCCAATCCGGCTCGGCGGCGTCGCGCAGCCAGTCGGTTGGGCGCGCGCCCCCATGGGCACCGGCATGGGCGGCGGCATAGGCGGGCCAGTCTGGCCCGCCAGGGGCCGTGCCGTTCTCCCTCTCGTTCATGCGGCTTTCGCTTCCATGTCTGCCGCGTGCTCATGCCATAGTGGGGCGGGGCAGGGGAGTGACCCGATGGAACAGACGACCCAACCGGCCGCCGTGCTGTCGCCCGCCGAGCCCGTCCGCGGCCAGGATGCACTGCACCCGGACGGGCAGTATTCCGCGCTCGCCAAGTGGTTCCACTGGACCACCGTGCCGCTCCTGTTCCTGGCGCTGGCGACCGGCCTCGTCATCCGCTTCATGAAGGATGACGCGAAGATGGGCTTCTACGCCCTGCATGAGAGCGCGGGGCTGCTGATCCTATTCCTTGCCATCGCGCGGCTCGCCTGGCGCGGCTTCTCGACGCCGCCGGCGCTGCCGGACCACATCCCCCCCCGGATGCGGCGGGCGGCGAATGGGGTGCATCACGCGCTTTATGCAGCGCTGATCATCCAGCCGCTGCTGGGGTTCTTCACCACCAATGCCTATGGCTTCCCGATGCGGGGCGCGACGGCCTTCCTCGGCTTCATCGACCTGCCGAAATTCATGGAGGCGTGGGAGCCGCTGGCGGTGGTGCTGCACTGGGGCCACAGCCTGATCGGCTGGGCGATCCCGCTACTGCTGGTCGCCCATATCGGCGGCGCGATCTACCACCACGCGCTGCGGCGGGATGGGACGCTGCTGAGAATGTTGTGAGGCGCTATTCAGCGCTTCCCTCTTGGTTGCGGGGGCGCTTCATCTTCTCTCT
>JBIKSZ010000336.1:0-3371 GCA_044348345.1 Roseomonas sp. | reverse complement strand
CAGTGGCGACCTCCGCCTCTCCGCGAACCAGACTTGCTGGCCGGCCCAGGCCGCGATGGAGAAGCAGCTCGGTGCCGCCGTCGCCTCCTTCGGTGGCAAGATCGTCCGGGCCCATTCCTACAACGCGAAGCAGAAGCACGGCTTCATCAGCTCGCAGAAGCAGGGCATCGCGGTCTTTGCTCAGCTCGATCCCGACGCGCCCCTCATCGTGGCCGAAGCCGTCTGGCAGTACTCACACCATGTGCTCGCCGGTCTGATCACCCACCGGGGACCGATCCTGACCGTTGCCAACTGGAGTGGGCAGTGGCCCGGTCTGGTCGGAATGCTGAATCTCAACGGCTCGCTGACGAAGGCCGGCGTCCGCTACTCGACGCTCTGGAGCCAGGACTTTACCGACGACATGTTCCGCACCGGACTCGAGTCTTGGCTGAAGACGGGCGTGTGCAAACATCGCACCGCTCACGTGAAGCCGCTGGCCAAGGCCGCGGTGCCGTCCGCCGCGCGCGCTGGCGCCAAGAAGATCGCCGCCGATCTCAAGATCAATAAGTCGATCATGGGTGTGTTCGACGAGGGCTGCATGGGCATGTACAATGCGATCATCCCTGACGAGCTGCTCTTCCGCTGCGGCGTTTACAAGGAGCGTCTCTCGCAGTCCGCGCTCTACTTCGCGGCCACGCAGGTTCCCGACGCCGAGGCCCGCGCGGTCTATGGGTGGTACCTCAAAAAGGGCTTTAAATTTCACCTCGGCACCGATGAGGCCACCGAGCTCACCGAGTCCCAGGTGATCTGGCAGTGCAAGACGTACATCGCCGCCTGCCGAATTGCTGACGAGTTTGGCTGCGAGACGATCGGCATCCAGTACCAGCAGGGTCTGAAAGATCTGCTGCCGGCGTCCGATCTGGTGGAGGGTACGCTCAACAATTCCGACCGGCCGCCCGTGCGCAACGCCGCGGGCAAGGTCATCCGCCCCGGCCAGCCGATCGTTCATTTTAATGAGGTCGATGAGTGTGCAGGTCTCGACGGCTTGTTCACGCATCGCGTCCACGCTGCACTGAAGCAGCCGGTGGAGAGCACGCTTCACGATCTGCGCTGGGGTGATCTCGACCGTAGCGGCACCACGGACGACTATGTCTGGGTTTTCCTCATTTCCGGCAGCGCGCCCCCGGCCCATCACATCGGCGGCTGGGCGGGCAGCGATTCTCATCGCCAACCCGGCATGTACTTCCGCCTCGGCGGGGGCTCGCTGCGCGGCGTGGCCAAGCCAGGCGAGATCGTGTGGAGCCGCGTCTTCCTCCAGGGCGGCAAGCTCAAGATGGATCTCGGCCGTGCCAAGGTCGTCGCGCTCCCGCCCGCCGAGACCGAGCGGCGCTGGAAGGAAACGACGCCCCAGTGGCCGATCATGCATGCCGTGACGTATGGTGTCTCCCGTGACCAGATGATGGCGCGCCATCAGGCCAATCACATCCAAGTGGCCTACGCCAAGTCAGCCCAGGAGGCCGATCTCGCGATGTACACCAAGGCGGCGCTCGCCGCCGAACTCGGCCTCGACGTGTCTCTCTGCGGCACCAAGGCCGACGGCAGGGAGTTCTGAGGTCAGGCTGCCATGCGTCTTCCGGGCCGGTCGAGCGACCGGCCCGGTCTGCGTAGAGGCGTCACTTGGCGGACTGCGGTGGGAGCCCGCCTACTCTCGCTTTCCGGTGAAGCACTCCGTTCCACCTACGGACCCGGCGTGGCTGGCGCCGCGTTGGCCCGGGCTCACGTCCAACCCGCTTGTGGCGCTCCCCGAACTTGCCCGTCACGTCGGCGCGGCGGAGCTTACTTCCAGGCGGACGGATCGAATGTGGTCGCGGCGATATAGCGGAAGGGCTTGGCGCCGGGCTGGACCACGTTGTTCCAGTAGTAGATCAGGATCAGCTTGCCGTCGGGGCGCTGGGCCATGACCGGATAGCCGACATCGCGATTGGCGCCGTCGCCCGTCCGCAGCGGGATCTCATTGCCCCAAGACCTGCCATTGTCCCGGCTGAGGCGCATCGCCATACGGGAGCCATGCGCGCTGCGATAGGCGTAGGCGAGGGCGAGGCGGCCGTCCTTGAGGCGGACGATCGCGGGGGGCGACCCGCCATGGCCGGTGTCGGCGACGGGATCCTTCATCCGCTGCCAGGTGGCGCCATTGTCGGACGACAGATGGGCGGTCATCAGGTCAAGGCTCGTCCGGGTGCGGGTGCGAATGGTGGTGTACAGCTCGGTGGGAGACAGCCGCTCGGAGGAGGGCATGATGTCGAAGCCGGCATGTTCCTCGCCGAGGTAGCTGAGGAACTGCCAGGTCATGCCGCCGTCGGTCGTGCGGACACTGGCGACGCGGCCTTCCTGTTTGTTGGCCTTGGCGGTCGTGATCAGGGCGGTGAGGCTGCTCTTGCCATCAACGAAGTAGTCGTTGCGCGTGGCCACGCCAGCGGTCCCGAGATTCGGGAAGGTGAAGGGGCCGTTCCAGGATTTGCCCTTGTTGTTGGAGTGGTAAAAAATCGAAGGGCCGTCGTCGTTATTGTTGAGGCGGACGAAGGCGAGGACGAACTCCGGATGGGTGAAGTCCATCGGCCGGTCGAGGGGCTTGGCCGCGACGGCCTTGTCGGCATCGATGGCATGGTCGTAGGCGATGGCCTTCTGGCCAGCGTCGAAGGCATCCTCGATGGACCAGGTCTTCCCGCCGTCGAGGCTGCGTGCGTACTTATGGCGGGCGGTCTTTGAATCGTAGCTGTGCAGGCCTCGGGCCTCGACGTGCTTGGCTTCGACGAAGCCGACGAGGATTTCGTTGTTCCACATCCAGATGCCGCCATTGGCAGGCCAGGCGGCAAAGCGGCCGTCCTGCTGGTAGATAACGGAGTGCTCAATGGCCGCCCCGGACGGGGCAGCCGGGATCTGGGCGTCGGCTGATAGCGCGGCGCCGACGCTCAGGGCAAGGGCGAGGAGGGTGGATCGAATCGCGAGGGGTTTCATGGCAGAGTTGGATGCGGTGGAGGACGTCAGGCGGCAACGTCCGCGGGAGGGGTGGGAGACGATCGCGGCAGAAGCCAGATGCGGTCAGGGGAAAAACCGTTCCTGCTAAAACGTTTTATGAAAATTGAAAGCGGATGCGCCGAGTCAATCTCGAAAGAAGGCGGTTGCAGCGGGAAACCGACCGGCTTGCTCCACTTCAGTGGCGGCACCAAGCCTTTTGAAGACCGCGTGTTTGATCGCCGTGCGGTCGGTCGTCGGCGTCGAACTGGCCGAGCGTCGCGTGGGCCAGGCCATCGCGGACGAGGATGACAGACGGGGAGTGGGAACGGATCTTGGCTCATCAATCAGTGTCCGATAATAGGTGCCCGGTCGTGGGG
>JBIKSZ010000335.1:0-3378 GCA_044348345.1 Roseomonas sp. | reverse complement strand
GAGACTGGCGCGCCAACGATCCCTCTCCCGCCATGCGGGGGAGGGTGCCCGAGCGTAGCGAGGGCGGGCAGGGGTGCGCGCAACCGGGGCGTGATGCGCCGCTGCCCTATTCCGCCACCACCGGCCTCTCGCCGCGGCGGACCATCGCCTTTGCCTTCTCGCGCAGCGTCTGGAAGACGACATAGAGCATCGGGATCATGAAGATGCCGATCAGCGAGGCCGCGAGCATGCCGCCGAAGACCGGCGTGCCGACCGCGCGGCGTGACGCGCTGGCCGCGCCGCTGGCAATCACCAACGGCACCAGGCCGAGGATGAAGGCGACCGAGGTCATCATCACCGCGCGGAAGCGTAAGCGAGCGCCCATCACCGCTGCCTCCCGGATCGGCAGGCCGGCTTCGCGTTGTTCCTTCGCGAATTCGACGATCAGAATGCCGTTCTTCGCCGCGAGCGCGATCAGCACCACCAGCCCGACCTGCGCATAGACATCAAGCGCAAGCCCGGTGAGCGTGAGCGCGACGAAAGCCCCCAGCACGCCCACCGCAACGGAGAGCAGCACCGGGATCGGGATCACCCAGCTTTCATAGAGCGCGACGAGGAAGAGGTAGGCGAAGAGCACCGCCAGGGCGAGGATCAACCCCGTCTGGCCGCTGGCCTGCTTTTCCTGGAAGGCGGTGCCGGTCCATTCGAAGCCGTAGCCCTGGGGCAGCACGCGGTCCGACAGCGCTTCCATCGCCGCCAGCGCATCGCCCGAGGAGATGCCAGGCGCCGGCGCGCCGCTGATCGAGACGGAGCGGACATTGTTGTAGCGGTTGATGGTCTGCGGCCCGAGCACGATGCGCACATCGGCCACCGACCGTAGCGGTACCATCTCACCCCGGTTGTTGCGCACATGGATGCGCCAGAGGTCGGGGATGTCGTCGCGGTCCAGCGCCTCGCCCTGGATATTCACCTGCCAGGACCGGCCATAGAGGTTGAAGTCGTTGACGTAGAAGCCGCCGAGCGTGGTCTGCAGCGCGGTGAAGATGTCGCTGATGCGAATCCCCAAGGCCTGCGCCTTGTCGCGGTCCACATCGAGGAAGAGCGAGGGCGTGTTCGCCGCGAAGGTGGAGAAGACGCGCGCGAGCCGCGGGTCCTGGTTGGCGGCGACCACCATGCCGAGCATGGCGCTGGCCATCTCCTCCGGCGGGCGGCCTTCCAGGTTCTGCAACTGGTACTGGAAGCCCGCGCCGGTGCCGAGGCCGATGATGGGCGGGATGTTGAAGGCGAAGGTGTTGGCCGTCCGCACTTGCTGCGTCGCGCCGAAGACGGTGCGGATCGCGGCGAAGACGCTCTCCTGCGCGGCTTTGCGGTCCTCGAAGGGTTTCATGCGCACGACGATGAAGGCGGCGTTGGATTGCGCCCCGTTGTCGATCAGGCTGAAGCCGACGATCGAGAGAATCCGGTCCACGCCGGGGGTGGGCAGGATGATCTGCTCCACCTGCTCCACCGCAGCGCGGGTGCGGGAGAGCGAGGCGCCCTGGGGCAGCTGCATCTGCACGAAGAAGGCGCCCTGGTCTTCCTCCGGCAGGAAGCCCTGCGGCGTCTTGGCGGAGAGCCATAAGGTGCCGCCCGCGAAGACCGCCGTCAGCAGCAGCGAGACGGAGGAGATGCGCACCAGCCGCGCCACCATGTCGCCATAGCGGTCCCGCACCCAGTCGATGCCGCGCATCACGGTCGCCAGCACGCCCTTGCGCGGCCCGTGATGGGGGCGGAGGAACACTGCGCAGAGCGCGGGCGAGAGCGTCAGCGCATTGATCGCCGAGATCACCATCGCGACCGAGACGGTGACGGCGAATTGCGCGAAGAGCACGCCCGACAGGCCCGGGATGAAGCCGACGGGCACGAAGACCGAGAGCAGCACCAGCGTGATGGCGATGATCGGGCCGGTGATCTGCGCCATCGCCTTCTTGGTGGCTTCGGCCGGGGTGAGGTGCGGCTCCTCCTCCATCACGCGTTCGACATTCTCGACCACGACGATGGCGTCATCCACGACAATGCCGATCGCCAGCACCATCGCCAGCAGGCTGACCGTGTTGGCCGAGAAGCCGACGGCCAGCAGCACCGCGAAGGTGCCGATCAGGCTGACGGGGACGGCGATGACGGGGATGATCGTGGCGCGAAGGTTGCCGAGGAACAGCAGCACCACGATGACCACCAGCACGAAGGCCTCGAGCAGCGTCTTGATCACCTCATGCATCGTGTCCACGACGAAGGTGGAGGTGTCATAGAACACCGTCGTCCGCATGCCTTCGGGGAAGCGGCGCGACATATCGTCCAGCACGCGCGAGAGGTTCCCCGCCGTGGTCACCGCATTGGCGCCGGGCGAGAGATAGGTGCCGAGCGTTACCGCCGGCCGCCCGTTCAGGCGGCTTTCGGTGTCCATCCGTGCCGCGCCCAGCTCGATCCGCGCCACATCGCGTACGCGCAGCAGCGATCCGTCGCGGTTGGCGCGGATGACGATGGCGCCGAATTCCTCGGCCGTGCTCAGCCGGCCCTGCGTCTGCAGGTTGATCTGGAATTGCTGGTCATCCGAGATCGGCTGCGCGCCGATGCGCCCGACGGCCGCCTGGACGTTCTGTGCCTGGATCGCCTGGATGATGTCGGACGGTGTCAGGTTCAGGCTGATCAACCGGTCCACCTCGAACCAGATGCGCATGGAATAATCCATGGCGCCGAAGATCGAGACCTGGCCGATGCCGGGCACGCGGGCCAGCCGGTCCAGCATGTTGATGGTGATGTAGTTCGACAGGAACAGCCCGTCATGCTGAGGGTTGTCGCTGGTGACCGCGATGAACTGCAGCACGGCCGAGGATTGCTTGCGCACGGTCACGCCGGCGCGCTGCACCTCCTGCGGCAGGCGCGCGAGCGCGGATTGCACCCGGTTGTTGACGTTCACCGTCGCGATATCGGGATTGGTGCCGAGCGCGAAGGAGACCGAGAGGCTGTAGGTGCCGTCATTGGCGCTGTTGGAAGACATGTAGATCATGCCCTCCACGCCATTCACCGCGCTTTCGATCACTTGTGCGACGGTCGCTTCCACCACCGCGGCAGAGGCGCCGGGATAGACCGTGGTGACCGAGACCTGGGGAGGCACGATGTCCGGGAACTGCGCGACGGGTATGCGCAGCAGCGCCAGCAGACCCGCCAGGGTCAGGACGATGGAGATGACGATCGCCAGCCGCGGGCGATCCACGAAGATGGCGGAGATCATGGGCCGCTAGCCCCGCGGCGCCTGGGGGGCGCCGCGCACCGCCGGCGGCGCGGCGGGCGCGGGCTGCACCGGCTGGCCCGGGCGGACGCGCTGGACGCCTTCGGTCACCACCGTCTCCCCGCCTTCCA
>JBIKSZ010000117.1:0-11234 GCA_044348345.1 Roseomonas sp. | reverse complement strand
CGACAGCTCCCCCCGCGCGCTGTTCTTCGAAGCCTTCGACGCCGCCATGTGGGGCCCGCAGCATTGGCGCGGCCGCCCGATCATCGGCTGGGAAGACGAGATCCGCGCCATCACCCACCAGGACCTGGTGGAGTTCTTCCGCGCCCGCTACGCGCCCGGCAATGCCGTGCTGGTGGTCGCCGGCGCCGTCGCGCCCGACGCCTTCTGGCGCAGCGTGGAGGAGCATTGGGCCGCGCTCCCGCCCGGCCCCGCCGTGCCGCGCGGCCGCATTGCCCCGCCCGCCGCCCCGCCCACGCCCCGCTACACCCGCAACGACGCGCGCCTGCGCGGGGAGGCAGTCTTCCTCCGCTCCTGGCAGGCGCCGACGCTGACCGCCGGCGAGGCGCGCCTCGGCGAGCCGCTGGAAGTGCTGCGCCATGTGCTCGGCGGCGGCCCCGGCTCTCGCCTGCATCGCGCGCTGGTGGAAAGCGGCCTCGCCGTCTCGGCCGGCGCCTCCTACGACGCCGATGTCGCGTCCTGGACCGATTTCGACATCTCCGCCGTGCCGCGGCGCGATGTCCCGCCCGCCCGCATCGAGGAAGCCGTCATCGCCGTGGTGAAGCGCCTGCTCGACGAGGGCGGCCCGACGGAAGCCGAGGTCGCGCGCTCCATCCGCCAGATGACCGCCGGCGCGCTGCTCGCGCTCGATGGCCTTGGCGCCGCGCCGCGGATGATCGGCAATGCGCTGGCCATCGGCCTGCCGATGGAGACGGTGGAGTTCTGGCCCGCCCGCATGCGCGCCGTGACGCGCGACCTGGTTGCCGAAGCCGCCATCGCCGTGCTCGGCCGCGCGCCCTCCGGCAGCGGCTGGCTGCTGCCAGACGGCGTCGCCGCCCCGGCGGAGGTCGCGCTGTGAGCAGCTTCCGTCTCGACATCCAGCAGGTCACCGCCGGCACGCGTTCGGCCTGGCTGATCGAGGACCAGTCGGTCCCCGTCGTCTCCATCGCCTGGGCCTGGCGCGGCGGCGCGGCGCTCGACACCGACGCCCATGCCGGCGCACTCGCCATGGGTGCCGCGCTGCTCACCGAAGGCGCGGGCAACCTCGACAACACCGCCTTCGCCGATGCGCTCCGTGACGAGGCGATCGGGCTTGGCTTCGACGCACAGCGCGACGGCTTCGAAGGCTCGCTCCGCGCGCTGCGCCCGGCGCTATCGGAAGCGGTGCGGCTCGCGAACCTCGCCATGCGCAGCCCCCGACTCGATGCCGCCGCCGTCACACGCGTCCGCGCCCGCGCGGTCGCCGGTGCCCGCGCGTCGCTCGAGACGCCGCGCGGCCAGGTCGGCCGCGCCTTCTGGGCCGCCGCCTTCCCGAACCACCCCGCCGGCCGCCCCACCGGCGGCACGGTGGACACGCTCTCTGCCCTGCCGGAGGACGCGATCCGCGCGGCGCTCACCCGCCAGCTGCGCGCCGACGGGCTGATCGTCGCCGCCGCCGGCGCGATCACCGCCGACGAACTCGCCCGCCTCATCCCCACTTTGTTCGAGGGCCTGCCCGAAGGCGCCCCGGCCGAGGCGCCGCCCCTGCCGCCCTTCACCGCCTTCGGCCAGCGCGTGGTCGAGGTCGCCTCCCCCCAATCCGCGGTGCTGTTCGGCCAGCCTGGCCTGCCCGTCACCGACCCGGACTGGGAGACGCTGCAGGTGGTGCTGCGCGTCCTCGGCGGCGGCGGCTTTTCCTCGCGCCTCATGGAAGCGGTGCGGGTACAGCGCGGCCTGACCTATGGCATCGGCGTCGGCCTCGATTCGCTCTTCGGCCAGGGCGTGATCGTCGGCTCCACCTCCACCGACAATGCCCGCGTGGCGGAGACGCTGGCCGTGACCCGCGCCGAATGGACCCGCATGGCCGCCGAGGGCCCGACGCCGGCCGAGCTCGACGATGCCGTCGCCTTCCTGACGGGCAACCTGCCGCTGCAATTCACCGACAGCCGCCGCATTGCCGGCACTCTGCTGGCGCTCCGCCGCAACGACCGGCCCATCGGCTGGCTGAACGAGCGTGCCGATCGGCTCCGCGCCCTGACCCCCGCCGCCACCGCCGCCGCCGCGCGCCGCGTGCTGGATGCGGGGACCCTGGCGGTGGCCATCGCCGGCCGACCCGAGGGCGTGTAGCGCCGCACCATCCACGCCAGCGGTCACGCTCTGGCCTTTTTTTGAGCGGATACATCCTCCCCCAGCCGTTCCGCCCTCGCGGATCAGGCGCTAGCTGGCTGGCACGCGGCGATACGCGGAGGACAAGGATGGCAGGGCAGGGCGAGGCGCGGAGGACCGCCTGGGAGGCCGTGCGGCACTTGGCCGCCGCCCCCGGCGCCCGCGCCATCCGCGCGAAGCTCGACGCCGAGCCCGACCGCTTCGCCCGCCTGTCCCACCGCGGCGCCGATCTGCTGCTCGACCTCTCGCGCACCGCGCTCGACACCCAAACCCTCGCCGCCCTGCTCGACTACGCCCGCGCCGCCGATGCGCTCGGCTTCCGCGACGCCATGGCGCGCGGCGAAGCGGTCAACGCCACCGAACGCCGCGCCGCGCTCCACCTCGCCCTCCGCGCCCCCCCCGGCACCTTCCGCGCGGGGCAGGAGGACGCCTCCGCCGAGGTCCACGCCACCCTCGCCGCCATGCGCGCCTTCACCGAAGCGGTGCACGCCGGCACCATCCGCGGCGCCACCGGCGCGCGCTTCACGGATGTCGTGAATATCGGCATCGGCGGATCGGACCTCGGCCCCGCCATGGCCACCCGCGCGCTCCGCCACGACACGAGCCCCATGCGCGTGCATCACCTGGCGAATGTGGACGCGCATGCCTGGGCGGCACTCCGCCCCGCGCTCGACCCGCGCACCACCCTCGTCCTCGTCGCCTCCAAAACCTTCACGACGCAGGAGACGATGGCCAATGCCGCGCTCGTGAAATCCTGGCTCACCGGAACCCTCGGCGAGACCGGCGCAAACGCGCATCTCGCGGCACTCTCCACCAACCTCGCCGCCACCGCCGCCTTCGGCATCGCGCCCGATCGCGTCTTCGGCTTCCGCGATTGGGTCGGCGGCCGCTTTTCGCTCTGGTCCGCCATCGGCCTGTCCATCGCGCTTGCCTGCGGCGTCGCGGCCTTCGACCGCCTGCTGGCCGGCGCACGCGCCATGGACCAGCACTTCCTGACCGCGCCCGAGGCCGAGAACCTCCCCCTCCTGCTGGCCCTGACGGAGCTCTGGCATGTGGACGCGCTCGGCCTGCCGGCCCGCGCCGTGCTGCCCTATGACGAACGCCTGGGCCGCCTGCCCGCGCATCTCCAACAGCTGGAGATGGAATCCCTCGGCAAGCGCGTGACCGCCGAAGGCGCGCCCGTGCCGATGCCGACCGGCCCCATCGTCTTCGGCGAACCCGGCACCAACGCCCAGCATTCCTTCATGCAGCTGATCCACCAGGGCCCGACGCCCGTGCCCGTGGATTTCATCCTGGTCGCCCGCCCCGACCACGCCCACGCCGCCAGCCACCGCATCCTGCTGGCCCACGCCCTGGCCCAGGCCGAAGCGCTCGCCCGCGGCAAGACCGAAGCCGAAGCCCGCGCGGAGATGACCGCCGCCGGCCTGCCAGCCGCGGAGGTGGACCGCCTTGCCCCCCACCGCGTCTTCCCCGGCGACCGGCCGAGCGTCTCCATCCTGCTGCCGCAGCTCACCCCCGAAGCGCTCGGCGCCCTCGTCGCGCTCTACGAACACAAGGTCGCCTGCCTCGGCGCGCTCTGGGGCATCAACCCCTTCGACCAATGGGGCGTCGAGCTGGGCAAGCAACTGGCCAGTGGCATCCTGCCGGCACTCGACGGCACCGCGCCGCTGCGCGACGCCGCCACCGCCGCCATGACGGCCGAGATCAAGGCCCGCTGGCGATGACGGACACGACGAAACCCTACCGCACGAATGTCGGCGCGCTGCTGTTCAACGACGCCGGCCTCGTCCTGGTCGCGCGCCGCGCCGACATGCCGAACGCCGAAGGTGCCGCCGGCGGCTGGCAATTGCCCCAGGGCGGCGTGGACGATGGCGAGGATCTGCGCGTTGCCGTGCTGCGCGAACTGGCCGAGGAGATCGGCACCGATAAGGCCGAGATCATCGCCGAACATCCCGGCTGGCTGACCTACGACTTCCCGCCGGACCTCGCGGCGTCCGGCTTCCGCATCGCCCAGACATACCGCGGCCAGCGCCAGAAATGGTTCGCACTACGGTTTCTGGGCGTGGAGTCCGACATCCGCCTCGACGCCGACGACCACCCCGAATTCGACGCCTGGCGCTGGGCGCGCATCGAAGACCTGCCCGCCCTGGCCGTCAGCTTCAAACGCGCGATCTACGAAGACCTGTCCCGCACCTTCGCGCATCTCGCGGGGCGCTGAGAGCATAAGCCAGGGGCTCCGCCCCTGGACCCCGCCGGGGACGATGGGCGACGTATACGTCGCCCCCCGGACCCCTCCGTCAGTGCAGCCAATCGTGAACGTTGCGATATAAACATAATTACGGTATCGCCTGAACCCCAGGGCCGGGGGATGCGATGAAGCGCAACGCGCTGTTCTACGGCGACAATCTGGAGGTTCTGCGCGGCCGCGACGCAGACGGACGGCCGCTGATCCGCGATGAGAGCGTGGACCTGATCTACCTGGACCCGCCCTTCAACTCCGCCTCCAACTACAATGTCCTGTTCAAGGCACCGGACGGCAAAGCCAGCGACAGCCAGATCGAAGCCTTCGAAGACACCTGGCACTGGACCGACGCCGCCGCACGCTGCTTCCAGGATGTGGTGACCGGCCACCACCAGCGCGCCGGCACATTGCTGAAAGCCATGCGCGACGCGCTGGGTGAGAACGACATGATGGCCTATCTGGCCATGATGGCCGCGCGACTGGTGGAACTGCACCGCGTGCTGAAACCGACCGGCAGCCTCTATCTGCACTGCGACCCCACCGCGAGCCATTATCTCAAGCTACTGCTCGACGGGATTTTCGGGCCGGAGAATTTTCGGAACGAGATCGTCTGGAAGCGGACCACGACCCACAACGACAGCAAGACTTGGGGCCGCGTGCATGACGTGATCCTTTTTTACGTCAGATCGAAGTCGGCACAATCTGCGTGGAACGACCCGCGCGAAGGCTATTCTGAAGAATACATAGCGTCAAAATATGCAAATTTTGATGAGAATGGGCGCAGATATCATTTAGATAACATGACAAGCCCAAGTCCCAGGCCAAATATGACTTACGAATGGATGGGCTATCCGCCTCCTCCGTTTGGATGGCGTTATGAGCGTGCAACCATGCAGCGCCTGCACGATGAAGGACGCATTTACTATCCCCGCAGGGAAGACGGCAGCTTCGATACATCACGTCGGCCGAGGTTAAAGCGCTATCTGGATGAGATGCGCGGCGCGGTCATGGGAGACACATGGACCGACATCACGCCGATCAACTCGCAGGCCCAGGAACGCCTCGGCTACCCCACCCAAAAGCCCGTCGCCCTTCTGGAACGCATCATCGCCGCCAGCAGCAACGCGGACGATGTGGTGCTGGACCCCTTCTGCGGTTGCGGCACCACCGTGCATGCGGCCCAGAAACTCGGGCGCCGCTGGATCGGCATTGATGTCACCCATCTGGCCATCTCGCTGATCGAGCGCCGGATGAAGGACGCCTTCCCCGACAGTTTCGATGCCAATGGCAAGGTCGTGCCCGGCGTGCGCTTCGACGTGCATGGCGTGCCGCGAGACCTCGCCTCCGCGCGCGACCTCGCCGCCCGCGACAAGCACCAATTCCAATGGTGGGCCGTGTCGCTGGTGGATGCCGTGCCCCAGGGCGGATCGAAGAAGGGCGCTGACCGCGGCATTGACGGCATCCGCTGGGTGAAGACCGGACCGCGGCCGGAAGACGTGGACCGCATCATCGTCTCCGTGAAGGGCGGCAAGGTCGGCGTCGGCGACCTCCGCGACCTGGCCGGCACGGTCATCCGCGAAAAGGCGCTCGCCGGCCTGCTCATCACCCTCGAAAAACCAACCAAGGAAATGATCCGCGAAGCGGCTTCCCATGGCTATGCCAGCTATGGCCTGGGGGACGTCCGCCGCCTGATGGTCAAGACCGTGGACGAGCTGCTCCGCAATGTGCATGATGAGAAAGAAGTCCTACCGCCGCTCGGCCGGCAGGAGGGCTTCCGGCGTGCCGCGCGGGAGCGTCCCACGACCACCCGCGGCGATCAGGCCGCGCTCGCTCTTTGACCCCGTAAATCCGCCCCTCCGCCCACCCCTGACCGGCTGGGCACCCGAGTGCCAGCGCCCCCGGCTGGCGGTTTTGTCCGAAAGCCAGATGCGCGACCGGCCGGGGACTTTGTCCGAAAGCCTGCCGCGCCGACGGTTGGGGTATTTGTTCGAAACCCCACCGCGCAATCGGCTGGCGGGTTTGTCCGAAGTGCGTCCGAAGGACATGAGCCACCCAGGCCAGCAAGCGATCTCAACAGCTTGCGCCACAGCCCCCGGCCCCGCTGTGCCCCAAGGCCCCGCCAGCCCCCCGGTGCCCTGCCCTGGCTTTGCCAGGGCAGGCGGAGCCACCCCACCAGGATCAGCACCACCCCGGGGCCCCCGCGGCGTTGCGCAGCAACGTCGTGGGGAATTCAGAATCGTCGAAGAAGACGGTCGATGTAGTCGAGCTCCTCCGGCGGGCGCTCGCGCTCGGCGCCGCGGCGGCGCAGCTCGTCCTGCAGGCGCCGCGTGCGCAGCAGCTCCGCCTCATCCGGCACCCGCGTGTCGCTGCCCGCATCCTGCGCGCCAGGGCTGTCCCGCGTGCGACGGCCCAGCGGGTCGCGGCCCGGGCCCTGGTCCTGCGCCGAATCCTGGCCCTGCCCCTGGCCTTGGCCCTCGCCCATCATGTCGCCGGGCTCGTCGCCTTCTTCCTCGCCATCGCCTTCGCCCGGGCCGAATTGGCGCTGCATCTGCTGCGCCATCTGGCGCGCGCCTTCCACCAACTCCCGGATCGCGCGCCCCTGCGCATCGCGCGCATCGCGGCCTTCCGTCAGCTGGTGCTGCGCCTCCCGCATCGCCTGGTCGGCGCGGCCGAGCGGCGCCGGCACTTCGCCGGCCAGGTCGCCGAATTGCTGCATCACCTCGCCCAGCGCCCGGCGCAGCGCGCGCTGGGTGCGGGCTTCGCGCTGGGCTTCGCCGCGCGCCTGGGATTCCGCCTCCGCCCGTTGCTGCTGCTGTTGCTGTTGCTGCTGCGGTGATGGCTGGTTCCAGGGGCTGCGGCTCTGCTGCTGCTGCGCGCGGCGTTCCGCATCGCGCCGCTGCGTTTCGGCATCCGCGCGGCGATGGCCCGAATCCAGCATCCGCGTCTGGCGCTGCACCATATCCTGCACCACGCCCATCTGCTGCTGGCCGCGTTCGCGCTGCTGGCGCCGCCGCTCCTGCTCCTGGTTGCGGGCCGTGCGGCCTTCTTCCAGCGCGCGCAGCCTCTCCTCCAGCTCCGCCAGCTCGCGCTCGGCATCCTGCGGGCGGTCCTGGCGGTTCGCCTCCCGCATGCGGTCGGTGCGCCGATCGAGATCGCGGCGATCCATCAGCCGGTTCTGCGGATCATAGGGCATCGATTCCGCATTCTCGCGCTGCAGCCGTTCCGCCAGCGCCTCCAGATGCCGGCGGATGGCGTCGCGCAGCTCCTGGATGCGGCGCTCCGTCTCGGTGCGCTGCTGCGCATCGCGTTCGCTGCGCTCGCCGGATTGCTGCTCCTGCTGCTGGCGGTTCGCTTCCGCCAGAGCCTCGCGCAATTGCTGCCGCGCCTCGGCCAGCGCCCGGGCGCTGCGCTCCACCCGGCCTTCCTCCAGCGCGATCGCCGTCTCCCACAATATCTCCTGCGCGTCCGCCACCGCATCCGGCCGCCGGTCGCGTTGCAGCCGGTGCCGCGCGGCGCGCAGCGCCAGGAAGGTGGTCGTGTCGTGCTCGAAGGCCTCGGGCGCGTTGGAGATGCGGTCCAGCTCCCGCCGCGCTTCCACCCGCGCCGTGGGGTCGAGCGACAAGGCCTTGCGCAGCGCGATCAGTTGCTGCGCGACCGGATGGGTGAAGCTGCGTTCGGGCAGCACCAGCTGCTCCGGTTCCGAGACACCTTCCTGCCCGGCGCCGTCACGGGCGCGCAGCAGGATCTCGACCTCGAGCCCCGCCCAGGGGTGCGCCGACAAATCCGGCGCCGACAGGCCCCGCGCCTGCCGCGGCTGGCCCGCCGGCAGCGGGATTTCGATCACATGCGGCGCGGCGTTCGGGCGCCGCTGCAGCCGGATTTCGGCGATCAGCGCGGCGACGCCCCAATCATCCTCGACCCGCCAGGGCAGGCGGGTGGCGAGCCCCCGCGGCGAGCGCGCCGGCGGTTCCGCGAAGAAGGCCTGCGGCGGCGCATCCGCCTGCACCGAGAGCGTCCAGGCCGCGATCTCCCGCCCGTCGCGGCGGATCACGAGCCGCGCGCCGGCCTCGAACACCGCTTCCGCGCCGAAGGACCGGCCATCGAGCGCCCGGAACGGCGTGGCGCCGGCACCGAGCAGCAGATCGGGCACGCCGCCAACGCCGCCCGAGAGCGCCACTTGCAGCCGGCTGCCCGTGGGCACCGTCGCCGCACCGCCCGCGGGGTCGAGGAAGACCGGCGCGGCCCCGGTATAGGCCGGCGGCGTCACCCAGGCTTCCAGCCGGAGCGGCGCGGGCTGGGCCGCGATGGCAGAAGGCGGCAGCACGGCGCGGCGCAGCCGTTCCGGCGCCTCGGGCCCGGCGATGATCAGCGCCGCCAACAGCGACAGGCCGAGCGCGGCGCGGAGCGCGATCGGGTCGCGCTTCGCCAGCCCCGGCCGCGGCAGGCCGACACGCAATTGCGTGATACTGGCCAGGGTACGGTCCCGATGCACCTGCCAGACCGCCTGCGCGACAGGGTCGTTCGTGGCGGGCTTGTCGGTCAGCGCCGCCAGCGGGCGGTGCTCCAGCCCCGATTCGCGTTCCAGCCGCCGGTCGGCCGGGTCATCGCCGGGCCAGGTGAAGCCGCGCAGACCCTGGCGCAGCGCCAGCGCGAAGGCGCCGAGAAACCCCGCCGCCAGGATCAGCCGCGCCCAGCCGGGCAGCAGCAGCGGCAGCCCCAGCAGCGCGATGGTCAGGTAGAGGCCGAGCACCCCAAGGGCGGGCCAGATCGCGGGCCAGATCGCCTCCCACGCCAGGGCGAGCCGGGCGAGGTTTCGGCGACGCGAGAGGGGCCCGCTGCCGGTCACCCGGCCAGCCACTCCGGCACGCGCTGCCCGGCCAGCAGCGCGTCCTGCGTCTGGCGTTCGCGCACCACGGCGAAGCGGGCGCCGTCCACCAGCACCTCGGCGGCCAGCGGGCGGGCATTGTAGGTGCTGCTCATCGAAGCTCCGTAGGCCCCGGCATCGAGGAACGCGACCAGGCTACCCGGTTCCAGGGGGGGAAGGCCACGGTTTCGCGCGAAGGTGTCGCCCGTCTCGCAGACCGGCCCCACCACGTCGCAGGGGGCGGTGGGGGCGACGAAATCCCGGGGCGACACCGGCACGATGCCATGCCAGGCCTCGTACATCGCCGGGCGGACCAGATCGTTCATCGCCGCGTCGAGGATCACGAAGCGCCGCCCGGCGGTGGTCTTCGACAGGATGACGGAGGTCAGCAGCACCCCGGCCGGCCCGCAGATCCAGCGCCCGGGCTCCACCATCAGCTGCACGCCGAGATTGCCGAGCGCGCCCTTGATCGCGCCCGCCAGCGCCGCCGGCGCCGGCGCAGGTTCGTGCCGATAGGGGATGCCGAGGCCGCCGCCGCAATCCACCCGCTCCACCTCCAGCCCCTGCTCCCTGAGGCCGCGCACGAGGTCGGCCAGCGCCCGGTAGGCCGTGGCATAGGCGTCCATGCCAGAGGTGATCTGGCTGCCGATATGCACCGCGACGCCGACCGGGCGCACGCCGGGCGTTGCCGCCATGCGGGCATAGAGCGCGGGCGCATCCTCGATCGCGACGCCGAACTTGTTCTCGCTCTTGCCGGTGGTGATCTTGGCGTGGGTCTTCGCATCCACGTCGGGGTTCACGCGCAGCGCGACAGTGGCGGTGACGCCGAGCGCGGTGGCGACGGCGGAGATCATCGCGACCTCCTCGGCGCTTTCGGCATTGATCTGGCCGACGCCCTGCGACAGGGCGAAGCGCAGTTCCGGCAGCGACTTGCCGACGCCGGAATAGACGACATGCGCGGGCGCGATGCCGGCCGCGAGCGCCAGCCGCAGCTCACCTTCCGAGACGATGTCGGCCCCCGCGCCCTCGGCGGCCAGCGTGCGCAGCACGGCGAGGTTGGGGTTGGCCTTGACCGCGAAATGGATCTCCGCGCCGGTCCGCGCATCCTCCAGCGCGCCACGCAGCGCGTGATACCGCCGGCGGAGTGTGGCGGCGGAATAGACCCAGGTCGGGCTGCCGAGCTCGGCCGCGATGCGCGCGAGCGGCACCTCCTCCATGGTCAGCCCGTCCTGGGCGTGCATGGTCAGGTGGGGACGACCGGCGAGAAGCTCGGCGAAGGTGGGATCGGCGTCGTCGAAGACGGGAGCGGGGGCGGCCATTCCCCCTCAATAGGGGTGGCCGCCACCTTTCGTGAAGGGTGCCGCGCCGTCAGCTCCAGGCGGCGCGCACGCCGGGCGGGGGGGAATAGGGCAGGTCGCCGCGCGCCATCACCGCCTCCCGCCCGCCATTCTCGGCCAGGATCGCCGCCTGACGCGCCTTCACCGCCGCATCCACCGCCGCTGGCGAGCGGCCGAGACGGGCCAGCAACAGCGCCTCCATCTCTGCCACCACCCCAGCGCAGGCGGGGTCGGCGGCGCGGTCCTCCAGCTCCTCAGGGTCGTCGAGCAGGTCGAAGAGCTGCGTCGGATAGGTGGCGTAGCGCACATATTTCCAGCGCCCCTTCCGCAGCATGAACGCGGCTTCCCGCGAGCCGCTGGCATGATATTCGGACAGCACGGCGCGGTCCGGATCGCCCCCCTCCGCGATGCGCAGCAGGGAGGCCGAGCCCGAGGGCGGCGTCTCCGCGCAGCCGGTCGCGTCCAGCACCGTCGCGGCGACATCGATGAGCGAGACGGGCGTGTCCACCACGCGCCCCGCCGGCACGCCAGCCCCGGCGAGGATCATCGGCACGCCGACGCTCTCCTCATACATGTTGGATTTCCCCCACAGGCCGCGCGCGCCGATATT
>JBIKSZ010000334.1:0-3388 GCA_044348345.1 Roseomonas sp. | reverse complement strand
GGCCGAGCGCTATGTCGCGCGCATGATGGAAGATTGGGATGGCGGTGACCGGCAGCTGAAGGTCGTGTGGGATCCGGGCAATGGCTCGGGTGCCGAGATCGTGAAGATGCTCGCCGCCCGGCTGCCGGGGACGCATTACGTCATCAACGGCACCATCGACGGCACTTTCCCGGCCCATCACCCGGACCCGACGGTTGCCAAGAACCTGGAGCAGATCATCGCGGAGGTCGCGCGCCAGGGCGCCGATCTCGGCATCGCCTTCGACGGCGACGCCGATCGCATCGGCGTGGTGGATGACCAGGGCAACATCTTCTTCGGCGACCAGCTGCTGGTCGTCCTCGCGCGCGACGTTCTCAAGTCGAGGCCGGGCGGGACGATCATCGCCGATGTGAAGGCCAGCCAGGTCCTGTTCGACGAGATCGCCAAGGCCGGCGGCACGCCGCTGATGTGGAAGACCGGCCATTCGCTGATCAAGGCGAAGATGGCCGAGACCGGCAGCCCGCTGGCCGGCGAGATGTCGGGTCACATCTTCTTCGCCGACAAATGGTACGGCTTCGACGACGCGCCCTATTCCGCTGTCCGGCTGCTCGGCATCGTCGCGCGGATGCAGGAGAAGCTCTCGGCCGTGCGCGCCGCGCTGCCGCAGGTGATCAACACGCCGGAGCTGCGCTTCGACTGCCCCGACACCCGCAAGTTCCAGGTGGTGGCAGAGGTGAAGGATCGCCTCGCCGCCGCCGGCGCCAAGGTGCAGGACGTGGATGGCGTGCGCGTGCTGACCGAGGATGGCTGGTGGCTGCTCCGCGCCTCCAACACCCAGGCTGTGCTGGTCGCGCGCGCCGAGGCATCGAGCGAGGCGGGGCTTGAGCGGCTGAAGGCGCAGATCGCCCTGCAGGTCGAAGCCTCCGGCCTCAAGGCGCCTGACTTCTCGGGTGAGAACGCGGGGCACTGACGCCAAGCTTGGGCGCGCCGATCTTTATCTACGGCACGCTGCTCGACCCGCGCGTCTTCGCCGGCCTCGCCGGCCGGGCGCCGCTCCGCCGCGCCTTGCCGGCTCGGCTGACGGGCTGGCTGCGCGTGGTGCTGCGCGGCACGCCCTATCCGACGCTCGCCCGCGACCCCGGGGAGGTGGCGGGGCTTCTGCTGCCGCGCCTTCCGCCCGCCGCCTTTGCCCGGCTCTCGGCCTATGAGGGGGCGTGTTACGCGCTGGTGCCGGTGCGCGTCACGACCCCGCGCGGGCCGCGCCGCGCACGGGCCTGGATGGCGGCACCCTGGCGCGCAACACGCCGTCCCTGGCAGCCAGCAGCCTGAATCTTTCGCCTTTTCGCTACACGCGCGCGAATGTGAGCGGCACCGGACCGCCGCCGGGGCTAGACGGTCTCCCATCGCGCCGCGGTGAGGCGAGGGGACGAGGTGTTCATGGCAAGCAGTCCGCGGAAGGTCCTGGTTGTGGAGGACGAGGCGTTGGTCGCGATGCTGGTCGAGGATGCACTGCTCGATGCCGGCTTCGATGTGATGGGCCCCGCCGCAACCGTGGCGGAGGCGATGGCCCTGCTGGAGGGCGAGGCGCCGGATGCCGTGGTGCTCGACCTCAACCTGGCGGGCGAGACCTCGGCGCCGGTGGCCGACATGCTGGCCCGGCGCGGCATCCCCTATGTGATCGCCACGGGCTATGGCGCTGCTGGCCTGCCATCCGGGCACCAGCATGCGATGGTGTTGGCCAAGCCTTATGATCCGGCCGAACTGACGGCGATGCTCGGCCGGATCTGCCGCCAGGCGGCCTGAGGATAGTCGTTTAGCGGTTGGCGAGGTCCGCCAACACCGCGGCCAGCACACGCGCCCCGGCAGCGAGCTGCCCCGGCTCGCTATACTCGCTCGGGTGATGCGAGACGCCGCCGCGGCAGGGGATGAAGATCATCCCTGTCGGGCAGAGCGGCATCATGAACTGCGCGTCGTGGAAGGCGCCGGACGCCATGCGCAGCGTGCCGAGGCCCTGCGCCTTCGCGGCCTTCTCCACCGCATCGGGCACCATCGGGTCGAAGGTGCCGGGGGCGGCGTTGAAGCGTTCCGTCACTGTCGCTGTGCAGGTCTTGAGCGCGCCCTGCACCACGCGCTCGATCGCATCCCCGCGCTCGGTCAGGACCTGCTTGTCCGGGTGGCGGAGATCGATGGTGAAACGCGCCGTCTCGGCCACCGAATTGGAGCTGTTCGGGCTCACCTCGATGCGGCCGACGGTGAAGCGCAGCACGTCGTCCGGGTCCTGCGTCAGCTCGTTCAGCGCCGCGATCACGCGCAGCATGTCCTGCACCGCGTCCTTCCGCAGCCGGAGCGGCGTGGTGCCCGCATGGTCGGACTTGCCCTTGATCTCGACGATGAACCAGCGGCTGCCCTGGATGCCCTCGACCACGCCGATGTCGAGCCCATCCGCCTCAAGCCGCGGGCCCTGTTCGATATGCGCCTCGACATAGGCAAACGGCGCGGGACCGTCCACGACACCGAGGCCCCGGCGCGGGAGGTCGGCTTCCAACTCCAGCAGCTTCTTCAGCTCCGCGCCGAAGGTCAGCCCCTCATTGTCGGTGACCGCGTCCCAGGTCTCGGGCGGGCGGTAGCCCGCATAGGCCATGGAGCCCATGCAGCCCGGCGCGAAGCGGCTGCCTTCCTCATTGGTCCAGGCCACGACCTCGATCGGGCGCTTCGTGGCGACGCCGGCTTCCTTCAGCGCCTGCACCGCTTCGAGCCCGGCGATCACGCCCCAGATGCCATCGAAGCGCCCGCCATTCGGCTGGCTGTCCATATGGCTGCCGGTCAGCACCGGGGCGAGGCCGGGCTCTGTCCCCTCCTGGCGGAGGAACAGGTTGCCGAGCACATCGATGCTGACCGCAAGCCCGAGCCCTTCCGCCCAGGAGATCAGCAGCCGCCGCGCCTGGCGGTCGAGCTCGGTCAGGCAGCCACGGTTCACGCCATCGCCCGGGATGGCGCCAAGCTTCGCCATCTGCATCAGCCGGTCCCATTGCCGCGCTTCGCTCACCGCCGCCACCGCGTTCGGCGCCACCGTCCCGCTCATGCCACGCTCCCGGTTTGTCCGCGGCTGAATTGCCCTTCGCCGCGGCCTTGGCAAGCCATGGATCGGCGCGGCGGCTGCGGGTGGTGCCGTCGATGCAGGCTTGGCTGCCACGGTCACGCCGCCTGTGCTGGCACTCGACAATGCTGCCACCTTGGCGGGTACGGCCCCGGCCTATTCGGCCGGATCAGATGGACTTGCTGATCAGGGCTGAGCCGCAGTTGGCGGTGCTGGTGCGGGCGGCTGGGGTGTATCTGCCTGACGTGATCCGGTGGCGCGATTAGGCACGGCAGCGGCCTACGACGATATCTATGGCGTCAAGGATTGTGC
>JBIKSZ010000116.1:0-11259 GCA_044348345.1 Roseomonas sp. | reverse complement strand
CGACCCCGAATGGCTGGCCGCCCGCGCGGAGACCGAGCGCGACGGGCCGATCGTCGCCTCCTTCAGCAACCAGATCCTGCAGCCCACCGCCTTCTCCAGCGTGCGGTGAGGCGGCGATGAGCAGCGTTCAGGGCGGCGCGATCCGTCGCATCGGCTTCATCGGCATCGGCAATATGGGCTGGCCGATGGCCGCGCGGCTTGTCGGTGCCGGCTTCGAGGTGACGGTTTGCGACGCTGCCCCCGGCCGCGCCGCGCGCTTCGCGGCCGAGACCGGCGCGCGCGCCGCGGAGGATGCGGCCGGCGCCGCGCGCGGGGCGGATGCGGTCATCACCATCCTGCCGGCCTCGCCCCAGGTGGGCGAGTCGATCGCGGCGATGGGCGAGGCGCTGGCCCCTGGCGCACTGCTGATCGAGATGACGTCCGGCGTGCCGGGCGCGACGCAAGGCTTCGCGGCCGCGCTGGCGCGGCGCGGGGTCGCGATGATCGACGCCCCTGTCTCGGGCGGTGTCGCACGCGCGCGCACCGGGGAACTGGCGATCATGCTGGGCGGCGATGCCGCCGATATCACGCGCGCCGATCCCGCCTTGCGCGCGATGGGCACGACGCTGACGCATGTCGGTGCGGTCGGTGCGGGGCAGGCGATGAAGGCGCTGAACAATCTGGTCAGCGCGGCGGGCTTCCTCGCAGGCGTGGAGGCGCTGCTGATCGGCCAGCGCTTCGGGCTGGATCCGGCGCAGATGGTGGATGTGCTGAACGCCTCGACGGGCATGAACAACAGCTCGCAGAAGAAATTCCGGCAATTCGTGCTGTCGCGCCGCTTCGATGCGGGCTTTGGGCTGGACCTGATGGCGAAGGACCTCGGCATCGCGCTTGAGGTCGCGCATGACACGGCCACACCCGCGCCCTTCTCGGCGCTCTGCCGGGAGATGTGGGCGTCTGCGGCCAAGGTGCTCGGGCCGGGCCAGGACCACACCGCCATGGCGCAGTTCTGCGAAAAGCTCGCAGGCGAGGCGCTGGGCGGGGGCAATCGCGCGGGGGAGTGATCTTCCCCCCGTCAATGCGACATCAGGACCGGCAGCGTCATCTCACGCAGGATCGTGCGGGTGACGCCGCCGAGCACCCATTCGCGCAGCCGCGAATGCCCATAGCCGCCGATCACCAGCAGGTCGGCGGAGAGTTCCGCGGCGCGATTCAACAGCAGCGTAGCGGCATCCACATCGCCGCTTGCGGCGTTCTCCACCGTCACGCGGATGCCGTGGCGCGCCAGATGCGCGGCGATGGTCTCGTCCGGCGCCTCGCTGCCGGGCGCCTGGGCGTCCACGGCGAGCACCGTCGCGCGCCCGATGGCGGCCAACAGCGGCAGCGCGTCGTGTACGGCGCGCGCCGCCTCGCGGCTGCCGTTCCAGCCGATCAGCGCATGGCGGGATGGCGGGTCGAAGCGCCCGGCATGCGGCACCAACAGCACCGGACGGCCCGCGCCGAACAGCGCTGATTCGATCACGAAAGCGGCGGTCGGCGTCGCGCCCCCCGGCTGGTCCTGGCCGAGCACCAGCAGATCGGCCAGCCGGCCGCGATGCGCCACCTGCTCGGCGGCGATGCCTTCTGGCGCGTGCCACGCGCCCGCGATGAGGAAGCGCTGCAGCGCGGCTTCGAAATGCGGGCGGAGCGCGGCGACCTCCGCGGCCGCGTCGCGTCGCATCGCCTCCAGCAGCGGCACCAGCGCGGCGCCGCCGCCATCGGGGGTAGCGATCGGCGGCAGGGCGATCTCCTGCACCATCAGCCCTGTCAGCCGCGCGCCGTGCCTTGCGGCAAGGGCTGCGGCGAAGTCGAGCCGTGCGCGCGCCGGCGCCGTTGCGTCCAGATGCACCAGTATGTCGCGGATCGGGGTCGTTGCCGCGCCGCTCATGCTGCGGCCTCGCGCAGCGCGTCGCGGATCGGGCCGGGCAGCACGGCCAGCACCTTGTCCACCTGGCCTTGGTCGATGTGCCGGGCGAGGCTGCGGAAGACGGCGACGGTGGCCGCATCCGGGCCGATGGCCCGGCCACGGCCGAGATGCGCACCGACGAGGTCGAGGAAATCCTCCATCCCCCGCACTGGCGCCGGCGCACCGCCGATATGCCATTGCTCGGCAAAGGTGCCGCGCACCAGCAGCGGCAGTTGGGCAGCGAGGTGCACCGCCACTTCCACCGGCAGCCGGTCGCGCAGCGCGCGGAGCACTGCGCTGAGCGCATGCCAGGCGGCCTGCCGGTCCTCGCCGGTCTCTTCCATGATCTCGTCCAGCCAGATGTTCGTCAGCTGGATCGTCCTGTCCCAGACTTCGAGGCCAGTCGCCGCCATCGTTTCCTCCCTGCCCAAAGCGAGGAAGAGAGTGGGCGCGGCGGGCCTGAGCAGCCGCATCACGCCTGCGCGAGAGCGCTGCCCGCCACGATCGCTGGCGATGGTCTCAGGCCGCCAGCAGCAGCGGCAGCGGTGGCCCGCGATCCAGCAGGTCGCGCGTGGCGCTGCCGAACAGCATGCTGTGCAGTGGCGCATGCCGGACAGCGCCCATCGCCAGCATCTCCGCGCCGTGCTCCATGGCGGCGGCGGCGAGGGCTGGCAGCACGCCCGCGCCTTGCGGCAGGGTGAGGAACCGCGCGGTGGCGCCGTGCCGCGCCAGCAGCCGCGTGAGCGCGATGCCCGACTGGCCCGGGCGCACCTCCTTGTCGCCCGTGACGGTGGCCACCAGCGTTTCCTCCGCGCGGAGGATCAGGGGCAGCGCGCCATGCACCGCGCGCACCGCGGCCGGCGTCGCGTCCCAGGCGACCAGCACGCGTCGTGGCGGGGCGGCCAGCGGCGCAGCAGCTGGTGAGAGCAGCAGCGGCCGTCCGGTGCCGAAGATCGAGCCGGACAGCAGCATCCGTGCCGCCGGGCCCGGCGCGCCACGCAGCGTGAGGATGCCAAGGTCACTGACGCGCATATGGTCGGCCAGCACTTCGCCGATGCCATGGGCGTAGCTGCCGCGGTCGCGCAGTTCGCAGGCGATGCCGCGGCGCGTGGCGGCCTCCCGCAGATGCGCCACCGCGGCCTCCTCCGCCTCCGGCTGGGCGTCCTGAGCAGTGTCGGCGGCAAAGACCAGGGCGGTGAGATGGGCCGCGAAGGCCTCGGCCAGGGCGAGGGGGGCAGTGAGCGAGGGGCCGAGCCCGGCGCCTGGCTCGATATGGGCAGTGATGGTGGTGATGGTCACGATGCGCTCTTCCCTTGGCCCGAGGCTTCGGCACAGCGCCCGGCGCGCGGCCCAGTCCCCAAGGCCGTGGCAAGGAACCCGATTCGGGCAGGCCGCGCCTTGCGATGGCGCAACCTCGCCAGGGACCCTGGGCAGCGGCGCTGGCGCGTGGAACCATGCCGTGCTCCGTCGGGGGCAAGGGAGGAGCAGGGCGATGCCGGGGGCGATCGCGCGAAGCTTGGGACACGCGCCCGCATGAGCCGGGTTGCGCTGGTGACGGGGGCGGGGCGCGGCATCGGGCTGGCCACGGCACGCCGCTTCCGCGCGGAGGGCTGGCGCGTCGCGCTGCTGGATATCGAGGCCGCGCTGCTCGATGCCGCGATGACGGAACTCGCCGCGCCCGAGGCCACGCTGGCGCTGGTCTGCGATGTCGCCGACACACCCGCCTTGCAGGACGCGGTGCGCCAGACTGCGGCGCGATTCGGGCGGCTCGACGCGCTGGTCAACAATGCCGGTACCGCGGTGTTCCGCCCGATCCTGGAGACGACGCCCGAGGATTGGGCGCGTGTGATGGCGGTGAACCTCACCGGGCCCTTCGTCGCGACCAATGCCGCAGCACCTCTGATGGCGGAGACCGGCGGCGGGGCGGTGGTGAACATCACCTCCATCTCTGGCCTGCGCGCCTCGACGCTGCGGGTCGCCTACGGCACCAGCAAGGCGGCGCTGGCGCATCTAACAAAGCAGCAGGCGGTGGAACTCGCCGCCCTCGGCATTCGCGTGAACGCGGTGGCCCCGGGGCCGGTCGAGACGGCGATGGCCAAGGCAGTGCACACACCGGAGATCCGCCAGGACTATCACGATGCCATCCCGCTCGGGCGCTACGGGCTGGAGAGCGAGTTGGCGGAGACGATCGTCTTCCTCTGCTCGGACCGCGCGAGTTACATCACCGGCCAGGTGATCGCCGCCGATGGCGGCTTCGAGGCAACCGGCATCGGCCTGCCGACGCTGCGCGCGGCGCGGCGCAACCTGTGATGGGACATGGATGATGGATGCGCCTGTCTTCCTGACGCTGCCGGACGGGCCGGACCGCGTCGCGCCCTTCAGCCATGCGGTGCGTGTCGGGCCCTGGCTGCTGGTGACCGGCCAGATGCCGACCGATCCCGCGGACAATACGCGGCCCCTGGCCGAAGGCGTGGAAGCGCAGACGCAGCAGGTGATGGCCAACCTGGAGCGCGTGCTGGCGGGCGCGGGCTATGCGCTGTCCGATGTCGTGCAGGCGCGCATCTACCTCACGCAGTTCGACCGCGACTATGAGGCGATGAACCGTACCTACGCCGCCTATTTCCCGCCCGACCGGCTGCCGGCGCGCACGACCGTCGGCGTGACGGGGCTGGCGCGCGGCGCGCTGGTGGAGCTCGACCTGGTGGCCTGGAAGAACGGCTGATGAGCGAGACATTCGACTATGTGATCGTTGGCTCCGGCGCCGCCGGGTCCGTGCTGGCGAACCGGCTGAGCGCCGATCCCGCCGTCACCGTCTGCGTGCTGGAAGCCGGGCCGCCCGATCGCAACCCGTGGATCCACATCCCCGCGGGCTTCATCAAGACGATGGTGGACCCCTCCGTCACCTGGCAGTTCAGCACGGAACCCACCGCGATGACGGGCGGGCGGCGGATCCCGACGATCCAGGGGCGCACGCTGGGTGGCGGCTCTTCGGTGAACGGCATGATCTATAATCGCGGCCAGCCCGGCGACCTCGACAGCTGGGCGCAGCGCGGCAATCGCGGCTGGGGCTATGCCGATTGCCTGCCCTATTACCGACGCAGCGAGAACCGCATCGGGCTGGCGGATGACACGCGCGGTCAGAATGACGGCGCGGTGCCGGTGACGGACATGGACTGGTTCCATCCCGTCTCGGAGGCCTTCATCCAGGGCTGCCTTGGCCTCGGGATTCCCCGCGCGCGCGACTACAATTCGGGCGATCAGGCGGGGGTGGGATACTTCCAGCGAACCATCCGAAATGGTCGCCGCGTCTCGGCCGCGCGCGCCTTCCTGCATCCGGCGATGAGCCGGAAGAATCTGGAGGTGCGCACCAATGCCCGCGCCAGTCGCATCCTGTTCGAAGGCAAGCGCGCGGTCGGCATACGCTATTTGGCGGAGCGCAACGGCCCCGCGAAGGAAGTGCGCGCGCGGCGTGAGGTGATCCTCTGTTCCGGCACGGTGAACACGGCGCGGCTGCTGCAGGTCTCGGGCGTCGGGCCGGCCGATTTGCTCGGGCGGCTCGGCGTGCCGGTGCTGCACGAGATGCGGGGCGTGGGCGCGAATTTCCGTGACCACTACGCATCCCGCTTCGTGATGCGGGCGCGGCCTGGCGTCGAGACGTTGAACGAGCTCTCGCGCGGCGTGAAGCTCGGGGTGCAGCTGGCGCGCTGGGCGCTGCGCAAGCCGAACATCCTCGCCACCGCGCCGTCGCATGTGCATGTGTTCTGGAAGAGCTTCGAGGGGCTCGACCAGCCGGATCTGCAATGCGTTTTCACCCCCGGCTCCTATGCGGCGGGGAAGGTCTATATCCTGGACGACTATCCGGGCGTCACCGCTGGCGCCTGGCAGCACCGGCCGGAAAGCCATGGCTGGGTGCGCGCGCGCAGCGCCGATGTCTTCGACGACCCCGAGCTCAATCCGAACTACCTCTCCGATCCGATGGATATCCGCGTGCATCTTGGCGGCATGCGGCTGATCCGCCGGATGCTGAACACGCCGGAGCTGTCGCGCTTTCTGGAGTCCGAAACGCTGCCCGGCCCGCAGGCCGTGACGGATGATGAGCTGCTCGACTTCGCCAAGAAGAATGGCAGCACCACCTATCACCTGATCGGCACGGCGCGGATGGGGCCGGCGACCGATCCCACCGCCGTCGTCTCCGACCGGCTGCTGGTGCATGGGATGGAGGCGCTCCGCATTGTGGATGCGTCCATCATGCCGTCCATGCCCTCCGCCAATACCTATGCGACGACGATGATGATCGCGGAAAAGGCGGCCGACTTCATCCGTGGGCGGGAGGCCCCCGCCGAGGCGGCGTGACGCCGCGGCCAACCTGGAACCGCACCGGTTCTCGCTCCGCCATGCGTGACATGGTGGCGGCGCATCTGCGCTGCCGCCTCGCAACCCCGTCTGTCGCGGCCCGTTGAGCCTCCGTCCGTGCCGGGCTGCGTGAGGCCGCGTTGCGGCCTGCGACCCGGTGCGGAGCCGGCCGCCATCCCGGCGGCCAATTGGCATCCCGGCACGAACATCGAGGAGCGGCAGCATGGCAGAGACCAGGCAACAGGAGGCGTCCGGCAGCAGCGAGGCCGGGCGGGAACGCGGCGGACGCGGCGCGCAGGAGGCCGCGCGTTCGGGCGCGCAGCAGATGCGGCAGGGCGCGGACGTAGCCGCTGAGTCGGGCCAGCGCGGTGGTCAGGCTGCTGCGGCGATGATGCGCGAGGGGGTCGAGGGCGGCATCGGGACGATGCGCCGCGGCGGCGATGCGGCCGCCGAGGTTGCGCGGCGCAGCGCGCACGAGGCCTCGGAAGGCGGCCGGCGCTTCGCCGAGGACGCAGCGCAGGAGATGGAGGCGACCGCGGACCGCACGGCGGAAGCGCTGCGCCGCATGGCGCAGGATCTCAGCCGCCTGATGATGGTGCCGCGCAGCGCTGGTGGCGGCCTGCAGGACATGCAGGACGCCATGGGGCAACTGATGAATGGCGTGATGCGCACCAACCTCCGCATCACGCAGGAGATGTTCCGCCGCAGCTACACGAGTGCCGTGGTGGAATTGCAGGGCGCCTTCATCCGCGAATATCTGGAGACGCTGGTCGAGGGCGGGGCCACCATACTGCGCGCCACCCGCCGCACCGCCGACGAGGCGCTGCGCCCGCTGGAGGAGGGCATGCACCAGCACAACGGCGAACGCGGCCACAAGCATCAGGGCGGGCCCTGCGTGGGCGAGGTGATGACGCGCGACGTCCGGGTGGTGAACCCGGAGGAGACGGTGCAGCAGGCCGCGCGCCTGATGGGCGAGGCGGATGCCGGCGCCATCCCGGTGGGCGAGAACGACCGGCTGATCGGCATGGTCACCGACCGTGACTTGGCCGTGCGCGTGCTCGGCGAAGGCAAGGATCCTGCGCGGACCAAGGTGCGGGAGGTGATGACGCAGGGAACCGCCTATGTCTTCGAGGATGATGACCTTGCTTCCGTCGCGGAGAATATGCGCGGGCGCCATGTGCGCCGCATGCCGGTGCTGAACCGCGACAAGCGGCTGGTCGGCATCGTCTCGCTGGGTGATCTGGCGCGGGAGGCGGGTGAGCGGCAGAGCATCGGGCGTGCGCTATCGAGCATCGCGCGCGGCCGCGGCGGGCAGCAGCAGGGCGCGGGCCTGCGCTAGGCGGGCGAGGGTAGCTCCCTCGTTTTGGTGCTGGACGCCCTGCGGCGTCGGCGGCATGAAGAGAGTGTCGCCGGCGCCGGGGGGAGCCATTGCGCATCGCACTCTGCAACGAGGTGGTCGCGGGTCTTGATTTCGCGGCCCAGGCGCGGCTGGCCGCGCGGCTTGGCTATGCGGGGCTTGAGGTCGCGCCCTTCACGCTCGATGCGGAGGCGCCGCATCTGCTGCCGGCCGCGCGTCGGACGGAGTTGCGCCGCATCGCGGAAGGTGAGGGCGCGCCGATCACCTCCCTGCATTGGTTGCTGGTCGCGCCCGCGGGGCTTTCGATCACCAGCGCCGATCCGGCGCTGCGCGCGCGCACGCTGGATGTGATGGAACGCCTGATCGGGTTGGCGGCCGATCTCGGGGCGACGCTGCTGGTGCATGGCTCGCCGAAGCAGCGCGTGGTGGTGGCGGAAGGCGATGCGGACCGCGCGGCGGAGGCGATGGCGCAGGCCGGCGCCTGGGCCGCGGCGCAGGGCCTGACCTATTGCCTGGAGCCGCTGGATGCGGGGCAGACCAATTGGGCGACAACGGTCGCCGAAGCCGTGGAGATCGTGGCACGCATCGGATCTCCGGGGCTGAAGACGATGCTCGATGTCAGCGCGGCGGGGAATGGCGAGGCCGAGCCGGCGGAGGCGCTGTTGCGCCGCTTCGTGCCAACGGGTGCGATTGCGCATGTGCATCTGAACGATCGCAACCGCCGCGGGCCGGGGCAGGGTGGGGACCGCTTCGCGCCGGTGCTGCGCGCGCTGCGCGAGACGGGCTATGGCGGCTTCTGCGCGGTCGAGCCTTTCGACTACCATCCGGATGGCCCGACGGCCGCGGCGCGCGCGATCGGCTATCTGCAGGGTGTGATGGAGAGCTTGTGATGACTGCCCTGCGCTTCAGCCTGGTCGAGACCGAGCGCCTGGAATGGCCCTTCCGGCTGCGCATGCCCTTCCGCTTCGGCGTCATCACCGTGACGCATGGCCGCCAGGCGGTGGTGCGCGCGCGCATCCGGCTGGAGGACGGGACTGAACATTGGGGCGTCGCGGCGGAGACGCTGGCGGCCAAATGGTTCGACAAGGACCCGACGCTGTCGGACGCGCAGAACGAACAGCAACTGCGCCGCGCGCTGGAACTGGCCGAGGACGCAACACGCGCGGCGGGCGCCAACACCGCCTTCGGCCATTTCGCCGACACCTACACCGCCGTGACCGCGGCGGCGGCGCGGGAGCGGCTGAACCCGCTGGTCGCGAGCTATGGCCGCGCGCTGCTCGACCGCGCCATGCTGGATGCGGTGCTGAAGGCGAAGGGCGTGTCCTTCTGGGCGGGGATGCGCGGCAATATCGGCGGCATGGCGGCGCATGGCGTGGTGCCCGACCTTCCCGGGTTCGATTTCGGCACGATGCTGGCGGGGCTCGATCCGCTTCGGCGCATCCATGCGCGCCACACCGTCGGCCTGGTGGACCCGATCACCGCCGCGGATCAGCCTGAGCGCGTCGCCGACGGCTTGCCGGAGACGCTGGAGGAGGTCGCGGCGAGCTATCGCCACCGCTACTGGAAGCTGAAGGTCGGCGGCAATGTCGCGGCGGATGTCGAGCGGCTCTGCCGCATCGCCAGCGTGCTCGACAGGCTGCATGGCGGCTATCACGCCAGCCTCGACGGCAATGAGCAGTATGAGGACGCCGAGGGCGCGCTCGCGCTCTGGCGCGCGATGGAGGCGGAGCCGCGTCTGGCAAAGCTGCGGGCTTCGGTCCTTTTCATCGAGCAGCCGGTGAAGCGCGCGCGCGCGCTGGAGACCGGGATGGGCGTGCTGGCCGCCGCGCGGCCGGTGATCGTGGATGAGAGCGACGGGCCGCTCGATGCCTTCGTCACGGCGCGTGGCTTGGGCTACGCCGGCGTCTCCTCCAAGGCGTGCAAGGGGGTGTGGCGCAGCTTGATCAACCTGGCACGCTGCCGCGCCTGGAATGCGGCGGAAGGGCGCGAGCGTTTCTTCATGTCGGCGGAGGATTTGACGACGCTGGCAGGTGTGTGCGTGCAGCAGGACCTCGCGCTGGTGGCGCTGATGGGCCTGCCGCATGTGGAGCGCAACGGGCACCATTTCGTGGATGGCTTCGCCGGCCGGCCGAAGGCCGAAGCCGTGCGCTTCATGGAGGCGCATCCCGATCTCTACGCCGACACATCCCTTGGCCCGCGGCTCGCGATTCGCGACGGCGTGCTGGAGATCGGCTCGCTCGACACGCCAGGGCTTGGCGCGACGGCGGAGCCGGATTTCGCGGCGATGGAGCCGATGCCGCGATCGGGCTGGGCCTGAACCGATGCCGCTTGCCTATCTCGCCGGGCCAGATGTCTTCCTGCCCGACGCGCCCGCCCAGGCTGCGCGCAAGAGCGCGATCTGCGCAGCGCATGGCATCACCGCGCTGCCGCCGCTGAATGAGGATGTCGCGAGCCTGGCGGCTATGGACCAGGAGACCGCCTGGCGCACCATCTTCGCCAAGGATGTGGCGATGATGGAGCGTGCGGACCTCGTCATCGCCAACCTCACGCCCTTCCGCGGGGCGAGTGCGGATGCCGGGACGCTGGTGGAACTGGGCTGGTTTCTCGGCCGCGGGCGGCCGATCTTCGCCTATTCGAACAGCGCAACGCCCTTCGCCGCGCGCAGCGCCGCGCTTCTCGTGCGCGTGCCGGACCCGATCCCGGGGCTCACGGTCGGCGGCTTTGGCCTGCCGGACAATCTGATGATCCCGGGCGCGGTCGAGACCGGCGGGCATCCGGTGCTGCTGCCGGAGGGCGGCGTGGACCTGCCCTTCGACAGCCTGGAGGTGTTCGCGCGCTGCGTGGCGATTGCCGCACGCAGCCTAGGTCGGATCGCCTGAAGCCAGGTACCACTCGGCGATCTCACGGCCTTGCATGAAGGCCACCTCGGGCCGCGCGGCGAGGCCGTCGAACAGCGCTTCCAGCGCAGCGATCCGGTGCGGCACGCCGCTGATATAGGGGTGGATCGCCACGCACATCACCTTCGGGCCGCCGAGGGGGCCGTCTGATGTCGCTTCCGCGATCAGGCGGTCCGCCGTCAGCTTCGCGCGGCGCGCCAATTCGCCGCCCGCATGGTGCTGGATCATCTCGACGGGGATGTCGTTCAGCTCGACCGAATAGGGCATGGTCAGCACCTCGCCATGCGTGGTGGCGAGCCGTGCGGGCAGATCGTCCACCACGAAATCGGCGATGTAGCTGATGCCGGCCTCAGCCAGCAGGTCCGGCGTTTCCAACGTCTCGGTCAGGCCGGGGCCAAGCCAGCCGGCGACAGGCTCGCCGGTGAAGGCGCGGATCGTGTCCACGGTTTCGCGGATCATGGCGCGCTGGTCGGCGACCTTGTGGGTCGGGACCTGCACCAGGCCATGGCCCATGAACTCCCAGCCCGCATCGCGCGCAGCGGTGGCGACGCGTGGATAGGCAGTGCAGACGGAGCCGTTGACCGAGAGTGTCGGGCGGATGCCGAGCCGCTCGAACAACGCGCGAAAACGCCAGAAGCCGACGCGCATGCCGTATTCGTGCCAGGCCCAATTCGCCACATCCGGCTGCAGCGCGGCACCGGTGGGCGCCACCAGAACCTGGCGCGGCA
>JBIKSZ010000115.1:0-11275 GCA_044348345.1 Roseomonas sp. | reverse complement strand
CCCCGCTGTGCGGGGGAGGGTCGGGGTGGGGGTGCGAGGATCAAGCGCACCCTGACCTTCGCACCCCCACCCAGCCTCCCCCGCACAGCGGGGGAGGGGCAAGCGTGCGCTACTTGAGCGGCTGATGCGCTTTGTCCAATAGCCGCCCGAACCAGCCCTTCTTCTCGGGCTGCGCGGCCTTGGCGGCGGCTTCGGCTTCCTTCGCGGCCTCGGCGGCTTCGACCTTGGCGCGCTTTTCCTTGTCCGCCAGCCACTTCTCCAGCGTCATGCCGGCCTTGGCGGCGCGGCGGGCCTCATAGGCGCGCTGGCCATCGGTGAGCTCGGTCGGCTTGGACATGGGCAGGGTCCCTCTCGCGGCGGCTGAATGGCGCGGCGTGGGGCCGGGCGCAAGGGGGCTGAAGAGGCGGATCCGTCAGGGCTTGCGCCGGTCTTCCGGCGGCCCGAAGTTCGGCGGATGGAACCCCGCGTCAAGGCCGGCATCTGGGTGAGCATGGCGACCCGACTGTCCGACATCGCCGGCCGCCCGGCCGCGGTGATCCGCAAGGGCGACCCGGATTCTGGTGGCATCCTGTGCCTCCTGCGCGGGCGCCAGGGGCTGCTGGTGCTCTCCCAGGTCCGCGACGCCGAAGGCCGCCCCGCCTGGCTGCGCGCCACCGGCGAGGCCCCAGTGGATGACGCAACGGCCGACGCTTATGTCGAACGCCAGGTGAAGCGTGATCCCGACCTCTGGGTGGTCGAGTTCGAGGCGCCCGACCTGAAGACGCCCTTTGAGGCGAAGATCCTCTGAACTGACCGCCCCCCCCTCGCGCCACTCCGCGCCGTGGCTGCCGAGCGTTCACTTTGACGTTGACCAGACTGCCTCATGCGCGGCATTTTCGTATCGAAGAAAAAATGAAACGACGCTGTGATGCAGAACGAAACTGAAGCCAGCTCGCCTGAATCCCAGGCGCTCGATTCAGAGCGGCTTAAGTTAAGGCTTGCTGTGAGCGACCTTTCTCTCTCGCTCATGGAAATGAATCTCGTTGTGGAGTATCTCTGGCCACTGATAGTGTCGCGGTTCGACGATGAGGACGTAACGCACGTTAACCGCGCTCGCCGACATCTTGACTCGGCTTACGAGAGAGCGAAGGGCGTTGGCATCGCAATGTCAGCGTCAGACAAATGAGCGACCCGCGGAACGCCGACTCTGTCGTAGACCTCCAGCGTGAGCGAGAGCGTCTCCGGTCGAGTGAGCGTAGCACCGTTGCGTCCATTGATTATGGCGGCGGGGGTCCCCATGATCCTGGAATGGAAGCGCGTGTCGCCCGGCTCGAACAGGACATGCAAGAGATCAAGACAGATCTCAAAGCGGTGAGGTCCGACCTATCGGATATAAAGATCAAGCTCGCCGGGCTTGATGGCCGCTTCGCGGGGCTGGAAGGCCGCCTGGGCGCACTTCCCACCAGCCTGCAGCTTCTTGGTTTCGCAGTAGCCGTGTTCCTCGCTGCCGGCGTATTCCGCTTTTTCGAACCTCGGATGTTCCCTGCCGGCCCGCCTCAGCCTGCGGTGACACAGCCGCGTTGACGGAGCCCGTTGCCGACGTCGACGGCCGTTCCTGAACTGGACGCCCGAGCGACGCTTCAGCCCTCAGTCCCGAAGCAGCGATCCCCGGCATCGCCGAGCCCCGGCACGATGAAGCCGCGCTCGTTCAGGCGCTCATCCAGCGCCGCGGTGATGATCGGCACATCCGGATGCGCGGCGCGCAGCTTCGCCACCCCTTCGGGCGCGGCCAGCGCGCAGACGAAGCGCAGATGCGGCGCGCCCGCTTCCTTCACCCGCTGCACCGCCGCGACGGCAGACCCACCCGTGGCCAGCATCGGGTCGTAGAGGATCGCGCCCCGCACCGTCACCTCGGGCGGCATGCGCAGCAGGTATTGCGTGGGCTTCAGCGTATGCTCGTCCCGCACCAGCCCGACATGGCCGACCGGCGCCTCGGGCAGCACCTGCATCGCGCCATCGAGCAGGCCGAGCCCGGCGCGCAGCACCGCGACCAGCACGGGCTCGGGTGCTGCCAGCACGCGATGGTCCATCTCGGTCATCGGCGTGGTGATGCGCTTCGTCGTGGTCGGCAGGGTGCGCGTGGCTTCGAGCGTCAGCATCGCGCCGATCTCCGCCAGCAGGCGCCGGAAGCGCGGAGAGGGGGTGGCAGCATCGCGCAGTTCCGCCATGCGGTGGGACAGCAGCGCGTGGTCGGCAATGATCAACGCCGTCATCGGAAGCCTCTCAGCGATCGGTCAGGCGGAGCTCGATCCGCCGGTTGCGCGCATATGCCTCCGGCACGTCCCGGTCGTCGAGCGGTTGCGTGTCGCCGAAGGCGGTCGCGGCCACACGGTTCGCGGGCAGGCCTTCGGCGATCAGCAGCTGCGCCACCGCCAGCGCGCGCGCCGCCGAGAGCTCCCAGTTGCTGGCGAAGCGCCCACGGCCGCCGAGCGGCGTGCGGTCCGCATGCCCATCCACCCGCAGCATCCAGTTGATATCGGGCGGGATCTGGCGCGTCAGCTCCGCCAGCAGGCGCGCCAATTCGCGCAGCTGCTGCTGGCCGCCGGCCGAAAGCTCCGCACTGCCAACGGGGAACAGCACCTCCGACTGGAAGACAAAGCGGTCGCCGACGATCCTGACCTCTGGCCGGTCGCCCAGCACGCGGCGCAGCCGCCCGAAGAATTCCGAGCGGTAGGATTGCAGCTCCTCGACCCGCGCGGCGAGTGCCGCATTCAGCCGCTGGCCGAGCAGCGTGATCTGCGCATCCCGGTCGCGGCCCTGCGCTTCGGCCAGGTCGAGCGCCGCCGACAGCCGGCCGATCTCGGCGCGCAGCGCCTCCATCTCCCGCGTCAGCAGCGCGACCTGGGCGCGGGCGCTCTCAGACAGGCGCGCGAAGTCGCCGGCTTGCGCTTCCGCCGCGCGCCGCGCGCCTTCTTCCTGCCCGGCGCGGGCCAGCGCGGCCGCGGCCTGGCGCTCCAGCTGTTCGCGCAGCGCCTGCAGCGCGCGCAGCTGCTGGTTCAGCTGCGCAATCTCCGACAGCCGCATCAGGATCGTCGCGCGGTCGGCCTGCACGGTGCGGTCGAGCCGCGCGGCTTCTTCCCGCAGTGCCGCGATGTCCCGCTGCGCGGCCGCGAGCGCCTGGCGCGCGGCGCCGAGTTCGGCGGCCAGCGCCTGCGCTTCGCTCCGCGCGGCGGCGACATCGCGGGTCAGCGCCTGGCCCTGGGCCTGCGCTGCCGCCAGATCCCGCTCCCGCGCCGCGCGCTGCTCCCGCTCTGCCCCGAGGTCGCGGCGGAGCGCCTGCAGCGCCGCCGTCTCCGCCGCCAGCTGGCGCTGCGTGTCGGTCAGTGTGCGCGTGGTGCGCGCAGCCTCCGTGCCTGCGGCTTCGGCGCGGCTGAGCGCTTCCGCCAGCCGCGCTTCCAGCTCCGCCACACGCGCTGCGCTGCCCCGCGCGGCGGCTTCAAGGTCGGTCACCCGCGCGCCGAGCCGGTCGCGGTCCGCACGTGTCGTGTCGCGGTCCGATGCCAGCCGGTCGCGTTCTTCCCGCAGCAGGGCGAGGTTGCGCAGCGCCGTCTCCCGCGCGGCGGCGGTGGCGCGCAGTTCTTCCGCGCCGCGGGCGAGCGCCGCGCGCAGTTCCTGCGATTGGCCGCGTTCCAGCGCCAGCAGTTCACCGAGTTCGGAGACCTGTCGATTCAGCCGGTCCAGCGCCTGATCGCGCGACGACAGCAGCACCGAGAGGAAGCTCTGCGCCAGCACGAAGACCAGCAGCACGAAGATGATGACCATGAGCAGCGTGGACAGCGCGTCCACATAGCCTGGCCACGCATCCAGTCCGCCGCGGTCGCGCCGCTTGCGCCCAAGCGCCATGACTAGCCGACGCCCTCTGCCCCGCGCGTCGTCACCGCGGCGGCTCTTCGGCGATCGCGGCGATGGTGCGGGCCAGCACCTTGATCTCGTTCCGGATCTCGGCGGTGGACTGCATGCGGCCCTGCGTCATCTCCTCAAGGATCCGCGCCATGTAGAGCTCAAGGTTGCGGATATGCCCCCGGCTCGCCTCATCCAGCGCGCCATGGGCGCTGCTCTCGGCCAGTCGTGCGAGGGTCGGCTGCAGCTGCGCCTGCGCTTCCGCCATGCGGTTCATCAGCGTTTGGGAGGCGCGCATCTGTTCCGCCAGCACCGCGAGGCGCTCCGTCAGCTGCATCAGCGCCGCCGTGCCCTGGGCGCGGCTTTCCTCGTTGCGCGCCAGCGTCCGCTGCAGCTCGTCCATATTCTCGGCCGATTGCTCGAGCAGCGCCTGCACATAGGCGGGCATCGAGCCTTCCCCGTCGCCGCCGAGCGCGCCCGAAGGCAGCCGCGTCGCGCCCGCCAGCCAATCCTCAAGCTCGGTGTAGAAGCGGTTCTGCGCCTGCCCCGCCTGCAGATCGAGGAAGCCCAGCACCAGCGCCCCCGCCAGCCCGAGCATGGACGACGAGAAGGCAATCGCCATGCCCCGCAGCGGCTCGCTCAGCCCCGCCTTCAGCTCGTTGAACAGCGCGTTGATGTCCCCCGCACCGAGCGACATGCCGCTGATCACCGCACTCACGCTGCCGATCGTCAGCAGCAGCCCCCAGAAGGTGCCGAGCAGGCCGAGGAAGATCAGCAGCCCCGTCGCGTAGCGCGAAATCTCCCGGCTTTCATCGAGCCGCGCGGCGATGCCATCCAGCACGCTCCGCATCGCCATCGCCGAAAGACTGAAGCGTTCCCCGCGGCGAGACGCCAGCATGCTTGCCATCGGCGCCAGCAGCCGCGGCGCGGGGCGGCTTGGCACGCCGGGGGCGGGGTTGCGGAAGCCGTCGATCCATTCGACCTCGCGCGTCAGCGCCAGCACCTGGCGCATGTTCCACGCGATGCCGAGCAGCAGCACCGCCGCGATCACCCCGTTCAGCAGCGGGTTCGCGCCGAAGGCCGAGAGCAGCTCCGCCGATAGCAGCCCGGCCAGCACGCCGACCGCGACCACGAAGCCGAGCATCCGCCAGAGGTAGAGCGTGGGGCTTGTCATGCGCCTGTCCCTCTATCCGGCCCTGTTGGTGCCGGGGCTGCGCGGTGCGTCGGGCGGCAGCACATCCGCCGCATCGAGCGCCGCCGCCGTTCGGCCCAGCGCGCGCACATCCACCCGTGTCTGATCGAGCCCGCCCGCGACCAGCGCGCCGCGCACCGCTTGCGCGCGCGCCAGCGACAGCCGCCGCGCGGTGGAGGCATCTTCCGCCGGTCCGCTCGCCTGGCCTTCGACCGTGATCCGCCCGAATCCCGCCGGCCGTTCCGCGAGCCGCCGGCCGAGCTCGGCCAGTGCCGGCGCGGCGCCAGCCGGCAGTGTCGCCGCTCCCGCCGGGAAGGCCACGCGCACACCGCCCTGCGGCAGTTCGGCCATACCAGCCGGCAGCGCAGGCGGCGTCTGCGCCCGGCCCGGGACGGGCAGGGCGAGCAGCGGCAGCACGGCAAGGACCCGGCGACGATTCATGCGCGCCTAACCTACCCGGTCGTGCCGCCGGGCGCCAATCGGCGCGGCGCGGGCGGCTACTCGCGTGCCGCGGCGCGGGCGGTGGCGGCGGCGGCGATGCCCTCGGCCACCACTTCGCGCAGCTTCGGCTGGAGCGTCGGGTTGCCGCAGACGATGTGGCCGCTGTCGTAGAAGCCCTCGCCGCCGTCGGGGTCGGTGATCAGCCCGCCCGCTTCCCGCACCAGCACGATGCCGGCCGCCACATCCCACTTGTTCAGCCCGAGTTCCCAGAACCCCTCGTACCGCCCCGCCGCCACCCAGGCGAGGTCGAGCGCCGCCGAGCCGAAGCGGCGCACGCCCGCGACCTGCGGCATCAGCTTCGCCAGCGTGAGGGAGAATTCCGCCTTCCGGCTGGTCTTGGCGAAGGGGATGCCGGTCGCGAACAGCGCCTGCACCATGTCCCGCCGGCCGGAGACGCGGAGCCGCCGGTCGTTCAGGAAGGCGCCCATGCCTTTCTCGGCCCAGAACAGCTCATTGGTGGCGGGGTTGTAGACGCAGCCGCCGACGAGTTCCGTCCGCTCCGCATCCAGGCGCTTTTCGACGCCGACGCTGATCGCCCATTGCGGGATGCCGTGGAGGAAGTTGGTGGTGCCATCGAGCGGGTCCACCACCCAGCGCCACTCCCAATCCCCTTCCGCCTGGCCGCCTTCTTCGCCGAGGAACGCCCAGCCCGGCCGTGCCTTCGAGAGTTCTTCCTTCAGCGTCTGTTCCGCCCGGAGGTCCGCCTGGGAGACGAAGTCGCCCGGCCCCTTGGCGGTGACCTGCAGGTTCTCCACTTCGCCGAAGTCGCGCAGCAGGCGCCGCCCAGCCTTTTGGACCGCCTGGTGCAGCACGTTCATAGCGGGCGAGATTCGGGGCGACACGGCCATCAGATCGGCATCCTGAAAGAGCGAAGGCCGAGAGGTGACGCCCCCCGGCCCGGAAACACAACTATCCCCCCTTTGTCTCCCTCTCCCGCAGGCGGGAGAGGGTCGGGGTGAGGGTGCGTCGTACGGCGCGCCCTTGCGAACTAGGACCGCGCCGCTTGATCCCTCTCCCGCGCAGCGGGGGCTTGCGGCACTGCCGCAAGGCCGGAGCCGCCGGCTTTAGCCGGCGAAGCGCAGGCTGGTCGGGGAGGGGGCGCGCTCGCCCTACGGCCAATCAGCCCTTCGCCCGCTCGTAGTAGCTAGCGTCTTCCGTCTTCACCACGATCTTCTCGCCCGCGGTGATAAACGGCGGCACCATGGTCTTCACGCCGTTCGACAGCACGGCCGGCTTGTAGGAGGAGGAGGCGGTCTGCCCCTTCACCACCGGATCGGCCTCGACCACTTCCAGGACGACGGTCTCTGGGATGTCCATGGAGACGGGCTCGCCTTCGATGAGGCGGACATTGACCGTCATGTTTTCCTGCAGGAAGGCCAGCCGTTCGCCGAGGATTTCCTTCGGCACCTGGGTCTGTTCGAAGGTGTCCGGGTCCATCAGGACGAGCATCTCGCCATCGGCGTAGGAGTAGGTGAACTCCTTATCCTCGGTGGAGAGGCGCTCGACCGTGTCGGCGGTGCGCCAGCGCTGGTCCTTCTTGGCGCCGGACTTGATGTTGCGCATCTCGACCTGGATCACCGCGGCGCCCTTGCCGGGGATCATGATGTTCTGCTTGAGGACGGTGTAGCGCTGGCCTTCGAACTCGATGACCATGCCGGCACGCATCTGGTTGGCCTGCATCTTCGCCATGGGGGCGGGTGTCCTGGTGTCGGTGTCGCGGTGTGCGGGAGAGCGCGCGGATACAACGGGGGCAGGGGGGAGGGCAAGGTGGAGCGAAAATCGGCCCTCTCAAGCCAGCACCCTATCTCGAGCGCACGTTAGAATCTCGAAACGAGGCCTATTCATTTCTCCGACGTTCCGTATCATTATGTGGGGGCGGCGTGTGGGAGACAGGCGTGGCCAAGAAGCCGGCAATCGTACCTTCGGATGGGTATCATCGGTTCAGTGTTAGCCTTGTTCGGCAGGGCAAAAACGACTTCTATACACTTACAGTACCGTCCGACGTACTCGCAAGAACATGCACGGTCACAACCCGAAAGGAAAACCCCATAACAGGTTTTCAGCGAGCGCTAGACGAACGTCGTGCGGAAGAGATTGCTCAGTACATCGACCAAGGGGGCACTATACCTAGCTCAATCGTACTTTCTGCGCAGCCTGCGGCCGAACTCAAGATTGTGGGTCGAGGGAAAACCCTGGAATTTCGTGAGGAAAAAGGTGCTTTTTTGATACTCGACGGGCAGCACCGCGTTTTCGGATTTTTAAAAGCAAGGACACCATTACGCGTTCCCGTTGTAATTTACAATGGACTGAGCCGACAACAGGAATCGCGCCTGTTCATTGACATTAATACTAAACAGCGCCCTGTGCCCGCTCAGTTGCTTATAGATATCAAGCGCTTGGCGGACATCGAGGATGCCGCTGATGGTACGCTTCGTGAAATCTTCGACAAATTCCATACGGAACAAAAGAGTGCGCTGGCTGGTCTTACATCGCCTTTCGAGAGTGCCCGAAACAAAATCACTCGCGTGACGTTCCGTGCCGCGGTGAAGCCTCTGTTGGAGCTTCTGCCGAGTAAGTCACCTGACGATATATATCAGATTTTGAACGCTTATCTTCTGGCTGTTGTAAATCTTATTTCACAAAAAGTGGGGGATACGGTGATCGGTAAGCCGGTTGTTTTTAGGGCATTGCTGGGGATATTCCCTCTTATGGCGCAGCGAGTGTCTGATCGCTTTAGCAGCCGCTACACTGCGGCCAACTTTGGCGAGATACTGACGCCGCTCTTCGCAAATATGCCTAGCTCGCGCCTTGAGACGCCAGGTGCAAATTGGGTAAAATTGCAGGACTATTTTATGAAGCGTACGCGCGAAAAGATGACGCTGTAATCGTGCAAGAACTTAGCTCCGCACTTTCTCGTAGATCATTTAGATTTTTGGCTGAGAGTGCCTCGGCAAGCGATGGCTTGCGTGATTGGATAACTGCGGGTCGATATCGTGTTGATAATGGGTCGACACCGGTTTCAGTTCGACTAGTCGATTTCGGTATAGATGAAATCGCGCCCTTTCTGGCGTACGATTTTCAAAGATTTTCCCTTGCGAGTCTCGAGTCGTTTGCGTCATGTGGGGTGGAGTCCGGTGATTCAGCCTCGTTCGGTTGGATAGCAATCAAATCATACTATAGTGCGTTCTTTGCGGCGCACTCATTGATTCGGGCATCGGGTCGAGGTGTAGTGCGCCTTGAAGCCGATCATGTCAAATTTCTTAATGAAATAATCGCCTCATATTCGTTGTCGCAGTCTCCTATTCTTATGGCGGGGAGTTTTAAAATTAGGATTAGATCCAGTTCTGGCGGTCTGGCTGAGGTAGAATTGTCGCAGAACCAGGATAGTGGCGGAACTCACGAGATATTCTGGAGGTATTTCTTATCTTTTCTGTCTGATGTCGAATCTGAAGTTGCGAGCGATGCCGATCCGGACGGAGAAAAAATTGTCGGAAAGATTACTGAAATATCAAATATATTGAAGGCGCAAGGCAAAAACAATGGAAATTGGCTTTCATTTATGCGCAACGAGATTAATTACAGACATAGATACGGCGTATGGCATCCGCGCGTTATTACTCGGAGTGAGCGGGATTTTATGCTTAAAAGCAGGGCTCGCGGTAGTGTGCGGATGGATTATGAGGCCGTGGGACAGCCCCTTCACGCGTTTCTGTCGTCCTGCCGCTGCATTACGCGCCTGTGTTTCGATGTGACGTCCACCCTTGTGGCGCGGGTTACTGACAAGCGAGCGCGCTTCCCACAGGCTTGGCGGCGCTTCACAGGCGCTGCCTAAAGTTGTCGGTGCAGCACCGGCGGCCTAGGGTCTTGCCTCGCTCAGGCCCGGCAGGCGCTGGCGGCGACGGGGCATGTCGCGGCGCAGGTGTCCAGCAGCACGCCGCTCATCGGTGCAGCACGCCAAGCTCCGCATCGGTGGGTTCATCCAGCACCGGCGCCGTCAGGTCGAAGCCCTCCGGGATGGCCACCCGCCCGCGCAGCGCGCCATGCAGCCCCTTCGCAAGCTCCATCGCGACGGGCGGCGGGCTCAGCACCGCCACCACGCGCCCGCGCTTCGTCACTTCAACGCGGGAGAATTCGCCGGACTGCACCCGGTCCAGCACCTGGAGGCAGGTCGCCTTGAACTCGGTGGCGGAGATCGTCTTGGCCGCGCCCATGGGCTGCCTCCAACTGGTCATCTGCCCTGACCCTATGGGATCGCCCCCCGCGCCCTCAACACCGAAACGCCCGCACCGCCCCGCCGCCGGGCCAGGATTTCCCTACCGTCCCGGCACGTGTTCCTGCTACGTTCCTGGCGCTCTTTGACAATAGCCGGCCCCAGGCGCCGGCCGCCATCCGCCCCTCAGCCACCCCGGCCCCCACCGGGTTTTCGCCGCCACGCCCGGCCCTGGCCAATTTGTCCGAAACCGCGCGGCGTCATTCTGCGCAGCCGCGCACCCCCGTGCCGCCCCAAAGCCACCCCAGGGCAATTTGTCCGAAACCGCGCAACGCCGATTGGCGCGCGCATGCCCCCTGGTCGGCCGCGCCAGCCCCCCGGTCAGCCCCGACGAATTTGTCCGAAACCGCCGCGCGCAAAAATGCGCACCGCGCCGCGCCAACCGAAACGCAGCAAAACCAGCGTTTTAGCCCGCCACCCGCACCGGCACCTTGCCGCCGCCGTCCGGCGTCTCGCGCACATACACAGGCTGCGCCAGCCCGCTCAGCCGCCCGCGCAGCCCCTCGACCAGCCGAAGCCCGTCGGCCTCCTCCACCCGGAAGCGGGCCGTGCCCGGCGCCGGGTCCAGCTGGTGCAGGTAATAGGGCTTCACCCGGTGCCGCAGCATCGTGCGGAATAAAGCCTCCAGCGCCTCCGGCGTGTTATTCACCCCGCGCAGCAGCACGCTCTGCCCCAGCAGCACCACCCCGGCCCGGTTCAGCCGGGCGAGTGCCGCCCCCGCCTCGGCCGAGAATTCTCGCGCGCTGTTCGCATGCACGCACAGGTAAAAGGCCTTCGTGCTGTCCAGCGCCGCCACCAGCGCGGGCGTCACCCGGCCCGGATCCGCCACCGGCACCCGGGTGTGGATCCGCAGCAGCTCGATATGCGGGATCGCCGAAAGCCGCTCCACCAGCCAGGCCAGCCGCCGCGCGCTCAGCATCAGCGGGTCGCCGCCGGTCAGGATCACCTCCCGGATCGCCGGCGTCGCGGCGAGCCAGGCGATCGCCGCCTCCAGCTCCGCCTCGCTCAGCAGCCCGCCATCGGGGCCCACCACCTCTCGCCGGAAGCAGAAGCGGCAATAGACCGGGCAGGCCAGCAGCGGCTTCAACAGCGCCCGGTCCGGATAGCGATGCACCACGCCCTTCACCGGCGTGAAGGGCGCATCCGCCGTCGGGTCCTCCAGCTCATGCGGGGCGGTGATCAGCTCCGCTGCGTCTGGGATGTATTGCAACCCGATCTCATCATCCGGCCGTTCGATTAGGGCTGCGACCGCAGGTGTGACGGCAATGGAGTAACGCTCGGCCACGCGCGCGGCCGCCTCCGCGGCGCCTGCGGGCAGCAGGCCGGCGGCGAGCAGGTCCTCCGCACTGCGGAGCGTGCGGGATGGCGCGGCATCGGGCATGGTGCGGGCGCGTAGCCCCGAACGACCCGCCCCGTCCATGCCCCCTGTCGCC
>JBIKSZ010000333.1:0-3411 GCA_044348345.1 Roseomonas sp. | reverse complement strand
TGATCTCCGAGACCACGCGCATCGTGTAGGGGAACTTCTCCTTCTCCGGCAGCAGCGGGCGGATGGCGCGCCAGGCGAGCTTGCCATGGCCGATCTCACGCCGGCCGGGCGAGCCCATGCGGCCCGTCTCGTTCACCGAGTAGGGAGGGAAGTTGTAGTGCAGCATGAACGCCTCGCGGTACTCGCCCGCCAGCGCGTCGATGATCTGCTCATCCTGGCCGGTGCCGAGCGTGGCGACGCAGAGCGCCTGCGTCTCACCACGCGTGAACAGCGCCGAGCCGTGGGAGCGCGGCAGGATGCCGACCTCCGCCACGATCGGGCGCACGGTCTTGGTGTCGCGGCCGTCGATGCGCAGACCCGTGTCGAGGATGTTGTTGCGGACAACGTCCGCCTCCAGCTCCTTCAGCAGGCCCTTCGCGGCGCCGGCATCCAGGCCCTCGGCCTCGAGCTGCGCGACGACCGCCTTCTTCACCGCGCCGACGGCGTTCTGCCGCTCGAGCTTCGGGATGATCTTGTAGGCCTCGGCCATCTGGCCGCGGCCGAGCGCGCTGATGCGGGCCTTGAGCGTCTTGGTCGCCTCGCTCTCCTCAGCGACGGCCCAGGGCTCCTTCGCGGCCACTTCGGCCAGCTCGATGATGCCCTGGATCACGGCCTGGAAGGACTTGTGGCCGAACTCGACGGCGCCGAGCATGACGTCTTCCGACAGCTCCTGCGCTTCGGATTCCACCATCAGCACGCCTTCGGCGGTGCCGGCGACGACGAGGTCGAGCTGGCTCTGCTTGCGCTGCGCCAACGTCGGGTTCAGCACGTAGCCGCCATCGACATAGCCCACGCGCGCGCCGGCGATCGGGCCGAAGAAGGGAATGCCGGAGAGCGTGAGCGCCGCCGAGCAGCCGACCATCGCGACGATGTCGGGATCATTCTCAAGGTCATGCGACAGCACGGTCGCGACCACCTGCACCTCGTTGCGGAATCCATCCGGAAACAGCGGGCGGATCGGGCGGTCGATGAGGCGGGAGACGAGGGTCTCGTTCTCCGAAGGCCGCCCTTCGCGCTTGAAGAAGCCGCCCGGGATCTTGCCCGCGGCGAAAGCCTTCTCCTGGTAGTTCACGGTCAGCGGGAAGAAGTCCTGGCCGGGCTTCACGCTGCGGGCGCCGACCGCCGTGCAGAGCACGATGGTGTCGCCGAGGCGGGCCATCACCGCGCCATCGGCCTGGCGCGCAACCTTGCCGGTCTCGAGGACCAGGAGCTGGCCGCCCCAGGAAATTTCCTTACGGAAGTACTTGTCGAACATGCGTCGTCCTTCTCGGCCCGGCGCCCTTGCGCCGCGGCCATGACATGACGCCACCCGCACGGGCCCCGTGCAGGCGGCAAAGGATGCGACGAAGCGGGGAATCGAGGGACCGGCCGTCCCGCCCCCATATCGGGGGATGCTCGGCGTCTCGGGCGGCATGGGAAGGCAGCGCCGGGGAACCCGGATCGCCACCCCAGGGGGGGAACCCCAAGGGCTGAAGCCCCATGTGGCCGGAAACGCCGCCATCGTCCCGGTCGGACACGGCGGACATCTCGTACCCGCTGCCATCGCAGCGCGGACATGACTCGTCACGAGCCATACCCTGCGGGGGCTTCTAGGGCTTCCGGCCCCGGATGACCAGCGCAAAAGGCCTCGGGCGCTTGATCCACGGCAAACCGGTGGGGCCCGGGGCGCGTCAGGGTGGGTGATGCGCCGTTTCCTGCTGCTGGCTTGGGTGTTGGTGGGGCTCGCGCTCGGCGCGGGGCTGGCGCTGGCTGGCCGCCACGAGGCCGCCGCACTCGCCTGGTCCGCCGCCGCCCTGCCGGTGGCCGCCCATGTTGCGCTCGGCCTGCTGCGCTCGCTGCTCGGGGGGCGGGTCGGGGTGGATGCGGTCGCACTCGCCGCCATCCTCGGCGCCGTCGCGCTGGGGGAGGCGGCGGCCGCCGCCGTCATCGGCCTGATGGTCGCGGGCGGAGAAGCGCTGGAGGGCTGGGCCGAGGGCCGCGCCCGCCGGGCGCTGACCGAGCTGGTGGCCCGCACCCCCCGCCGCGCCGCGCGGATCGAGGACGGCACCGTCACCGAGATTGCCGCGGCCGAGATCCGCGCGGGCGACAGGCTGCTGGTGCGCCCGGGTGAGACCATCCCCGCCGACGGCACGGCGGAGGAGGCCGCGAGCCTCGATGAAAGCGCGCTGACCGGCGAAGCCCTGCCGGTCGCGGCGCTGGCTGGCGCGGCGCTGCGCAGCGGCGCCGTGAATGCCGGCCCCGCCTTCCGGATGCGCGCGACGCACGAGGCCGGGGCCAGCACCTATGCCGCCATCGTCCGGCTGGCGGAGGCGGCGGCGGCCAGCCGCGCGCCGCTGGCGCGGTTGGCGGATCGCTGGGCGGTTGGCTTGATCGTCGCGACCGCGGTGGTCGCCGGGGGTGCCTATGCCGCCACGGGCGATCCGTTGCGGGCGCTGGCGGTGCTGGTGGTGGCGACACCCTGCCCGCTGATCCTGGCCGCGCCGGTCGCGCTGGTCGCCGGCATCGGCCGCGCGGCGCGGCGGGGCATTGTGGTGAAGGGCGCGGGCGCGCTGGAGCGGCTGGCGCGGGTGCAGACCGTGCTGTTCGACAAGACCGGCACGCTGACGCCGGGCAAGCCGCAATTGGCTGCCGTGGAGACCGCGCCGCCACTGAGCGAGGAGGCGGCGTTGCGGCTGGCGGCGGGTTTGGCGCAGGGCTCGACGCATCCGGTCTCGGCGGCGCTGGTCGCGGCCGCCGCCGCGCGGGGCATCGCCCCACCGCTGCCCGACCGCGTGGTGGAGGTGGCGGGCGGGGGCATCGCCGGGGCGGTGGAGGGGGAGGCGCTACTGCTCGGCGCCGAGGGGTTTCTGCAGGCGGAGGGTGTCGCGGTGTGGGACGGGCGGGGGGAGGAGGCGGCCTCCGTCGCCTGGCTGGCGCAGGGCGGGCGGGCGGTGGCGGCCTTCGTCATGGCGGATGGGCTGCGGCCGGAGGCGCTGCGGACGGTGGGTTGGCTGCGGGCGCTGGGGGTGCGGCGGCTGGTGCTGGTGAGCGGGGACCGCGCGGCGGCGGCGGCCCCGGTGGGGCGGGCGCTCGGGCTCGATGCCGTGCTGGCCGGCCAGTCCCCGGCCGACAAGATCGCGACGGTGCGGGCGGAGGCCGCGGCGGCGCCGACGGCGATGGTGGGCGATGGGGTGAACGATGCGCCGGCGCTGGCGGCGGCCGATGTCGGGATTGCCATGGGCGCGCATGGCACCGCGGCGGCGGCGGAGGCGGGGGATGTGGTGCTGCTGGTGGACCGGGTGGATCGGCTGCCGGAGGCAATCGCGATCGCGCGCCGGGCGCGGGGTGTGGCGCTCAGGGCGATCTGGCTGGGGATGGGGTTGTCGGGGCTGG
>JBIKSZ010000332.1:0-3413 GCA_044348345.1 Roseomonas sp. | reverse complement strand
TGAAGCCTGGCACGGAGATGTTGCGGACCAGCTGTTCCATCCCGGGATCCGAGAAGGCGCCGCTGCTGGCCGCCACCACCAGGCTGCGCAGGGTCTCTGGCCGCCAGGGCGCATAGTCCAGAGCCGCGAACCCTCCCCCGGCCACGCCGAGGAGGTGAAACCGCGGCAGGCGAAGGTGCTCAGTCAGCGCGGCGAGATCGCCGGCGATGCTGCCGGGTTGAGTCCCACCGGCGGGGTCCGCGAGGCTCTCGCCCCAGCCGCGCCTGTCGAACGCGATCACCCGATAGCCGGCAGCCGAGAAGGGACCGAACTGCGCTGCCCAACTCGCGCTCGTGCCCGTGTTGGCGTGCAGCAGCACCAGGGGCACGCCGGTTCCCCCTGTGTCGCGGTAGGCGAGGGAGACGCCCGGCAGCGTGGCGCGCCGCAGATCCGGCAGGGCATCGGCGTGGCAGATCATGGAGACGCTCCGACATCGTGGTCCGCGAAGGGCGAAGCCTACCCGCGCCCCTGCAGCCCGCGGCCGAGCAGCAGCGTGGCCAGGGACGCGACGAGCAGCGCGAGGCCGGGGAAGATCGCGAGCCAGGGCGCGGTAGTGAGGTAGTTCCGGCTCTCCTGCAGGCTGGCACCCCAATCCGGCGTCGGCGGCGGCACGCCAAGGCCGAGGAAGCCCAGCGCGGCCTGGATCTGCAGCGCCAGCGGGAAGACGATCACGCATTGCAGCAGCACCGTCGGCAGCACGTTGGGCGCGACATGGCGCAGGAGCACCGCCCATTCCCCGTGGCCCAGCGCGCGCGCAGCCTCCACATAGGCGCGCGCGCCCTCACCGAGTGCGGCGGCACGCGCGATCCGGAAGAAGACCGGCGCATAGATGACGCCGAGCGCCAGGATCAGGTTCAGTGCACCCGGTCCGAGCGTCGCGGCGATCACCACGCCGAGGATGATCGGTGGGAAGGCGAGCAGCGCATCTGCGCCGCGCGACAGCGCCATGTCGCCGAGCCTGCCGAAGAAGCCCGCCACCGCGCCCGCCGCGCCGCCGATCAGCGCCGCGAGCAGCACCGCCGCACCGACGATGCCGAGCGTCGTGCCCGCGCCATGCACCACGCGCGCATAGACATCGCGCCCCGTCTCGTCCGTGCCGAACCAGTTGGTGGCGGAGGGCGGCGCGAGCCGCCGGGCGATGTCCACCGTGTCGGGCGCCCCGGCGAAGAGGCCGGGCGCGAGTGCGACCAGCAGCAGAGCGCCGGTCAGGCCGAGTCCGAGCCCGTATTCGATCCGCGCGCGCCGGTTCATGCGCCGCGCACCCGCGGGTCGATGGTGGCGTAAAGCAGGTCCACCAGCAGGTTCACCAGGAGCGCGACCAGCACCGCGACGAGCAGCGCGCCCTGCAGCACCGGATAGTCGCGCGCCTGGATTGCGGCCAGCAGCGTGCGGCCGAGGCCCGGGATCGCGAACAGCGTCTCCACCACCACCACGCCGCCCAGGATCTGCACCAGGATCACACCCGCGAAGGTCACCAGCGGAATCGCCACGTTGCGCAGCAGGTGCCGCCCATAGACCACGCGCGCCGGCAGGCCGCGCGCGATCGCGGCGCGGATGAAGTCCTGCCGCATCACCATCGCCGTCTGCTGGCGCGCGAACTGCGCATAGGCCGCAGCCTGCAGCAGGGCCAGCGCCAGTACCGGCAGCGCGATGCTCTCAAGGTTGTCAGCGAAATTCTCGCCCGGCCCCGCATAGATCAGCGGCGGCGACCAGCCGAGCCAGGCGCCGGCGGCGATGAGCAGCACCATGCCCGTCCAGAACACCGGCGCGGACAGTGCGACGAGGGAGAACGCCTCCACCACCAGGTCGGGCCAGCGCCCTTGGCGCACGCCGGCGACGACGCCGAGCGGTACACCGACCAGCAGCGAGACGGCCAGCGTAACAAGGCCGATCTGGAGCGTGACGAGGAAGGCCTCACCCACAATCCCGGCCACCGGCAGACCCTGCCGCCAGGATTCGCCCAGGTCGCCGCGCAGCACGTCGCCCGCCCAGCCGAGGTATTGCTCCCAGAGCGGTCGATCGAGGCCGAAGAAGGCGCGCAACGCCGCCTCTGCCGCCCGGTCGCCGGCGCTCTGGCCGAGCATCTCGCCCACCATGTCGCCGGGCACCGCACGGATCAGCAGGAAGACGGCGGCGGTGGAGAGCACCGCCGTCGCCACCGCCGCGCCGAGCCTGCTGGCGAATGCACCGAGCATCGCGTCAGGCCGCGATCCAGGCGCGTGACAGGCCGAACCACCACCCCGTCGGGTGCTGGACGTAGTTGCGTACCCGCGACTGCGTCACGGTGACGAGGTTGGGGGAGAACAGCATGATGGTCGGCACCGTGTCGCTCATCAGCTTCTGGAGCTCGCCATAGATCCGCCGCCGGGCCGCCGGGTCTGAGGTCTCCATCCCCTGGTCGAGCAGCCGGTCGGCGTCGCTATTCGCCCAATTGCGGAAGTCGGCCCCCTGCGGCGGGCTGCGGAAGTGCCGGTAGTAGAGGATGTGCGGATCCGGCTGCGTGCCCCAGTCGTTGAAGGTGAAGCGCATGTTCCGCGTGCGGAAGGCGTTCAGCCACACGCCGAGCTCGACGCGCTGGATGTTGAGCCGGATGCCGATGCGCTGCAGTTGCTGCGCAATGGTGACGGCGGCAGGGTCCATCCACTCGAAGCCGATGATGCTGACGAGGTCGAGCGCGAAGCCGCCGGCAAGGCCGGCCTCGGCCAGGAGCGCGCGCGCGCGGTCGAGGTCGGGACGCTGCGTCGCAAGCTCGTTCAGCGGCACGCCCCAGCTGTCCTGCATGCCAGCCACAGTTGTGCCGAGCACGGTGCCATGGCCGCCGATCGAGGCCTGCATCACCGCATCCTTGTCGATGGCCAGCGCGATGGCGCGGCGGACGCGGACGTCCCGGAGCTGGGCGAAGTTGCCGTCGAGGTCCAGCGTGCACTGCCGCAGCGATGGCGCAGTGCCGATGTTGAGGCCCTGCACATCGCGCAGCTGCTCGGCATCCTGAGGCCGCGGGAGAAGCGCGACATCGGCGCGGCGGTTCCGCAGCGCCTGCAGAAGGCTCGCGGCGTTGGGCTGAACGCTGAACAGGATGCCTTCAAGATAGGGCTGCCCTTCCTCCCAGTACTGCGGAAAACGGGCCATGCGGATGTGGCTCTGCGGACGGAACTCGGCCAGTCGGAAGGGGCCCGTGCCGACCGATTGCTGCGACAACCGCGCGCGCGCATCGGGGCGGGCGAAGGTGTCGCGCGGCACGACGCAGCCGAAGCGGTTGGTCAACGTCATGGGCAGCGAAGCGTTGGGCCGCGACAGCCGGATCACAACCGTATGGTCGTCCGGCGTCGTGATCTCCGCGATGGCGCCGAAATCGGCCGCACCCGGGCTGCCGT
>JBIKSZ010000331.1:0-3422 GCA_044348345.1 Roseomonas sp. | reverse complement strand
CGGAATTGGCCGGAAACGGCCCCGAGCCCTTCATGAAGCTCCGGGATGGCTCCTGGAAATCCGCCCAGGTCCAGGCGAATCGTCCGGTCCCGATCCGCTGCCCTTGGCAGGGGCTGGCCTCGGGCCGGGTTCAGCCCCGCGCGATCACGCCAGCGACCGGGCTCGACGGGTCCGCCCGGTAATCCCGCGCCATCCGCCCCGCGAGGAAAGCGGCCCGGCCCGCAACCACCGCATGCTTCATGGCGACCGCCATCCGGACCGGGTCCCCGGCATGCGCGATGGCGGAGTTCAGCAGGACCGCATCGCAGCCGAGTTCCATGGCCAGCGCCGCGTCGGAGGCGATGCCGATCCCCGCATCCACCAGCACCGGCACCTTCGCCTGGCTCTTGATGGCGCGGATCATGTAGGGGTTCACCACCCCCATGCCGGAGCCGATCGGCGCACCGAGCGGCATGATGGCGACGCAGCCCATCTCCTCGAGCCGCTTCGCCGCCACCGGGTCGTCGGCGCAATAGACCATCACCTCGAACCCGTCCTTCACCAGGGCCTCGGCGGCTTCGATCGTCGCCTTCATGTCCGGGTAGAGGAAGGGCGGCGGGCCCAGCACTTCGAGCTTCACCAGGTTCCACCCCCCTGCCTCGCGCGCCAGACGCAGCGTGCGGACCGCATCCTGCGCGGTGTGGCAGCCAGCGGTGTTGGGCAGGTAGGTGTAGCGGCTGGGGGGGACGTAATCCTGCAGCATCGGCGCCGAGGCGTCCGAGAGGTTCACGCGCCGCACCGCGACAGTGACGATCTCCGCCCCCGAGGCCTCGATGGCGCGGGCGGTCTCCTCCAGGTCCTTGTAGCGGCCTGTGCCGACGATCAGGCGGGAGTGGAAACGCCGCCCGGCGACGGTCCAGGAATCGTCGGGCAGTGGCAGGCCGTCGGTCGGCATCGCGTCGTTCCTAGATTCCTGCTGCCCTGCGGCCCGCGCAGCGGGCCGAGGCCGCGACTGCGGCCCGCCGCCGGTGCGGCGTAGCCAAGCGCCAGAGGCGCGCCGGCGACTGAGGCGAACAATACATGTCAGCCCCCTCCGATGAAATGGACGACCTCAAGCCGGTCCCCGGCCGCAAGCCGCGTGGTGCCCCAGGCGGAGCGCGGCACGATCTCAAGGTTGCGCTCGACCGCCACCTTCGGCGCGGCGAGGCCAAGCAGGCCCAGAAGCTCCGCGACCGAGGCGCCGGCCGGCACCTCGCGCGGTTCGCCATTCACCTCGATGCGCAGCGTGGTTGCGGTGCTGGTCGTCATGCGCGGAAGATGGCGAGGGCCTTGGCCGCGGGCAAGCCGGGTGGGGCTCGCGACCTTGCCCCGGCTCATATCCTCGTGGTACGGCGCGGCCCCTGCCCGGAGAGGGTTCAAGCTCCCTTGACACCACCGCTGATCGTCGTCCTGAACGGCCCCAACCTCAACCTGCTCGGCACCCGCCAGCCGGAGGTCTATGGCCGCGCCACGCTCGATGACGTCGAGGCGCTCTGCGCGGAGACGGCCGAGTCGCTCGGCCTTGCCATCGACTTCCGCCAGACCAACCTGGAAGGCGAGTTGATCACCTGGGTCCAGGAGTGCCGCCGGACTGCGTCCGGGATCATCATCAACCCGGCCGGCTATTCGCATACCTCGATCGCGCTGATGGACTCGTTGAAGGCAGTGGACCTGCCGGTGGTCGAGGTGCACATCTCGAATATTCACCGCCGGGAGGAATTCCGGCATCTGAGCTATGTGTCCAAGGCCGCGACCGGCGTGATCGCGGGCTTAGGCATCCAGGGCTATGCGCTGGCGCTGCGCGCCATGGCGGAGCTTCTGGCCGAGGAAGGAGAGCCCTGATGGGCGGCGTGACGTTCGATCCCGCGGCGATCCGGGAACTGGCGAAGATCCTGCGCGAGACGGACCTGACCGAAATCGAGCTGGTCGAATCCGATTCGCGCATCCGCGTGGCGCGCCAGATCAGCGTCCAGGCCGTCGCCCAGGTTGCCGCTGCGCCGGTTGCCCCCGCGGCCGTGGCCGCCGCGCCCCTGCCCGCCGCCACGGCGCCCGAAGCCGAGGGCCCGCATCCGGGCAGCATTACCTCGCCGATGGTCGGCGTTGCCTATCTGGCGCCGGAGCCGGGTGCGACCCCCTTCATCACCGTCGGCGCGCGCGTCACGCAGGGCCAGACGGTGCTGCTGATCGAAGCGATGAAGACCTTCAACCAGATCCGCGCGCCCAAGGCCGGCACCGTGACGCGCATCCTGGTCGAGAGCGGATCGCCCGTCGAATACGGCGAGCCGCTGCTGGTGATCGAATAAGTGCGCCGGCCGATTCAGACCTCCGCGACGCAGGGCGTCGCTCCGGCCATCGGACGGCGGCCCCCGATCGGGGGAAGGACGTAACATGCCTTTCCGGAAGGTTCTCATCGCGAACCGGGGCGAGATCGCGCTCCGCGTCCATCGCGCCTGCCAGGAGATGGGCATCCAGACCGTTGCGGTGCATTCCACCGCCGACAGCACGGCGATGCATGTGCGGCTGGCGGATGAAAGCGTCTGCATCGGCCCGCCTTCGGCGCGGGAAAGCTACCTCAACATGGCGGCGATCCTCTCGGCCGCGGCCATCACCGGGGCGGATGCGATCCATCCGGGCTATGGCTTCCTGTCCGAGAACGCCTCCTTCGCCGAGATGGTGGAAGCGCACGGGCTGGCCTTCATCGGCCCCTCGCCCGAGCATATTCGCATGATGGGCGACAAGATCGCCGCCAAGGATGCGATGCGCCGGCTGGGCGTGCCGCTCGTGCCCGGCTCGCTCGGCGCGCTGAACAGCCTCGACGAGGCGCGCGCGGTCGCGGATGAGATCATGTATCCGGTGCTGATCAAGGCGGCCGCCGGTGGCGGCGGACGCGGCATGAAGGTGGCGCGCAGCGCCGATGAGCTCGAGGAAGCGTGGCGCGTCGCGCGCACGGAATCCAAGGCGGCCTTCGGCGACGACAGCGTCTACATGGAGAAGTATCTCGACCGCCCGCGGCACATCGAGCTGCAGGTGCTGGCCGACACGCATGGCAATGTCGTGCATTTCGGCGAGCGCGACTGCTCGCTGCAGCGCCGCCACCAGAAGCTGGTCGAGGAAGCCGGCAGCCCGGTGCTGGACGCCGCGGCGCGGGATGCGCTCGGCGCCAATGTCACCCGCGCGCTGAAGGAACTCGGCTATCGCAATGCCGGCACGCTGGAGTTCCTCTGGCAGGACGGGCAGTTCGCCTTCATCGAGATGAACACGCGCCTGCAGGTCGAGCATCCGGTGACGGAGATGGTCTGCGGCGTGGATCTGGTGAAGGAACAGGTCCGCATCGCGGCGGGCGAAGCGCTCGGCTATGTGCAGGAGGATATCCGCTTCTCCGGCCACGCCATCGAGTGCCGTAT
>JBIKSZ010000114.1:0-11376 GCA_044348345.1 Roseomonas sp. | reverse complement strand
GCTGGCGCGACCCATCCGTGCCAAGAGAGTGCCGATTGCCTGCCTCATCCTGCCGTCCCGCCGGCGCGGCTTGATGCCGCGCACATTTCCTCGAACCTGCTCAAACCCGGACGCCTCCGGGCCACGACGCCGCTCCTGAAGAGTGGCTGCCGCACCGGACCCTATAGAAGCGGGTCCCGCACCGCACAAGTGAGCGCGGCGCGCCACTTGCCAAGGCGGCCTACGGAAATGGCTGAGAGGGGTTAAGTCTTTCTTCGCCCGCAGGCCCTGCAGGCCAGCGCGGGTTAGCCGCCCGGGGCGGATTCGGCCTCGACCTCGCCTTCGGCGACATGGTCCACCATGTCGGTCAGCATCGAGCGGATATGGCTGTCGCCCACCACATAGAACACCTGCCGGCCGCGTCGGTCCGCCTGCAGCAGCCGCGCCGCGCGCAGCAGCCGGAGATGGTGCGAGACGAGTGAGGCGGAGATGTTGAGCCCATCGGCCATGTCGCCGACCGAAACCGGCGCATCCAGACAGGCCAGGATGATGCGCAGCCGCGTCGGGTCGCTCATCAGGCGGAACATCTCCGCCAGCTCCACCACCTGGTCCTCGGCGATCCTGTCCCGCACGCCCATCGGCTGTTCCGCTCCTGCACCGCCACCATCGGCCCGCCACGGCGCCGCGTCCAGCATCCCTTGACGCGACGACGCGGAAGGCCAACCTGCGCGTAAGGCACAAACTATTGAAAATCCAGGAATATATGAAGATATGAACAGGGATGACAGCTCGACAGGCCTACATCTGAACAGTCGTTCAGGTCTCGGACGCCGCGCCCTGCTTGGCGCGACCCTCGCCGTGCTGCCCTTGCCCGCGCTGGCGCAGGCCGCCCCGCGCGCCGCGCGCAACGTCGTCGCCACCGTCGCCATGGTCGGCGACGCCGTGCGGGAGGTGAGCGGCGGGCGCATCGCCGCCGTCACGCTGGTCGGCGAAGGCGTGGACCCGCATCTGTTCCGCCCGACGCGCAGCGACATTGCCCGGCTGCTCGGCGCGGATGCGGTCTTCGGCGTCGGCCATCGCCTGGAAGGCCGCATGGGCGATGTGCTGGAACGCGTGCGGGCCGCCGGCAAGCCGGTGGTCTTCCTGGCCGAGACGCTCCCCCGCGACCGCCTGCTGGCGAATGCGGACTACCCCGACGCCGCCGACCCGCATGTCTGGATGGACCCGACCCTGTGGGGGGAGGCCGCGGGCAGCGTGCTGGAACCGCTGGCGCGCCTCGCGCCCGATGTGCGGGAGGGCATGGCTGACGACCTGGCACGCTTCCGCGCCCGCTGCGCGCGCCTCGACACCTATGCGCGGGAGGGGCTGGCGACCGTGCCCGAAAGCGCGCGCGTGCTGGTCACGGCCCATGACGCTTTCAGCTATTTCGGCCGCCGCTATGGGCTGGCCATCGAGAGCATCCAGGGCCTGTCCACCGAGGCAGAGGCGAACCTCGCCGGCATCGAGGCGCTGGTGCGCAAGCTCGTCGAGCGCCGCGTGCCGGCGGTCTTCGCGGAGACCTCGGTGCCGGACCGCGCGGTGCGCGCCTTGATCGAGGGCGCGGCCGCGCGTGGGCATCGCGTTGCGCTCGGCGGCAACCTGTTCTCCGATGCAATGGGGCGGCCGGGCACCTATCTCGGCACCTATGAGGGCATGATGGACCACAACATCACGACGATCGTGCGTGCGCTAGGCGGCCGGGCCCCCGCGCAAGGCCTCAATGGAAGGCTGACCGCGTGACCCTCACCGAGGGGGCGGGCGTGACCCCTCCCCCGCCCCTGTCGGTCTCCCATCTGACGGTTGCCTATGGCGAACGGCCGGCGGTCTGGGACGTAACCTGGCAGGCGCCGGCGGGGCTGACGGCCATCGTCGGGCCGAACGGGGCGGGCAAATCCACGCTGCTCAAGGCAACGCTGGGCCTGGTGCCGGCGCTGTCGGGCGAGGTCCGCTTCTTCGGCCGCCCGCTCGAGGAGGTGCGCGACCGCGTCGGCTACCTGCCGCAGCGCGCTTCCGTGGATTGGGACTTCCCCGCCACCGCGCTCGATGTGGTGTGCATGGCGCGCTACCCGCGGATGCGCTGGTGGGGCCGGGTGCCGCGCCGGCACCGCGACGCGGCGCGGGAGGCGCTGGACCAGGTCGGCATGGCCGATTTCGCGGAGCGGCAGATCGGCAAGCTCTCGGGCGGGCAGCAGCAGCGCGTGTTCCTCGCGCGCGCACTCGCCCAGGATGCGGAGCTCGTGCTGATGGATGAGCCCTTCGCGGCGGTGGATGCCGCGACCGAGGCTGCGATCGTCACGGTGCTGCGCGCGCTGGCGGCGCAGGGGCGGCATGTGGTGGCGGTGCACCACGACCTCGGCACGGTGCCGGACTACTTCGCCTCCGTGCTGCTGCTGAATGCGCGGGTTTTTGCGCAAGGCCCGGTGCGGGAGGTGTTCACGACGAAGAACATCGGCGCGACCTATGGCGCGCGCCTCGCACTGCTCGACGAATCGCGCATCGCCGCCGGGGCGGAGGGGGCGTGATCCTCTCCTACAACACCGCCGTCGTGCTGGCGGGCTGCGCGCTGCTTGGGGTTGCGGCGGGCACGGTCGGCACCTTCGCGCTGCTGCGCGGCCGCGCGCTGGTCGCCGATGCGGTGGGGCACGCGGCGCTGCCGGGGGTGGCGGTCGCGGCGCTGATCGTCGCCGCACTCGGTGCCGATCCCCGCGCCCTGCCGCCGCTGCTGGCGGGCGCGGCGGTGGCGGGGCTGCTCGGCGTGCTGGCGGTGCAGGCGCTCGCGCGCACCCGACGCATCCGCGAGGATGCGGCGATCGCCATCGTGCTGTCTTCCTTCTACGCGGCGGGCGTCGCGCTGCTGTCCTGGCTGCAGACCCAGCCCGGCGCAGCGCAGGCGGGCTTGTCGAAATTCATCCTCGGCCAGGCGGCGGCGATGCGGGCAGAGGATGCGCAGATCGCGGCGGCGGTGGCGGCGGTCAGCCTCGCCGTGGTGCTGATGGCCTTCCAAAGGCTGCGCGCCGTCGCCTTCGATGCCGATTTCGCCCGCGTGCAGGGGCTCCGCACGGACCGCACGGATCTGCTGCTGCTGGGCCTGATCGTGCTGGTTTGCGTCAGCGGGCTGCAGGCGGTCGGGCTGATCCTGGTCGTGGCGCTGCTGGTGCTGCCGGCGGCGACCGCGCGGCTCATCACCCATCGCCTGCCGCGGATGCTGGCCATCGGCGCGGCCTCAGGCGGGGTTGCGGGCGCCGTCGGGGCCTGGATCTCGGCGCAACGGCCAGAGGTCCCGACGGGGGCCGCCGTGGTGCTCGTCGCGGCCGGCTTCTTCACCCTCGCCCTGCTGGTGGCGCCCGAGCGCGGGCTGCTCGCGCGAGCGGCGGCGCTGCTGCGCCGGCGGCTCGCCGCAGACACCGAGCATTTCCTGCGCGCCGCCTGGGAAGCGCAGGAAGCCGCCGGTGCGGGCCCAGGCACGGCGGGCGATCGCTGGGCGCCGATTGCCGCGGTTGCCGCCGCGCGCGGCTGGAGCCATGGCAAGGCCCGGCGGCTGGCGCTGTGGCTCTCGCTGCGCGGTCTTGTGGCGCGCGCCGAGGACCTTGTGCACCTCACGCCGCGGGGTGCCACGGCCGCGCGGCGGGCGGTGCGTGCGCATCGCGCGGTCGAGCATCACCTGCTGGCCGCAGGCGCGGCCGACATCGCTTCCGCCGACCGGCTCGCGGATTTGGTGGAGCATGGGCTGCCGCCGGAGATGGCGGCGAAGCTGCTGCCGGAGCCCTCCGCCCTGCCCTCCAGCCCGCATGCGCTGGGGGGGCGGGCATGACCCTTTCTGACTTCCTCATGCTCGACCTGCCGCCCTTGCTGGCGGCGATGCTCGCGGGCGGGACCTGCGGGCTGCTCGGGTCGTTCCTGGTGCTGCGGCGCGAATCGCTGATCGGGGATGCGCTGTCCCATGCCGTGCTGCCCGGCATCGTGCTCGGCTTCGCCATCACCGGCGCGCGGGCGGGGCTGCCGATGCTGCTCGGCGCCATGGTCGCGGGCCTCGCAGCGGTCGCGCTGATCGGGCTCGTGCAGAAGGCCGCGCGACTCGATCCGGGCGCGGCGATCGGCGCCGTCTTCACCACCTTCTTCGCCGTCGGCCTCGTGCTGATCGAGGTGACGGGCGCGCGGAATGTCGATCTCGACATTGATTGCGTGCTGTTCGGCCAGCTCGAGACGCTGGTCTGGACCGAAGGCCGGTCGCTGGCCGCGCTGGCCGACCCCGCGGCACTCGCCACGCTGCCGCGGCAGCTCGGGCTGCTGGCCGGCGTGGCGCTGGCGGTGGGGCTGGCGGTCGCGGCCTTCTGGCGGCCGATCAAGCTGGTCTGCTTCGACCCCGCCTATGCCCAGGCCATCGGCCTGCCGGCGCGGCGGGTGGAACTCGGCCTCGCGCTTCTGGTCGCCGCCGCGGCGGTCGCCGCCTTCGAAGCGGTGGGCTCGATCCTGGTCGTCGCCATGCTGGTCTGCCCGGCGGCCGCACTCCGGCTGATGACCGACCGCTACGGGACGCAGGTGCTGGGCGGGGCGGCGCTCGGCGCGGGGCTGGGTGCCATCGGCTATGGGCTGGCCGGGCCGGTGCCGGCGGCGCTCGGCCTCGACCTCGCGCTCAACGCTGCGGGGGTGATCGGGACGCTGGGGGGCCTGATGGTGGCCGCCGCCGCGCTGTTCGGCGCGGTCAGGCCGCGGCGGAGAGCGCCGTCAGGTCCTGGTTGCGCACCTGCACCAGGGTGAAGAGCCCGGCCGGCTGGCAGGGCTCCATCGCCTCGACCCGCACCACCGCCGGGTCCAGCAGGTCGGAGAGCGCGAAATCCGGGTGCCAGCCGAGCAGGCGGGCGAGCGGCGCCATGGAGCGTTCCGCCCACCAGCGCAGCCCGCGCTCGGCGGCGAAGTGGTTCACGAACAGCAGCTGGCCGCCCGGGCGGACAACGCGGGACATCTCGGCGAAGAGCGCCTTGGCGTTCGGCACGACGGAAGCGGTGAACATCGCCACCGCGATGTCGAAGCTGCCATCGGCGAAGGCCATCTTCTCGGCATTCATCTCGACGAGGCCGGTGACATGGGCCAGGCGCTCGGCGCGCACGCGCTCGGCCGCCTTCTCCAGCATCTCACGCGAGAGGTCGATGCCGACCACCCGCTTCTCCGCCCGGTAGCGCGGCAAAGCGAGGCCCGTGCCGACGCCGACCTCGAGCACGCGGGTGCCGGGCAGGCGGTTCACCGCCTCCACCGCGCGGCGGCGGCCATGGGCGGAGACGCCGCCGAAGACCACGTCATACACCCCGGCCCAGCGACGATAGGCGTCGCGCACCCCCTCGGCATCCAGGACGGCGCGGGGGTGGTCACGGTCGGGGGTGTCGGTGCGGATGCTCATTCGGCCCAGATTCCGGCGTCGCCGGGTGCCTCGCTAGTGCCAACGGGGGATCGGCGCAAGACGTTCATGACTGTTAAGGGTCACGCGGGTGTCAGGGCCGGGTCAGCCGCCGGGCGTCGCGGCGGCCCGGCGCCGGTCGGGCAAGGCGACCAGGATGCCCCCCGCCGCGATGACCCCGGCGCCGAGCAGGGTCCAGCCATCCGGCCAGTCCCCGAACACCAGCACGCCCGCGAGCCCCGCCCAGATCAGCTGCGAATAGGACATGGGCGCGAGCACGGAGGCCGGGGCGCGGGCGAAGGCGAGCACCAGCAGGCAATGCCCCGCCGCCCCGAGCAGCCCGAGCGCCAGCAGCCAAGGCAGGTCGCTGGCCGCCGGCGTCACCCAGACAAAGGGCTGCGCCAGCGCCGTCAGCGCGCAGGCCGCCAGCGAGGTGTGCAGGAAGGTGGTGCTCGGGTCGTCCTTCGCGGCCAGGTGGCGGGTCAGCAGCTGATAGACCGTGTTCATCGCCGCGGTGACCAGCGGCAGCAGCATGGCCCAGTGCAGCGGATCGCCCGTCAGGAAAGGCGGCCGCAGCGCCACCATCACGCCGGCCAGCCCGATGCCAACGCCGAGCCAGCGCCGGGGCGAAACCTTCTCCCCCAGCAGCAGCGCGGCGAGTGCCACGGTCAGCACAGGGGCGGCGAACATCACCGCCGTGGCATCGGCCAGCGGCACATGGATCAGCGCGACGGAGAGCGCGGCATTGGCGATGGCCAGGCTCGCGCTGCGCAGCGTCTGCAGGACCGGCGAACGCGACCGCCAGGGGAGCGAGCCGGTGAAGATCATCACGGCGGCCGCCACGAAGACCGTGTGGATGACGAAGCGGACGAACATCAGCTGCGGCACCGAATAGACGGCCACCAGCAGCTTCAGCAGCGCATCCATCGAGACGAAGAGCGCGAGCGCCACCAGCTGCAGCAGCACGCCCTGAAGGGTACGGGACATCGGCCGCAGTCTGACACCGTGTCCGGGCGCGTCCAGCGCGTCCGGGACAGATCATATCTGGCGGACGAAGGTTTCACCCTCGTCCCCTCAGACGCCGGCGCTGCGCTTGGCTTCGCGCCACCTGGCGCGGGCCGCATTCGCGGCCTCGGCCGCCTGCGGCAGCCGCAGGTCAATCCTTTGTAGCGCGGGTATCAGTCCCTGACGCCGCGCGGCAGTTCAAGCGTGGCCGGCGACGCCCGACAGCAGCGCCGGGTCTACACGCAACTTGGCGAACGCTTCCCGCCAGAGCTTCTCGGGGGAGGCGCCAAACAGCAACTGCTCATCGGCCGGGACAGACAGCCAGGCATTCTCGGCGATCTCGCTTTCCAGCTGCCCCGGTCCCCAGCCGGCATAGCCGAGCGCAAGAAAACCCTCGCGCGGGCCGCCGCCGCCGGCGATCGCCTTCAGGATGTCCACGCTTGCTGTCAGCACGACATCGGGCTGGACCTTCAGGCTGCCTTCCGTCTCCCAATCGGCGGTGTGCAGCACAAAGCCGCGGCCATTCTCCACCGGGCCGCCGGCCATCAGCCGGATGCGCCGCTGCGGCGGGACGGGGTCGAGGTCGAGCTGCTTCAGCAGATCCTCGAAGGACAGGCCATCCAGCGGCTTGTTCAGCACCAGCCCCATCGCCCCATCGTCGGAATGGACGCAGAGGCAGATGACGCTTCGCGCGAAGCGGGGGTCCTGCATGGTCGGCATGGCGACCAGCAGCTGGCCGGTGAGCCACCCCCCGCCCCTGGCGGGAACGCCGCCAGCAAGCTTGCCCTGCGGGAGGCTGCTCCCGGTGGGCCTGCCAGGGGTCTTCTTGGGGCTGTATCGTGCCATCGCTTCGAAGATGGCGGCGGCGGCGCGCGGCCGCAAGAATGGGCGATGACAGCCGGCGTTGCCCGCCTGCCCCGTCCCGGCCGCGCATGGACGGCGCGCGACGTTCCGCCTAAACCGCCACCACAACCGCCAACTCAACCACCAGACCCGCTGGGAGATGATGCGATGACGATCAAGGCCGGTGACACTATCCCGTCGCTGAAGATCATGCAGGCCACGGCCGAGGGCCCGAAGGAAGTCGACACGGCCGAGCTCTTCGCCGGCAAGACGGTGGCGCTGTTCGGGGTGCCCGGCGCCTTCACGCCGACCTGCTCGGCCAAGCACCTGCCCGGCTTCGTGGCCAACGCCGCGGCGCTGCGCGCGAAGGGCGTGGACGTCATCGCCTGCATGGCGGTGAACGACGCCTTCGTGATGGGCGCCTGGGCGAAGGACCAGGGCATCACCGACCAGGTCGTCATGCTGGCCGATGGCGCGGCCGCGCTGACCAAGGCGATGGGCCTTGAATTCGACCTGACGGCGCGCGGGCTTGGCGTGCGCTGCCAGCGCTTCGCCCTGGTGGCGAAGGGCGGCAAGGTGACGCATGTCGCCGTGGAGGCGCCGGGCGCCTTCGAGGTCAGCAAGGCCGAGGCCGTCCTCGCGGCCCTGTGACCGGCCGGCCCGCCGCGCCACGCGGCGGGCAGCCTCGGCAGGCGTTGGGGCAGGATGGGGAGATCCGCGTGATGACCGATCCTGCCGCCTTTGCCCTGCTGGCCTGGCGCACGGGCTGGGTGTTCACGCTGCGTAGCGCGCAGCTCTGGACCGAGCCGGCCGGTGCCGCGACAGCGCTGGCCGACATGGCCGCCGAGAAGCAGCGCGCCTTCGCCGCCGGCGCGATGGCCGCCGGGCGCGCGGCGATACTCGGCGCGCGGCCTGATCTCGTCGCCGCGGCGGCCTTGAGCCCGGCCCGGCGCCGCGTGGCATCGAATTACCGGCGGCTGACGCGCGTGCGCTGAGGCGCGCGCCAGTCTACCCCGCCAGCCCCGCCCGCGCGGCCGTCGCCAGCCTGTCGGCGCGTTCGTTCATCGGGTCGCCGGAATGGCCGCGCACCCAGCGCCAATCCACCTCATGCGGCTTCGCGGCTTCCAGCAGGCGCTGCCACAGCTCGTAATTCGCCACCGGGTCGCGCGCGCTGTTGCGCCAATTGTTGCGCACCCAGCCTTTCACCCAGCGCTCCATGCCGTTGCGGACATATTCGCTGTCGGTGTGCAGGGTCACCTTGCAGGGGCGCTTCAGCGCCTCCAGCGCGCTGATCGCGGCTGTCAGCTCCATGCGGTTGTTGGTCGTCGCCGGATCGGCGCCCGACAATTCCTTCTCCGTCGGGCCATAGCGCAGGATCGCCGCCCAACCGCCCGGACCGGGATTCGGCTTGCAGCCGCCATCGGTCCAGATCTCGACAACCGGGTCCATCACGCGCCCACGGCCTCGGCGGTTTCCGCGCGGGCGAAGAAGCGCAGCTTGCGGAGGTATTCGAGCGGGTCCTTGCGCGTCACCAGCGCTCCGGGCGGCGTGTGCGTCCAGTCATAGAGCCGCGTTAGCAGGAAGCGGATCGCCGCGCCGCGGCACAGCACCGGCAGCACCGCGCGCTCGGCTTCCGTCAGCGGCCGCACCGCGCCATAGGCGCCGAGCAGCGCCCGCGCCTTGGTCACGTTGAAGGACCCGTCCTGCTCGAAGCACCAGGCGTTCAGGCAGACCGCGACGTCATAGGCGAGCAGATCGGTGCAGGCGAAGTAGAAGTCGATCAGCCCCGACAGAAGCGGCCGGCCTTCCGCATCGGGCAGGAAGAAGACGTTGTCCGGAAACAGGTCGGCATGGATATGCCCATCCGGCAGCGTGCCTTCCGCCGGCCAGGCGGCAAGGATGGCGGCCAGGTGCAAGTCGAGCTCGGCGATCAGGCCCGGCGCCACCTCATCCCCGCGCGGGCGGCAGCCTTCCAGAAGCGGCGCCCAGCCGCGGGGGCCGAGCGCATTCGGCCGATGCACCGGGAACCCCTGCCCCGCCAAATGCAGTTGCGCCAACGCGGCACCCAGCGGGGCGAGATGCTCCGGCCGCACGCGGCGCGGCCAGACGCCTTCGAGGAAGGTGCAGATCGCCGCCGGGCGGCCGCAGAGGCTGCGCAGCGCCTCCCCGTCACGGCCCTCCACCGGCAGCGGGCAGGGCACGCCGCGCGCGGCGAGGTATTCCATCAGCCCGAGGAAATAGGGCAGCTCCGCCGGGTCCACGCGCTTTTCGTAGAGCGTGAGGATGAAGTCGCCGCGGTCAGTGCGCAGCGCGTAGTTGGAATTCTCCACCCCCTCCGCGATGCCGCGGAAGGCCACCAGCCCGCCAATGTCGTATTCGCCGAGGAAGGCGCGCAGCGCCTCGTCGGTGACTTCCGTATAGACCGCCATGCGCCCTTCAATCCGCCGCGAGCGTGCGCGACGCAAGTGGGCTGGCGGGGTCCCGCGTCAGCGCGGGGGGCAGGCGAAACTCGATCCGCTCCTCGGCGACGCGCACCTCCTGCTCGGTCAGGGCGAAGCGGGTGGCAAGCCGCGCGATCACCTCCTGCACCAGGGATTCGGGCGCGCTGGCGCCAGCCGTGAGGCCGACCGCGGCGCAGCCATCGAGCAAGGCGGGGTCGAGATCGGCGCCGCGCTGGACCAGCAGCGCTCGGCGCGCCCCGGCCCGCTCGGCCACTTCCGCGAGGCGGACGGAGTTCGAGGAATTCGGCGCGCCGACCACGATCACCACCTCCGCCCCCCCGGCGACGATGGCCTTCACCGCCGCCTGGCGGTTGGAGGTGGCGTAGCAGATGTCGTCCTTCGCCGGCCCGACGAGGCCGGGGAAGCGCGCGGCGAGCACGGCCACCACAGCGGCCGTGTCGTCCACCGAGAGCGTGGTCTGGCTGGTCCAGGCCAGCGGCACGCCGGTGGGGGGCGCTAGGCGCTCGGCCTCGGCCACGTCCTGCACCAGCGTGACGGCATCGGCGGGCAGCTGGCCCATGGTGCCGACGACCTCGGGGTGGCCTTCATGGCCGATCAGCAGGATGTGCCGCCCCTGGGCGTGGTGACGCTCGGCTTCCCGATGGACCTTGGTCACCAGCGGGCAGGTGGCGTCCAGCGTGAACAGGCGGCGGCGCAGCGCCTCCGACACCACGGACTTCGCCACGCCATGGGCGCTGAAGATCACCGGGCGGCCGTCATCGGGGATCTCGTCCAGCTCCTCGACGAAGACGGCGCCGCGGGCGCGGAGCGCATCCACGACATGGCGGTTGTGGACGATCTCGTGCCGCACATAGACCGGCGCGCCGTGGCGGGCGATCGCCGTCTCCACGATCTTCACCGCGCGGTCCACGCCGGCGCAGAATCCGCGCGGCGCGGCGAGCAGCAGGGTCAGGGGCGGCCTGGAATCGGTCGGGGTCATGAGGTGCGGCGCGGCAAGGTCCAGGGGCGCGCGGGGGTGGTCCGGCGCCGGTGGCGGTGCGATACGGGGATCGGGGCGGAATGCCAAGCTACCGGCCGCAACAGCGGCCCGGAGGGGGAGGGCCGGATGGACCGAGGTCAGAAGCTGATGAGGGGCGCGGTGCTCGGCCTGGGGCTGCCACTGGCGCTGGCGGCGTGCGGGGGCCAGCAGACGGCGGCCACCACCAACACCGCCCCCTGCCCGCGCATCGCCATCCTGGCGGACGGCGCCGACCTGACGCGCCACCGCCCCGGCATGCAGCGCGACCTGACGGGGCTGGTGCTGGATGCCCGCATCCAGGGCTTCGAGGCGCGCTGCGACTTCGCCAGCAGCGACCGCACGGGCCTGACCGTGCGCATCACGCCGCGCTTCGAGGCCGAGCGCGGCCCGGCGGCGGAGGGTCGGACGGTGGATTTGCCCTGGTTCGTCGTGCTGACCGATGCCGAGGACCGCGAGGTTCTGGCGCGCGTCGCCGCCACCACGCGCCTCGGCTTCGCCCCGAATGTCCCGCGCGCCCAGGCGTTGGGCCAGGTGGTGCAGCTCGACATGCCGATCGGCGGCGGGCGTCGCGCGGCGGATTACACGGTGCGCGTGTCGTTCCAGCTGACGCCGGAGGAACTGGCGCTGAACCGGCAGCG
>JBIKSZ010000330.1:0-3456 GCA_044348345.1 Roseomonas sp. | reverse complement strand
GATTCGGTCTTTCAGGCGCGCCCGCGCCACGGCGCCGCGCGCATCCGCCTCGCCGATATGCGGCGGGGTCTCGGCCATCACCATGTCGATGCGGTCGGAGTTGGTGGCGGAGATCAGCGAGTTCCGGATTGCAACTGGCTTGCGCTCGGCCTCGTAGCTGTCGAGGAGCGCATCCCCGCCCCAGCCCTCCAGCACCGCGGCCAGCTTCCAGGCGAGGTCTGCTGCGTCCCCGATGCCGGTATTCATCCCGACGCCGCCGGTCGGGACGAAGAGATGCGCCGCGTCGCCGGCGAGGAAAACGCGGCCGCGCCGCCATTCCGCCGCAACGGATTGGTGGTGATACCAATGCGTGGTGCCCAGCAACTCGAAGTCGAAGGGGCGGCCCATCGCCGCGTGCAGGATCTTGGCTGGGTCGTCGGGCGGCGCGGTATCGTCTCGCGTCGGGTCGGCCCAGTAGTACTGGTAGTTCCAGACCTCCCGGCCGTCGATGGCGGTAAAGACGCCGTAGCAGCCGGGCGTGAAGCAGAAATAGAGATTGGCGAGTCCCTTGCCGTGGACCTTCAGGAAATCCTGGCTGCGGAAGAGGTAGGACACGTTGCTGCGAATGCGCCCGCGCCCGTGCATGCGCCCCCCGAGCGCTCGGCGGACGCCGGAGCTTCCGCCGTCGCAGCCCACGAGCCAGTCCGCTTCGACCTCCTCTCGGACGCCGCTCGCGACGTCTTCCAGCGTGGCGCGCACGTGGTCGCCGAGCTCCTCGAAGGCCACCAGCCGCCAGCCATGGCGCATCGTCAGCGCCGGCAGGCGTGCCGCATGGCGCAGCAGCACCGGCTCCAACGCCTGCTGCCCGATCTGCGTCTTGCCGTAGGGCGACCAAGCCAGTTCGCGCCAGCGCGCCGCGGCGTCCGGATCGCGTGCCCGGATGCGTTCGACGGGCGGCGATGCAAAGCGGTGCAGCTCGTGTCCCGCGAGACGGTCGCAGAAGACGATGTAGTAGGCATCCTTCTGACGGATACAGGCCTCGTAGATCTCCTCATCCAGGCCCCAGCGGCGGAACAGCTCCATCGACCGCGCACCGAGCAGCGTCGCCTTCGGGTGCTCGGTCGGGCCGTGCCGCGGCTCCACCAGCAAGGAGCGTACCCCGCGATGGGCGAGGTCGATGCCAAGCGTCAGCCCGACCGGGCCGCCACCGGCGATGAGGACGGGGATCCGCTCAACCATGCTCCGCTAGCTCTTTCCTGCCGGGCGGGTGCCGTGTCATTCCGCCCGCGCTCCGGAGATGCGGACGGCCTCCGCCCAGCGCGTCACCTCGCGCGCGACGAGGGCGGCGTAGTCGGCCCGCGTCAGGGCGTCGGGCGTGGCGACCAACTCCGTCAGGCGCTGGACGACCTCGGGATGGCGCAACGCGGCCATGGCCTCCGCATGGAGGCGGTCGGCGATGGGCGCAGGCAGCCCGGCCGGGCCGGAGAGGCCGAACCAGGTGGGCGCCGTCATCTCCGGCCGGCCCAACTCGGCGAAGGTCGGAATGCTTTCGTAGCCAGGCGACCGACGTGCGGCGGTGGAGGCCAGCATGCGAATGCGATCGTTGCCGCCGAGTTCCAGTAGCGTGGTGATGATGGCGTCCACCTCGCCTGCGAGCAGCGCGGTGATGCCGGGCGCCGATCCGCGGTAGGGTACATGGACCAGCCGAAGGTCCATGTTCCGCGCGAGTAGGCCAGTTAAGACATGGCTCGAGGAGCCGTTGCCCGGGCTGGCGACGGTCACGTCCCGCGTGCGGGCCCTCGCGACCAGATCGGCGAAGCTGCGCATCGGGCTAGCGGCGGAGACGGCGAGTGCGCTCGGGGTGTCGGCCAGCAGCGCGATGTGGGTGAAGTCGCGCACCGGGTCGTAGGGGAGCGTTGGAAAGATGCTGGGGGCCACGCCATGCGCGGCGATGTTCGAGACGACCAGCGTGTATCCATCCGGCGGCGACTTCGCGACGACGTCCGAGCCGACCGTTCCGCCGGCGCCGGCGCGGTTCTCCACCACCACGGGTTGGCCAAGCGCCACGCTCATGCGTGCAGCGACGATGCGGCCAACGATGTCCGTGGTACCGCCCGGGGGGAAGGGCACCACCAGCCGGATCGGGCGAGCCGGCCAGGTCTGGGCGATGGCTTGAGGCGCGGCGAGCAGGGCCGTGGCGGCAAGCAGGAGGCGACGCGGCATGCGCATGGAAGTGGCTCCCTGACGTTTATTGTCTAGACAGATTAGACAACTCAGCCAGCGCGCCGCAAGAACTTCGTCGGCTAGGTTTTCTCATCCTCGGCGTGCGCCGAGCGGAGCAACCCCTCCGCCGCGGCCCAGCGCGGTGGGTGTGCTCCCGCGCCGATCGGCACCGCATAGACGAACCGGTCTGGACGATAGAGGGATCGGCTCACCTCGATAGGCTCGCCTTGGGCATTCCGCACCAGACGGTCTAGCCGCGTGAGGGCGCTTCCGGCAGGCAGCCCCAGCAACGCGGCAACCTCTGGATCAGCGGCCGCACCCGCCACGAACTGGTCGGCGCCGGCACCCACATGGCCGCGCTCGGCCAGCACATCCAGGACGGCGCCAGAGCCAAGCTCGGCCAAGTTTAGTCCATCCAGCAGGCCGAGTGGGACAAAGGTGGAAACGTGGGAGAATGGGCCGGCCGCGTCGGCGCGGAGGCGCACCAAGCGGAATGCGGACCTGCCCTCGGCCACGCCGAGCAGTCGTGCCGCGAAGGCGGGGACAGGGGTTGGCCCGGCTTCGAGCACCGTCACGGAACTCGCCAAAGAGAAGCGGCGGATGTCGGCCTGGACCCCGGGCAGATCCACGGTCGGCCACGTGCCCCGACCGGCCTCCCGTCGGATGAGGCCCTCAGCCTCCAGCCCGGCGAGGGCCCGTCGAAGGGTCATCCGTGCTGCACCGAACCGGGCGGCGAGCACGTGTTCTCCGGGGAGTGGTTGACCGGACGGAAACTCCCCGCCCTGCAGGGCTGTGCGAAGGGCAGCCTGGATTCGCTGATGGAGGTGAGGCCGTGAATCCACCAGAAAACCATAGTGCTCCATGGGCGAGAGGTCTAGCTTGTCCGATTAAATGTCTATCTTGTGCAGAGCGCGGCCTGCCACAGTATCGGCCTCGCCGTCTCTGGCCGCCGACCATCGAAAGCGGCCCGCAGCGCGGCCGAACTCTGCACTGCATGGCTCGGGCGCCGATGGCGTCGCGATCCGGCAACGAACAGACCGCGCCGCATCCAGACGGGGATCGCTGCCAATATGCCTCCGTCGGCGATCATCTCAGTTCCCGTAATGTATCTCCGTTCTTCGGAAGCCAGGACCAGAGCGGCGTCGGCGACCTCCCAGGCATCGCCAAGTTTGCCGACGGGCATTTGGGCGTTGCGCCTCGCGATCAAGGCCCCTGCACTGTCACGTCGATGTACGTCGTGGCGCCGGTGCCGAG
>JBIKSZ010000113.1:0-11483 GCA_044348345.1 Roseomonas sp. | reverse complement strand
GGTATGGACCGGCAGCCCCTCGGCGAGCTTGGCCTCGGTCTGGTAGAACAGCTTGCGGCCCAGCACGGCCGCCTTCGCCTCGTCGCTGGTCTTGAGGCTGCGCCAGAGATAGCGGCTACCACCTACCGGAATGCGGGCTTGCCAGAGGCCATTGCGGCGAAAGAGGACGAGCTTGCCGTCCTCCAGAACGCGTTTGTCGTCCATGCCGCGCTGCCTAGGATTTGCCTACAATCCAGCAGCATAACGCAACTGCCTAGGGCGTGCCTAGACCGTTTTCTAGGCACGCAAGGCGCGCAAGCTATTGAAAAGGCGCGATTTTATGCGCGGCCATGGCAGTGCTTGTACTTCTTGCCAGACCCGCAGGGGCAGGCCGCATTGCGCGGGGTCGCAGCCCAGGTCGAGGGATCGGCGGGATCCACCTCGGCCGAGACCAGCGGCGCGCGGGCGCCCTGCACCGCCGTGCCATAGGCCGGCGCCGGGTCGGCATCGGCGTATTCCAACTCGCCGCCCGCCGCGTTCGGATCGGGGTGGCGCATCTCCATCACGCGCACCGGTTCCGGCATGGGCGGGGGCGCATCCTGGCGTAGCTCGATCCGCATCAGCACGCTGGTGACGCGCTCGCGCAGGTCCACGAGCATGGCGTTGAACAGGTTGAACGCCTCGCTCTTGTACTCGTTCAGCGGGTCGCGCTGGCCATAGGCGCGCAGCCCGATGCCCTGGCGCAGGTGATCCAGCTGCAGCAGGTGTTCCTTCCACACGGCGTCGAAGATCTGCAGCAGCAGGCTCTTTTCCACCATGCGCATCAGATCGGGGCCGAGATTGGCGACGCGCGCGGCATAGGCCTCGTCGGCCGCCTTCTCCAGCCGCTCGCGGACCTGCGTCTCGTCGATGCCTTCCTCCCGCGCCCAGTCAACGACCGGCAGGTCGAGACCGAGCACGTCCAGCACCTTGTCCTGCAGCCCCTGGGTGTCCCACTGCTCGGGATAGGCGTTTTCCGGGATCGCCTTGTCCACCAGCGCGCCGACGGTCTCGCGCCGCATCTCGGCGACTGTCTCCTGCACATCCTCCGCGGTCATGAACGCCTTGCGCTGCGCATAGACCTCGCGGCGCTGGTTGTTCATCACGTCGTCGTATTTCAGCAGGTTCTTGCGGGTGTCGAAGTTCCGCGCCTCGACCTTCTTCTGCGCCTTTTCGAGCGCCTTGTTGATCCAGGGATGGACGATCGCCTCGCCGTCCTTGAGGCCGAGTTTCTGGAGCATGCCGCCCATGCGGTCGGACCCGAAGATGCGCATGAGATCGTCTTCGAGCGACAGGAAGAAGCGCGACTGGCCCGGGTCGCCCTGGCGGCCGGAACGACCGCGGAGCTGGTTGTCGATGCGCCGGCTTTCGTGCCGCTCGGTGCCGATGACGAGCAGGCCGCCCGCCTCCTTCACACTCGGGCGGATGGCCTCGACCTCGGCCCGGTGACGCGCCAGCGCAGCATCGAATTCGGGGCTGTTGCCGTTGCCGACTTCAGCGCGCGCCAGCATATCGGCATTGCCGCCGAGCTGGATGTCGGTGCCACGGCCGGCCATGTTGGTCGCGATCGTCACCGCACCTGGGCGGCCCGCCTGGGCGATGATGCCGGCCTCCTGCTCATGGTAGCGGGCGTTCAGCACCTGGTGCGGGATCTTCTTCTGCTTCAGCAGCCCGGCGATCAGCTCCGACTTCTCGATGCTGGTGGTGCCGACCAGGATCGGCTGGCCACGCCCGCGCGCTTCCTCGACCAGCACGATCACCGCATTGTACTTCTCGGCCGCCGAGCGATAGACCTCATCGTCATTGTCGAGGCGCGCGACCGGCACGTTGGTCGGGATCTCGAGCACCTCCAGCTTGTAGATCTCGGCGAATTCATCCGCCTCGGTCGAAGCCGTGCCGGTCATGCCCGCAAGCTTGGGATACAGGCGGAAGTAGTTCTGGAAGGTGATGGAGGCCAGCGTCTGGTTTTCCGGCTGGACCGGCACGCCTTCCTTGGCTTCCAGCGCCTGATGCAGGCCATCGGAATAGCGCCGGCCTTCCATCATGCGGCCGGTGAATTCGTCGATGATGACGACCTTGTCGGTGGTCTTGCCGTGTTCGGTCACCGCCTTGACGATGTAGTCCACGTCGCGCGTGAACAGCGCATGCGCGCGGAGCGACTGGTTGGCGTGATGCACCAGCGTGACATTGGCGATGTCATACAGATCGCCTTCGGTCAGCAGTCCGGCGTCGCGCAGCGCCTGCTCCAGCCGCTCGGTCCCGTCCTCGTTCAGGTGGACGGTCTTCATCTTCTCGTCCTTGACGAAGATGGACGTGTCGGTGACCAGGTCCTTCATCACCGCATTGACGCGGTTGTAGAGATCCGACGTGTCGTCGGTCGGGCCCGAGATGATCAGCGGCGTGCGCGCCTCATCCACCAGGATGCTGTCCACCTCGTCCACGATCGCGAAGTTGAAGTCGCGCTGGACCATCTCATCCAGGCGGTACTTCATGTTGTCGCGCAGGTAGTCGAAGCCGAACTCGTTGTTGGTGCCGTAGGTGACATCGGCGGCGTAGGCCGCGCGGCGTTCCTCATCGGTCAGGCCGTGCACGATCACGCCGGTCGTCAGGCCGAGGAAGCCATAGAGGCGCCCCATCCACTCCGCGTCGCGCTTGGCCAGGTAGTCGTTCACGGTGACGACATGCACGCCCTTGCCGGTCAGCGCATTCAGATAGACCGGGAGCGTCGCGACCAGCGTCTTGCCCTCGCCGGTCTTCATCTCGGCGATCTTGCCTTCGTGCAGGACCATGCCGCCGATCATCTGCACGTCGAAATGGCGCATGCCCATCACGCGCTTGGCGCCCTCGCGGACGACAGCAAACGCCTCAGGCAGGATGTCGTCGAGCGTCTTGCCGGCAGCGAGCGCGGCCTTGAACTCGTCGGTCTTGGCCTGGAGCGCCGCATCGGACAGGGCGGCAAGGGCTGGCTCGAAGGCGCTGATCGCGGGAACGCGCGCCTGGTAGCGCTTCAGCGCGCGGTCGTTGGAGGTGCCGAAGATGGCGCTGACGAGGCGTTGGAACATGTTTCCGTGTCGTCTCCGGCCCGCGCCCGGCGCGTATCCCGAGGCGGCCCGGATGGGCCCGCCCAGGACAGCCGTGCAACGGCCGTGCAGAGGGAGCGGCCGGCATAACGCCGGCGCGTGCCGGTGGCGGCGCAGCGCGTCAGAGATAGGCGCGCCGGGGGGGCGCGTCAACGCGACTGCCCCCCACACGCCCGCCTTGCGCCCGCCTTGTGGGGGCGCCTTGTGGACCCCCTGGGCATCGGCCATCTTCCGCCACCCTCACGGAGTCGTCCTCATGCGCCGCCCGGCCCTTCTGCTTGCCGCCTTGCTGGTTCCGGCCGGCCTTGCCCATGCCCAGACCCAGACACCTGGCGCCCAGCCGCCCGCCGCCGCCGCGCAGGCGGCCGCGGCAGACCCGGTGCTGGCCCGCGTGGACGGCATCGAAATCCGCCAGTCCGAGCTTGAGGCAGAGGTGCGCCGCCTGCCGGAGGAGCTGCGCAACATGCCGCCGATGATGCTCCAGCCGCTGCTGCTCGATCAGATGATCACGCAGAAGGCCATCGTCGCCGCCGCCCGCGCCCAGGGGCTCGACCGCGACGCCGAGGTGCAGGCCCGCATCCGCCGCTCGGAGGAGGAAACCCTGCAGCAGGCGCTGCTGCTGCGAGAGGTCCAGCCGCTGCTGACCGAAGACGCGCTGCGCGCCCGCCACCGCGCCGAGACCACCGCCCGCCCGCCGGAGGAAGAGATTCGCGCCAGCCACATCCTGGTGGCGTCGGAGGCCGATGCGCGCGCGGTGATCACGGAGCTCCGCCGCCCCGGTGCCGACTTCGCCGAGGTGGCGCGGCGCCGCTCCACCGATCCGGGCGCGCGCAACGGCGGCGATCTCGGCTTCTTCAAGCGCGGCGACATGATCCCGGAATTCGAACAGGCGGCCTTCGCGATGCGGCCTGGCGAGATCAGCTCGGCACCTGTCCGCACCCAGTTCGGCTGGCATGTCATCCGCCTGGAGGAACGCCGCGCCGTCGCCCCGCCGTCCTATGAGGAAAGCCGCGAGGCGTTGCGCCAGCAGGCCTTCGAGGAAGGCGTGAACGCCGTTGTCGAGCGCATCCGCGCCGCGGCGCGGGTGGAGCGCCTCGATGGTGGCACCGCGCCGCGCCCGCCATCTCTGCTGGATGGCGCTGCGCCGCCGCCGGCGCAGCGCCGCTGAGGCGGCCCGCCGAAACGCCAAGGCGATTTCATCCTTCCCCGCTTGCGGGGGAGGTTGCGGGGGGGCAGAGACAGGGTCCCAGCAACCCTTCGTCAGGACAGCACCGATGGCCTCCGGCAAGGACCTTCCCGTCTCGCCCTTGATGCTGCCGCTGCCCGGCCTGCCGCCCGTGGCCGGTGTGCAGCTCGGCTCCGCGCAGGCGGGCATCCGCTACAAGGGGCGGGACGATGTGACGATGATGGTCTTCCCGGCGGGGACCACGGTCGCGGGCGTCTTCACGAAGAACAAGTGCCCCGGTGCGCCGGTGGATTGGTGCCGCGGCGCGCTGAAGGGGGGCAAGGCCCGCGCGCTCGTGGTCAATGCCGGCAATTCCAACGTCTTCACCGGCCGCACGGGCCGCGAGACCTGCAAGGCGACCGCCGCCGCCATGGCGCAGCTGGCCGGCTGCAAGCCGACGGAGGTTTTCCTCGCCTCCACCGGCGTGATCGGGGAGAAGCTGCCGGCCGACAAACTGCTGGCCGCGCTGCCGCCGCTGCATGGCGCGCTGGCCGAGGATGCCTGGGCCGCTGCCGCCAGCGCCATCATGACCACCGACACCTTCCCGAAAGGTGCGACGCGCACGGCGAGGATCGGCGATGCGACGGTGACGGTCTCCGGCATCGCCAAGGGCAGCGGCATGATCGCGCCCGACATGGCGACGATGCTGTGCTTCCTGGCCACCGACGCGAAGATCCCCGCCGGCGCGCTGCAGGCGATCCTGAAGAAGGGCGTGGATCCTTCCTTCAACTGCGTGACGGTGGACAGCGACACCTCCACCTCCGACACGGTGCTGCTGTTCGCGACCGGAAGCGCGAAGCATCCCCGCGTGCCGGCCGAAGGTGGCGCGGTTCTGCGCGACTTCGCGCGCGCGGTGAACGAAGTGCTGATGGACCTCGCCCTTCTGGTCGCGCGCGATGGCGAAGGCGCACAGAAGCTGATCCGCATCGACGTCACCGGCGCGAGTTCGGGAAAATCCGCCCACCGCATCGGCATGGCGATTGCCAATTCACCCTTGGTGAAGACCGCGATCGCCGGCGAGGACGCGAATTGGGGCCGCATCGTCATGGCGGTCGGCAAATCCGGCGAACCCGCCGACCGCGACAAGCTTTCGGTCGGCGTCGGTGGCGTCTGGATGGCGCGCGAGGGCGAGATCGTGCCGGGCTACGACGAAGCCCCCGTCGTCGCGCATATGAAGGGCCGCGAGGTGGTGATCACCGTCGATATCGGGCTCGGCCGCGGCAAGGCGACGGTGTGGACCTGCGACCTGACGCATGGGTACATCGACATCAACGGGGCGTACCGGTCCTGAGCGCGGACGATCCCCTCGCGCCGCCGCCCTTCGCGCCGCTGCGCACCGATCGGCTGACGATCCGCCCGCTGCGCGCGGAAGACGCGGCGGATCTGCATCGGCTGGTGAATGACTGGGAAGTGGCGAAGACACTCGCCCGCGTGCCCTTCCCCTATCCGCGCGAGCTTGCTGATGAGTGGATCGCCTCCACCCATGCGCGCATCGCGGCCGGCAGCGCCTGGCACCTGGCTGTCGTCGGCATCGAGCATGCCGGCACGCCGGAGGAAAAAGAGGTGCTGGTCGGCTGCGTCGGGCTCACGCTCGAGGAGGACGGCAAGGCCGCCGAGCTTGGCTATTGGATCGGGCGGAAATTCTGGGGCCATGCCGTCGGGCCGGAAGCGGCGGGGCGCGTGGCGCGCTGGGCGCTGGCCAACCTGCCCGTCGAGAGGCTCATCGCCTCGGCGCTGGTGACCAATGCGCGCAGCCAGGCCGTGCTGCGCCGCATCGGCTTCCGCGAGGCGGGCGCGGGCGAGCGCGACTTCCTCTCCCTCAAGGGGCCGCAGCCGGTGCTGCTGTTCGAGATGACGCGCGCCGACCTGCCGGCCGAGGCGCCCGCGGCCGCGCCGGCCCCCGCACAGGCCACGGCGCCCGAGACGGGCAAGCGGATCGTGCTGGTCTCGGCGGTCGCGCTGATCGACACGGATGGCCGCGTGCTGCTGGCACGGCGGCCGGAAGGCAAGGCGCTGGCGGGGCTTTGGGAATTCCCGGGCGGCAAGGTGGATGCCGGCGAGACGCCGGAAGTGGCGCTGATCCGCGAGCTGAAAGAGGAGCTCGGCATCGACGTGGCCGAAAGCTGCCTCGCCCCCTTCGCCTTCGCGTCGCATGGCTACGAGAATTTCCACCTGCTCATGCCGCTCTATCTCTGCCGGCGCTGGACGGGCGCGGTGACGGGGCGCGAGGGCCAGGCGCTGGCCTGGGTCCGGCCGCAGAAACTGGCCGAGTATCCGATGCCGCCCGCGGACAAGCCGCTGGTCGCGCTGCTCCGGGATTTCCTGTAGCCTCCGCGCATCGAGCGGAGGCCGCATGACCCAGGATTCGCCCATCGCCTGCCTGCTGGTGATCGGCAACGAGGTGCTCTCGGGCCGCACGCGGGATGCCAATGTGCAGTTCCTCGCGACCCGCCTGGGTGAGATCGGCGTCCCGCTGCGCGAGGTCCGCGTTATCCCCGATGTGCGGGCGACGATCGTGGGCACGCTGAACGAGGTGCGGCCCCGCTTCGACCATGTCTTCACCACCGGCGGCATCGGGCCGACGCATGACGACATCACCAGCGAATGCGTCGCCGCGGCCTTCGGCGTGCCTTGGGAACCGCAGCCGGAAGCCTGGGGGCGGCTTGAGCGGCACTATCCGCCGGGCGAGTTCAACACAGCGCGGCAGCGCATGGCGACGATGCCGCGGGGTGCGACGCTGATCGACAACGCGATCTCGATCGCGCCCGGCTTCACCATCGGCAATGTGCATGTGCTGGCCGGCGTGCCGCGCATCATGCAGGCGATGTTCGAAAGCCTGGCGCCAACGCTGCAGGGCGGGCCGCCGGTCGCCTCGCGCACCGTGCATGCGGATGGCGTGATGGAAGGCCGGATCGCGGAAGGGCTGGCGGCGATCCAGGCGCGCTGGCCGGCGCTCGATATCGGCAGCTACCCCTATTACCGCATGGGCGGCGGCGGCGTGGCGCTGGTCGCCAAGGGCACCGATGCGGAGGCCGTGGAGACCGCAGCGCGCGACATCACCACGCTGCTACGCGCCGTCGGCGGCAAGCCCGTGCCGGGTGAGCCGCCGGTGTGAAGCACGTGGGGAGGGCACCGCCCTCCCCGGCTTCCTTGTGCCTCAATCCGGCGTGGCGCCGCTGGCGCGAATGATTGGCGCCCACTTCGCGGTCTCGTCGCGGATGAAGCGGCCGAGTTCTTCCGGCGTGGACGGCGTCGGCTCCACGCCATGCGTGGACAGGTGCCGACGCATATCCGGATCCTGGAGCGTCTGGCGCATGGCGCTGGCGAGCCGGTCCACGATCGGGCGTGGCAGGCCGCGCGGCCCGACCAGGGCGTACCAGTTGCCCACCTCGTAGCCCGGCAGCGTTTCCGCCACCGCCGGCACATTCGGCAGCAGCGCGGAGCGCGTGGGCGTCGGCACGGCCAGCGCGCGCAGGCGCCCGGCTTCGATATGCGGAATGGTGGTCGGAGCGGTGGCGAAGGCGTAGTCGATCTTGCCGCCGATCAGGTCAGTCTGCAGCGGTCCACCGCCGCGATAGGGCACGTGCACGGTCTTGATGCCCGCCATCTGGTCGAGCAGCGCACCCCCGAGATGCCCCGCGCCCCCGACGCCAGAGGACCCATAGGTGATGGTGTCCGGCCGCGCCTTTGCAGCAGCTATCAGCTCCGCGATGCTGCGCCAGGGGCGGTCGGCCGGCACGACGAGGACGTTCAGAATCGAGCCGGACTGGCTGATCGGCGTCAGGTCCGTCTGCGGGTCGAAGGAGAGGTTGCGATAAAGCGTTGGGTTGATCGCCAGCGCCGCGATCGTTCCCATCAGCAGCGTGTAGCCATCGGGCTGGGCGCGCACGACCATCTCGGTGGCGACGTTGCCGCCCGCGCCGGGGCGGTTGTCGATGATGATGCTGCCGCCCAGGATCTGCTGCAGCTTCGGCTGCAGCGTGCGCGCGGTGATGTCGGTGCCGCCGCCCGCGGCGAAGCCGACGATCATGCGGATCGGGCGATTCGGATACTCACCCGTCCCCTGCGCGGCAGCGGGGCGGATCAGCGGGGCGGCGAGCAGCGCGGGCAGTCCCGCGGCCAGCGTGCGACGGCGCAGCATGACAATCTCCTCCTGGGTCTCGTTGCGAAGAACCTAGAGGAGGCCGGGCGGCGCCGGAAGCCGGCGCCGGCTGCGATCAGCTCTCGCGCCAGGGATGCTGCGCCCAGAGCGCCTGGTAGCGCGCCTGCAGCGCGCGCAACTCCGCCGCATAGGCATCGGGCGCGAGGAAGCGCAGCGGCAGGTTCTGCTGCACGGCAGCGGCCTGGAATTCCGGATCCTCCACCGTGCGGCGGATGGACAGCGCGAGACGCTCCAGCGCGGCGGGCGGCATGCCGGCCGGCGCGGCCATGCCGCGCATCGAGCCCTCGACCACGTCGAAGCCGAGTTCCTTCAGCGTCGGCACATCGCCGATCGGCGCCCAGCGCGTCTCGCCCATCTGCGCCAGCGGGCGCAGCACGCCCTGGCGCTGCTCGATCACGCCCTCGGCAACATTCATCACCGCCACCGGGATCGCGCGCGACAGCAGGTTCTGCTTCACCTGCGCCGATCCGCCGAAGGGCACGTGCAGGAAGCGCGTATTCGACTTCCGCTCCAGCGCCAGCATCGCCAGGTGATCGTCGGAGCCGATGCCGGTGGTGCCATAGCCGATGGCCTCGGGCCGCGCGCGCGCTGCGGCCAGCAGGTCGGCCAGGCTGCGATAGGGGCTGTCGGCCAGCACCCAGATCCCGCCCGGATCGTCCACGATGTTGGCGATCAGCGTGAAATCCGACAGCTGGAAGCGCGTGCGCCGCTCGATCGGCAGGGTCACGATGTGGGGCGTGTTGATGAAGCCGATCGTGTAGCCATCGGGCCGGGCGCGGGCGAGTTCGGTGAAGCCGATCTCGCCGCCCGCGCCGGGGCGGTTCAGCACGACGACGGAGACGCCAAGGTCACGTTCCATGAAGCGCCCGATGGTGCGCGCCGCGAGGTCGGTGCCGCCACCCGCGGCGAAGGCAACGACCAGCGTGATGGAGCGGTCGGGCGTCCAGGCGCCTTGCGCCAACGCCGGCGCGGCGAGCGGGGCGAAGGGCATGGCGGCGGCAAGGCCGGCCAGGCGGCGGCGCGTGATCATCGGACGTCTCCCGTTTTGACGTTGGGACGAGACCTAATGCCGCGCCGCGTGCCGCGCCAGATGGCGCCGTGCTGCGGGGCGCGGCTACTCCACCGCCTGCAGGCGGGTCGGCAAGCGGAAGGTCACGTCCTCGATGATGCCGGGCAGGGCCGCGACCTCGGCGGCGCCGAGCGCCTTCAGCGTGCTCACCACATCCTCCACCAGCCGCTCGGGTGCGGAGGCGCCGGCGGTGACGCCGACGGCCTTCGCGCCCTTGACCATCGCATGGCTCAGCGCGCCGGCATCGGCAATCAGGAAGGCGCGCGCGCCGCATTCCTCGGCAATCTCGCGCAGGCGGTTGGAGTTGGAGCTGTTCGCCGCCCCCACCACCAGCACCACGTCGCATTCCTGCGCGAGATCCCGCACGGCCGTCTGGCGGTTCTGGGTGGCGTAGCAGATGTCGCGCGTGCCGGGCCCGATCACGTCGGGGAAGCGCGCCTTGATCGCCTCGATCACGTCCTTCGTGTCGTCCACCGACAGCGTGGTCTGCGTGACATAGGCGACCTTGCGGTCGGCCGGGATCGGCAGCGCCGCGACATCGGCGGCATCGGCGACCAGATGCACCTCGCCGTCGATCTGGCCGAGCGTGCCCTCGACCTCCGGATGGCCGTCATGGCCGATCAGGATGACGGTGCGGCCTTCCTTGACGTAGCGGCGCCCTTCGACATGGACCTTGGTGACCAGCGGGCATGTGGCGTCGAGGATATCGAGGCCGCGCTCGCTGGCGTCCTGCTCCACCACGCGGGCAACGCCATGCGCGGAAAAGACGGTGAGCGCGCCGGATGGCACCTCGTCGAGCTCGTTGACGAAGACGGCGCCCTTGGCGCGCAGATCCTCGACCACATGGCGGTTGTGGACGATCTCGTGGCGGACATAGACGGGCGCGCCATGGATCGCGAGCGCACGCTCCACGATTTCGATGGCGCGCACGACGCCCGCGCAAAAGCCGCGCGGTTCGGCCAGCAGGATCCGCATCTTTGGCGTCAGCCCCTCATCCTTATTGCGTCAAGGATGGGGGAAGACCTGCCGGACGGAAAGGCTTTTTGCGCGACCACTGCACCGACCCGGGGTCAGACCCCGGGCGGTGCCGCGGCTTGGCCGTCGAAGACGGTCACCAAACAGGGGTCCCCGCAAAGCCGCGAAGCGGTTTTGCGGGGCGCTCTTCAGGCCGCGTCCTCGCGCCGGTCGCGGGCCTTCACATAGGCGACGGCGGCGTGCTCGGGGCAGTACGGCTTCCCGACGATCGCCTCCGAGGTGCAGAAGCGGAACCCCACCTGGCCCGGCTCCCCGATCGGCCAGCAGCAGGACTTCGCCGTGCTGAGGCGCGGGAAGGGCCGCACGACGGGCGGCGGCGGCGCGGCGACCGGCGCCACGGTGGCGACCACCGGCGAAGGCGGCAGCGTGGTGCGCGGCGCCACCCCGGCCGGGCGCACAGGGCGCGCAACCTGCTGGCGGGGCTCGGCGCCCATCGCCTCGCGGCGGATCGGCGAGGGCCGAGCCGGCAGGTTCAGCCTGTGCGCCTTCCCCACCACCGCATTCTTCGAGATGCCCATGCGCCGGCCGATTTCGGCCGTCGAATGCCCCTCTGCCCAAAGGGCGCGCAGCCGCTCAATCGCTTCCGCGGTCCAGTCCATCTGACAGGCCTCCCAGACCCCCGACCTACCAGATACGGTAGTGCAACGCGGGGGTCTGGCACAAGTTCTAGGTTGCGTCCCGAGGCTGAAAAGCTGTGGATGGAATCGCCCGCGCGGCGTTTCGCCTCAGAACAGCAGGCCCTTCCGCAGCATGCCGTGGACGCCCTTCTCGCCATTCACCGTCTGCGTCACGCGGAAATCCACCGCGAGCGAGCAGAGCTGATAGGCATCCGCAGGGCTGACATTCATCCGCGCCACGATGAAGGCGATCATCTCCCGCAGCGCCTGCTTCATG
>JBIKSZ010000329.1:0-3477 GCA_044348345.1 Roseomonas sp. | reverse complement strand
GAATAGGCCGGGTCCACGAACATATAGGTCGTGTCGATGTTGAGCAGCGCGGGCTTGCGGCCGAAGCCGATGCGCCGCGCGAAGCCGCCCTTCCGGTAGGTCTCGAGCTCCTCATCCGGCACATAGCCGCGCCATTTCTCGAGCTTGTCCGTCATCTCCCGGTCCTTCCCCTGCTTTATGGTTCGCGCGCGCGCGTCACGCCGATCAGGCTGTCGCGCGTCACCAGCGCCTGCAGCTTCGCTTCGTCCCAGCCCTCGGTGCCGGCGGGGCGTTCGGGGATGACCATGTAGCGCAGCTCGCCATTGCTGTCGTGCACCCGGATGCCGACGCCCTCCGGCAGCGCGGTGCCGAATTCCGCCAGAACGCCGCGCGGGTCGCTGACGGCGCGCGCACGATAGGCGCGCGACTTGTACCAGGCGGGCGGGCGGCCGAGCACGCTGCGCGGATAGCAGGAGCAGAGCGTGCAGACGACGAGGTTGTGGACCTCTCGCGAGTTGAATAGCGCGGTCAGCACCGTCTCGCCCTTGCTGAAGCCGAGCTCCTGCACCGCCGATCCCGCATCCGCGGCGAGCCGTGCGGCGAAGGCCGGGTCGGCCCAGGCGCGAGCGACGACGACGGCGCCGTTGCCAGGGCCGCGGCCATCCATGCGCTCGATCTCGGCGCGGATTTCGGCAGCCGTCAGAATGCCCTTGGCCAGCAGCAGGTTGCGCACCGCAACCCCGCGCAGGCGCAGCGGCGACATCACCTGCTCATGCGCGTCATGGTCTTCCTGGTAGGGGTGGTCGTCGTCGTGATCATGGTCGTGATCATGGTCGTGGTCGTGATCATGGTCCGCATGCGCGCCGGCGGCGGGCCCTTCCACGCGGTCGGCGCCGGCGGCGCGAAGCCGGGCTTCCTCCGCCTCGATCTCCGCCAGCGGCATCACGCCCTTCTCGACCATCAGGGTGGAGAAGGCGAGGATCCAGCGCTCGTAATAGGGCGTCGCCCAATAGGTCGCGTCGTCCAGCTGTTCCTGCACGCGCCGGCTTTCATCCGTGGTGAACAGCCGCCGCTTGCCATCAGCCAGCAGCATGCGGATGGCATCGGCCTCCTTCTCCCAATGCGTGTAGTCGTGCTCCTCACGCGCGATGGGTGCGTGGTGGCGGCCGCCCACATCATGCGGCGGCGGGCTGTGCGGGGCGTCCATCGGTCTCTCCTGGTGGCGCGATCTTGGCACGGCCGGGCGCGCTCGCAAGCCGCTGTCTCGACAGGGGCAGCCATGCTGGCAATATGGCATGAGGCAAGGGAGAAACGACGGAATGGTATCGCTCACGCGACGTGGCCTTCTGGCCGGTGCGGCCGCAGTGCTGGCAGCACCTGCTGCGCTGGCGCAGGATAATTGGCCGCAGCGCGACCTGCGGCTGGTCGTGCCCTTCCCGCCGGGCGGCACCACCGATGTGGTCGCGCGGCTGGTGGCCGGCGCGATGCGCGCGCAGCTCAACCGTCCCGTGGTGGTGGAGAACCAGCCGGGTGCGGGCAGCACGCTGGCCGCGGGCCGCTTCGCACGAGAGGCGGATGACCATGCGCTGTTCCTGTCCCAGATCGCGTCGCATGCGATCGGGCCGGCGCTGTACCGGGACCTCGCCTACAACCCGATCGCGGATTTCCGGGCGGTGACGCTGGTCGTCACCGTGCCGAATGTGTGGGTCGCGAATCGGCAGAAGGTGCCGAATGGCGATGTCCGCGCCTTCCTGCGCGACGCGCGCGCGCGGCCCGAGGCGCGCAACTTCGCCTCCGCCGGCAACGGCACCTCGACCCATTTGTCGGGCGAGCTGATCAACCAGCAGGCGGGCGTGCGGATCACCCATGTGCCCTATCGCGGCGCGGGCCCCGGCATGACAGCGGTGATCGCGGGCGAGGTGGACAGCTTCATCGACAACCTGCCGACCGCGCTGCCGCAGATTCGCGCCGGCACCGTGGTGGCGCTCGCCGTCACCTCGCGCGAGCGGCTGCCGGACCTGCCCGATGTGCCGGCGCTGTCGGAACTCGGCGCGGAATTCGGCATGGAGGGCTTCGAATCCGAAGCCTGGTTCGGGCTGCACGCGCATCGCTCGGCGTCGGACGCGGTGGTCGCGCGCATGTCGGCGGCGGCACAGGCCGCTCTTGCCGATCCGGCGCTGCGCCGCCAGCTGGCCGAGCGCGGCACCACGCCGCGTGGCGGCCCGCCGGAGGCCTATGCGCGCCTGGTGAATGCGGAGCTGGAACGCTGGCGGCGCGTGGTGGCGACCGCCAACGTCAAGGCGGATTGATCCTTCTCAGCCCGGGGACGGCAGCGGCTCGGCGTCGAGCCGCACCGCTATCCCGCCGAGCCCCGGCGCCGAGGCCGGGTAGCGCGCCAGCACCAGCGGGTCGTGGCCTGGGATGACATGGTCGGGTGAGGAGGCGAGGCGCAGCAGCGTCTCGTAGCCTTCCAGCAGGGCTGGCACGTCGGCGACGATCGGGAAGATGCGCCGCTCCGCCAGATGCGCGTAGAAATGGCTGGCATCGGCAGCGAGCACGACGTAGCCGCGCCTTGTGCGCACGCGCACCACCTGCAGGCCGAGCGAATGGCCACCCACATGGTGCAGCGTGATTCCCGGCGCGAGCTCGGACACACCGTCATGGAAGCGCACGCGGCCTTCGAAGACCCGGGTAACCATGGCGGTGACGTCGGTCGCCTCGAAGGGGCGGCGGAGTTCGCCATGGCACATGCAGCGCCCGGTGCAGAAGGCCATCTCGCGGTCCTGCACATGGTAACGGGCGGCGGGGAACATCGCGTGGTTGCCCGCATGGTCGTAATGCATGTGAGAGATGACTACGTCCTGCACCTGGTCGGCGGCGACGCCGAGCATGGCGAGGCCCTCCGCCGGGCTGCGCAAAAGCCGGCGGCCCCGGCGCGCGGCGACATCGGGGCCGAAGCCTGTGTCGAGGACGAAGCTGCGGCGCGTGCCGCGGATCAGCCAGACGTAGTAGTCGAGCGGCATGGGCGCGGTGTCGTGCGGATCGCCGCCGATGAAGCACTCCCGCCGCAGGCGGGCGCATTCGGCGTATTTGATCGCGTGCAGCTCGTAGATGTCGTCGTCGAGCGTCATGGCGGTCCTCCTGCCCAGCATGGTGCCGGGTTACGGGCTGCGCGCCCAGCCCGCTTCGCGCGGCGCGGCGTGCATGCTAGCGATCTGACCAGCGCCATTCGCGCGGGAGGAACCCAAGATGATTCACGAACTGCGCCTCTATCACTGCGCCCCCGGCCGTCTGCCGGCGCTGCTGAAGCGGTTCGAGACGATCACGCTGCCGCTCTGGAAGAAGCACGGCATCCGCCAGGCCGGCTTCTGGACCACGGTGATCGGCGAATCCAACCAGGACCTGCACTACCTGCTGGAGTGGGAGTCGCTCGCGGAGCGCGAGGTGAAGTGGAACGCCTTCGCCACCGACCCCGAATGGCTGGCCGCCCGCGCGGAG
>JBIKSZ010000009.1:0-35806 GCA_044348345.1 Roseomonas sp. | reverse complement strand
GTCAGCCAGCGGGTCATGCCGTGGAAGACCAGCGCGCCGCCCAGCGGGTTGATGATGCTGATCAGCGCCGAATAGCCGAACAGCCACGCCGCGAAGAGTTCGCTAGCGAGAGACAAGCTGGTCATCCCTCCCGGCCCCCGCGCGCCTGGTGATCAGAACCGCACGAGCCCGAAGGCAACCAGACGGTTGGCGATGCCGTGGCCGACGCCGCCTGGCGCCGTCGCCGATGCCCCCCCTTCGAGGTCGCGCCGGCTGAAGACGTATTCGACACCGAGGTCGAGCCAGCCGAAGGGCTGACGCTGCGTCGGGCGGTCGGCGAAGGGGCTCCAGACCAGGTTGGCGATGACCTGCTGCATCTCCCGGTTCAGCGCCAGCGCGCCCCGCGAGCCCGGCTCGAAGTCGCCCGCGCTGTCGGGGAAGTCCTGGCGCGCATAGGAATAGGCGAAGGTGCTGCGCAGCGTGTCGTTCCAGAAGCGGCGATAGGCGGCGGTGCCGCCATAGCTCGGCACCGCATCCAGGCTGTAGCTGAGCAGGGACGGCACGCCGAAATTCGTCACCGCGCCCTGGCCGAAGCTGTTGCCGGCCAGGTAGCGCCCGATGCCCTCGCCGTAGAAGCCAAGCAAGGTCAACTCGTCCCGCCCGAGCACCGGCAGGGCGCGACCCACCGGAAGGCGGATATGCGCGGCAAGGCCCCAGCCGAGCGTATCGTCGCTGCCCCCCGGCTGCAGAGTGGTGTTGTCCGTGTCGATTTTGATCTGCCGCACCAGCCCGCGCAGCACCGCTTCCGTGCCATTGCCCCGGTAGGTCAGCCGCGCCAGCAGGTCCGGCACCTGGTCGAAGACCGGGCTCGCGCCCCCATCGAAGCGCTGCGGGCCGAAGGCGGGGCCGCGCACCGTCGTCACGTCGCCATAGGGCGCTTCGAGCGAGCCCGCGAGCGTCCAATTCGCGTTGAGGCGATGGGTGGCACGGATCTGCGCCTGCCGGATGAAGGACTGGTTGAGGTTGGTGGCGTCGTGGAAAGCCTCGAACACTCCCTCGTTCCAGAGGCTGTTCGCCTGGCCGATCAAATAGCTCCAGTCGTCGCGCGTGAGTTCCGCGAAAGCGAGGCGGAGCCGGAAGGCGAGATCGCCACCCGGCGAAATCTCGCCGCGGAAATCCGCCTCGATCGTGGTGTCGAGCCGCCCCCACTCCGTGTCGGTTCGGGTGTCAACGCCGAGGCGCGAGCCGCGCGCGGTGAAATCGGCGCCGCCGGTCTGCCCGTCCGCGGCGCTGCGCGTCAGCGGGATGCCCTGCACCGCGGCGGCGTCGGTCTGGTTGCGCGCGTTGAAATCCGCATAACCCGTCATGCGCACGAAGCCGTAGAGCCGGACGGTCGTGTCGGTGTTCGGGATGCGCATCGCGAGCCCGTCCAGGCTGCCGCGCAACGCCTCATCCACCTCGCTGCGGACCACCTCCGGCGTGCGGACGACCGGCCCGGGAATGAGGCTCGGCACCTCCGGGGAGGTATCGTACGCCGTCGAGGGCCCGCCAGCGCCCACCGCCGGCCGCGCCGGCGCCCGCGCCGGCGCGGCGGCGACGGGTGGCGCGGTGACTGGGGCGGCCGCAGGCGCCACGGCCGGGGCGCGCGAGGGGGCGCGCGCGGGCGCGGGGGCGGCCACCGGCGCTGCGGGGCGGGTGCGTTCCGCCTCAAGCTCGTTCACGCGCCGCTGCAGCGCATCGATGCGGCGCACCAGGTCCTCGATGCTCGGCTGCTGCGCGAGCGCCGGCGTGGCGCCGACCATCAGGCCGATCAGGGCGGCCCCTGCCAGGTGTCGCTTCATCCCGTCCCCCCCGCGGGCGCCCGGCCCGATCCTAGCCCGGCACGGTTCAGCGCTGCGCGCGGCCGGCCTGCACGCCCTGCTGGAAGGCGCGCTCACGCGAATTCACATGCTGCTGGTAGACAAAGCCGCCCGCCGCCCCGAGGCCAGCGCCGATCGCGGCACCCGTCCCCATGTTGCCGGATAGCGACCCGATCAGCGCGCCCGCGCCGGCGCCAGCAAGGCCGCCCGTCATGGCGCGCTGCGCCGCGGGATCGAGGTCGGCGCAACCGGCAAGGCCGATCAGCGCCACAGCTCCAAGGACGAGAGTTGGCTTGCGAATCATCGGCCGGTCCTCCGGTTGGTGACGGGCGCTGGCGGCGGGCAGGGATAGGCGCTGGCGGCCCAGCGCATCGCACCGTCGATCGCCCGTTCGCTCGCGAATTGCGGATTGGCCCGCGCCCAGGCGACGAAGGCCGATTGCGACTGGTCGAGGCTCGGCGAGGGCGCCGGCAGGCAGAAGATCGGATCGAGCGCGCCCGGCGCCGTGACGACCACATGGTACTGCCCGGCCCCGGTCAGGAAGCCGCGGCAATAGGCCGAGGCCGCGGGATCGAGCGAACCGCAAAGCTCCGCCAACTGCCCCGTGCTGACCGGGCCCGGCTGTGCCAAGGCCGGCCCTGCCGAGGCCGCCAGCGCGGCCAGACCCACCGCCCATTTGCGCATCGTCACGACGTCCTCCGCTCCCGGCTTCTGCCTGCACGGGGGATCGCCCCAGCCAGACGCGCATGCGCCGGCTATCCGCCGTGGCGCGAACCACCTGGACCGCGCACGCTACCTTGACGCCACCCATCGCTGTCCGCATCGGCAGCACGTCGCGCGCCTTTGCAGGACGTCTCGGCGACGCAAGCGCTCAGAAGCGGAAGGCGATGCTGAGGGAGCCGAACTGCGCGAGCTGGCGCTGGGTCTCGAACTCCTTGCTGCGGACCGTGTAGGTCGCGGTCAGGCGAGCGCGTTCCAGGATCAGCGCAAAGCCAAGGCTGGCGTCGCCGACCAGCGGCTCGACGTCGACGCTGCGGCTGTCGCGCCAGGTGTTGCCGTCGAGCGTGACATCACGCGCGACGGCACGCCCCTCGACGCCGAAGAAACCGTACCAGCCGAACCGCCCGGTCGGCTGGAAGAACACTGACCCTGCTGAAACGGGCCGGGCACGCGGCGGACCGAAATCCGCCTCCAACTCCGTGCCATAGCGCAGCATCAGGCCCGCAGCAGCGTAGGTGTGCACATTGCCGAGGCTTGCCGCGACGCTCGGCACCAGCCCGAACTGCCGCCCCTCCGCATCCGCGGCGCCGTTCATCCGCCATTGCCGGTTGAGCACCAGATTCATGCCGGGCTCGTTGCGGATCTGCGCAGACCAACCATAGGCGCGGTCGATATTGAGCAGGTCGTGCGTGGTGTTCTGCACCTGCTCGCCGAGCGCGGCCGGGCCCACCACGCCGAGCTGCAGCTCGAGCGTGCCGATCGCACGGTCGGTGTAGGAATGCAGGGTCAGCGCGCCATAGAGCCAGCCGGCATAGGGCCGGTCGCGCGGATCGGGGTCCCGCGCCAGCGTGTCCTCAGGTGTGAATTTCTTCTGGCCGAAGCCAAGGCCCCAGCGTGCCGTGCCGCCCGTGGGGAACAACAGGCTCGGGCGGTCCGTCAGCGCCGCGAGCCACGCGGGCGGATCGTAGGACGGGGCGCGCCAAGCGAAGAGGAAGCCGTTGGTATAGTAGCGGTCCTGGCCCGAGAATGTGTCGTTCTCCAGCAGGAAGGCGAAGGTGCCGGCCGGATCGGCGGAGCGCACCGGCGGCGTCTCGGCCACCGCCGGCAGCGCCGCCAGCACTCCGGCGGCGCACAGCGCACACGGACCGCGCCACGCCATAGCTCAGAAGCGCCAGACCAGCGGCACGATGAAGACGGCGACAATGAAGAACCAGATCATCATCGGCAGGCCAAACTTCCAGTAGTCGCCGAAGGCATAGCCGCCCGGCCGCATGACCATGAGGTTGGTCGGCGTCGCGATCGGCGTGAGGAAAGAGGCTGCCGCAGCGACCGCAATGCACATCAGCACCGGCAGGGGCGAGACACCCATGGCGGTGGCTGCGGCGACGCCGACGGGAATGATGATCAGCGCGGTCGCGGTGTTGCTGATCAGCTGCCCGAGCACCGCCGTCAGCAGGAAGATACCGGCGAGCAGGATGGTCGGGCTGCCGCCAGCGGCCATGGCGACGAGAGCGTCCGCCATCTTGTCGGCCGCGCCGGTCTGCACCATCGCCGTGGACAGCGGCATCATCGCGGCGACCAGGATCACCGTGGTCCAGTCCACCGCGCGATAGGCCTGGTCCACGGTCACCACGCGCAGCAGGACAAGGGCGAAGCAGCTGAGAATGCCGGCGACCGCCGCGGGCACCAGCCCGGTGGCGAGGCAGAAGACCATCGCGCCCAGCACGCCGATCGCACCCCAGGCGCCGGCGCCGAGCGGCACGGCCTGTCGGCGCACCAGGTCGGGCGAGTTCACCACCAGCACCTGCGGATCCGCCAGCCGGGTGTCGAGCGCCTTCCAGCTGCCCTGCAGCAGCATGGTGTCGCCCGCCTGGAGCTGCACTGGCTCTGCGCCGACATCATTACCGCCGCGCTGGATCGCGATGACCACCAGGTCGCCGCTTTCCGTCACCATGCCCTGATAGGCGGTCTGGCCGATCATCGCCGAGCGCGGCGGGATCATCACCTCTGCCAGGCCGGAGCTGCGGTTGAACAGGCTGTCGCGTAGGTCGTCCTCGCTGTTCTCCAGCCGGAAGGCCAGGTGCTGCGCGGAGGCGAGCCGCGCGGCTTCCTCCCCCTGGCCGGAGACGAGGAGGAAGTCGCCCTCCGCCATCGTCTCGCGCTTCAGCCGCTCGCCCGTCTCGCCGTCATGGATCGCGACAAGGCGCAGCGCGTCCCAATTATGGACCTCCAGCACGGAGGGCGGCTGGCCCACCAGCGGCGAGGAGGCGCGGAGCCGCAGACGGAACAGCCCTTCCTTCAGCCCGTACTGCTCCACCAGCGTGGTGGCGTGGCGGCTGAAATCAGCACTCATCGTCTCACCCGAACGATGGGGCAGCAGCTTCTGGCCGAGCAGGATGCTGATGGCGATGACGCCGAGCAGCAGCGGCAAGCCGACGATGGTGAATTCGAAGAAGCCGATGGCGCGGAAGCCGGCATCCGCCGCGGCCTCGCTCACCAGCACGTTCACCGGCGTGCCGGTGAGCGCGAGCAGCGAGCCGGCATGGGCCGAGAAGACCATCGGCATCAGCAGCTGGGATGGCTGGCGCCGCAGCCTGAGGGCCATCACGACAACAACCGGCAGCAGCGCCGCGATGGCGCCATTCAGGCTGATCAGCGCCGTCAGCACCGCCACCAGCAGCGCGATCAGCACCATCAGCCGCGTGCGGCTTTCCTCCCCCGCGCCGCGGATCAGCATCTGCCCGGCCCAGGCCGTCACGCCGGTGCGGTCCAGCGCGGCGGAGACAACGAAGAGCGTAGCGATGAACATCACCGCCGGGTCGCCGAAGCCCGATAGCGCCTGGTTCAGCGTGACGAGCCCGGTGGCGTAGAGCGCCATGCCAACGCCCATCGCCACGACGATGACCGGGATCCGGTTCCAGACAAAGAGGACGATGGCCGCGAGGATGATCGCGGCCATCACGGTAATGTCGCCCATCGGCTAGAGCCCCCAGGGCAGGCCGAGCATGTACCAGGCCGCCAACATGACAGTCCAGACGACCGAGATGGCGATGACATAGGGCAGCATCAGCGCGATCACCGTGCCGACGCCCGCATCCTTCTGGTACTTGATCGCGAAGGTCACGATCATCGCGAAATAGGCGTTCAGCGGCGTGATGGAGTTCATCGGACTGTCGCCGACGCGATAGGCCGCCAGCACCACCTCCGGCGCGACGCCGAGCTGCATCAGCAGCGGCACGAAGACCGGCGCAAAGATCGCCCATTTGGCGATCGCCGCCGTGATGATCAGGTCGATGCCGAAGACGGCGAAGACGAAGCCGATCAGCAGCGCGACCGTCGGCAGGTTCAGCTTCTGCAGGAAGTCCGCCATGGAGACGGCGGCCAACGTCGCCATGTTCGAATAGTTGAAGATCGCGATGAACTGGCTGATCACCAGCAGCAGCAGGATCAGCCCCGCGAGCGAGCCGATGGATTTCTGGATGGCCGCGATGGCATCGGCGGCCGAGCGCATGGTGCCGGCCGCGCGGCCATAGGCGATGCCGCAGACCAGGAAGATCAGCGCGATCGAGACGATCAGGCTGGCCATGAAGGGCGAGGAGCCGATGATCGCGCCCGTCTCCGGGTTGCGCAGCGGCGCACCGGGCGGCAGCACCAACAGCCCGATGAAGCCCAGCACCCCGAACAGCGCCAGCCGCGCGGCGCGCAGGCCCTTATACTCGGCCTCCGACAGCACGTTCTCGCCCGGTACCTGATAGTCGCCCTTATAGGGGCCAAGCCGCGGCTCGATCACGCGTTCGGTGATGACAGCGATCAGAAGCGTCAACATGGCGACGGAGGCAATGGAGAACCAGACATTCGCCGCGAGATCGATGGAGACGTTGGGGTTCACCAGCCGCGCCGCGTCGTTGGTGATCTCCGTCAGGATGCCATCCACCGGCACGATCAGCACATTGACCATGAAGGCCGAGGCGACGGCTGCGAAGGCCATGGCGAGCCCGGCCAGCGGATGCCGCCCGACCGAGAGGAAGGCAGCGGCTGCGAGCGGGATCAGCACCAGATAGCCCGCATCCGCCGCGATGGAGGAGACGATGCCGACGAAGACGAGGATATAGGTCAGTGCCTTCGGGGGCGCGACGATCACCAGCTTGCGGATCAGCGCCTTGACCAGCCCCGCTTCCTCCGCGACGCCGACGCCGACCATGGCGACGATGATCACGCCAACAGCGTTGAAGCCCATGAAGTTGGGCACGATGCCGGTGAACATGAAGCGGATGCCGTCGATGGTCAGCAGGCTGCGCGCCGCCGTCGTCGCCTGCTCGATATCGCCAGTCGCGGGGTTGTAGGCCTGGTAGGTCACCTGCGCGCCGAGCAGCGACAGCAGGGCGGAGAGCAGCACGACGAAGACGATCAGATAGACGAAGATCATCACCGGGTGCGGCACCTTGTTGCCGACCCGCTCCACCGTATCGAGGATGCGCTGCATCGCGGTCTTCGGCCCAGCCTCGGCGGCGGGCGCAGTGTCGGGGGTGTTCATCGCGACAAAGCCTCCAGGATGCGCGCCCAGGAGCGGATGCCCTTCTGGAAGCTCACCAGGTTGTACTTCTCATTCGGGCTGTGGATGCGGTCGTCGTCGAGGCCGAAGCCGGCCAGCACCACATCCATGCCGAGCGAGGTCTTGAGCATATGCGTCACCGGGATGGAGCCGCCCGAGCCGATGAAGACCGCGGGCTTCCCCCATTCGTCGGACAGCGCGGCGCGCGCTTTGGCGAAGGCCGGGTCGGTGTCGGGGAAGCGGATGGCGCGGCCCGATCCGTGCTCGATGAACTCGGCGCGGCAATCGGCCGGCAACCGCGCCTGCACATGTTCCCGAAAGGCCTTGCGGATGGCGTGCGGGTCCTGGTCGAAGACGAGCCGGAAGGAGACCTTCGCGCTGGCCTGTGCCGGGATCACGGTCTTGAAACCGTCGCCCTGGTAGCCGCCGCCCATGCCGTTGATCTCGCAGGTCGGGCGCGACCAGACCATCTCGATTGCCTCGCGCCCTTTCTCACCCGCCGGCACCGAGAGGCCGACCACGCCGAGGAATGTCTCGGCGGTGAAGCCGAGCGTCCCCCATTGCTCCTTCAGGCTGGCAGGCAGTTCGGGGACGCCGTCGTAGAAGCCGGGCAGCGTGACGCGGCCCTGATCGTCGTAGAGATCGGCCAGGATCTTCGCGAGGATCCGGTTCGGGTTGGCGGCCGCCATGCCGTAGAAGCCGGAATGCAGATCGCGGTCGGCGGCGTGGATGATCACCTCCTCGCCGCACAGGCCGCGCAGCATGGTGACAATCGCCGGCGTCTCCGCGTTCCACATGTTGGTGTCGCAGATCAGACCGATATCGGCCTTCAGCTCGTCCTTGTTGGTGTCGAGGAAGCCCGGCAGGTTCGCCCCGCCCGATTCCTCCTCGCCCTCCAGCAGGATCGTCACCGGGATGGGCAGCTTTCCCGTGACCGCCTTCCAGGCGCGGCAGGCTTCGACAAAGGCCATGAGCTGGCCCTTGTCGTCCGCGCTGCCACGGCCGCGGATCACCTTGGTGCCGTCCGGCAGCGCCTCGATCACCGGGTCGAAGGGGTCGCGGTCCCAAAGCTCCAGCGGGTCCACGGGCTGCACGTCGTAATGGCCGTAGAACAGCGCCGAAGGGCCCGTCGCGGCGCGATCATGCGCGACGACGATCGGGTGCCCCGGCGTCGGCCGCGCTGCGGCCTCGAAGCCGATGCTGCGCAGATCCGCCGCATGCCATTCGGCATTCGCCACGCAATCCTGCGCAAAGGCCGGATCGGTCGAGATGGACTTGATGCGCATGACTGCAAAGAGCCGGTCCAGCGCCGCGTCCATCTCGGTATCGATATGCGCGAGCACCCGGTCGAGATCGCTCATGGTGTTTTCGCCTGCCGTCGTGGCGGCCGAGCGCGCATGCGGCATCATGCGGCCCTACCGAGGCTGGCAGGCTAGCCGGGCGCGCCGTCCGGGCCTTGCGCGGCACGTCCCGGCACTGTGCCGCACGTCCGGTGCGCCAGAATGCCGCCGTGCCCGCCGGGTGCCGTGACGGCAAACTGCGCCCGTGCCGATGCCCGAGACCCCTACCCTTGCCGTCCACGCGCTGCTGCTGGCCGAACGGCTCGATATCCGGGCGATCGAGCGGCGCGGTCCGTCGCTGCCAGGCGTGCTGAGCCTCGGCGCGTTGCCGGGCGGCGGCTCGGCCTTTGCGTTTCGCTGGGGCGCGCTGGTCACCATCGGCGCCTCGCCCGATCAGACGCAGGCGCTGGCCGCGCAGCTCCGCCCGCATCTGCACGCGGCGCTCGCCGAACCGGTGCAGGAGACGGCACAGATCCGCATCGGCGCCGCAGAAGACAGCGCCGACGAGGCCGGCGTGATCCACCTGCAGGACGCAACGCCCGCGCGCATGGCACTCGTCGCCAAGGCGCTCGCGAAAAGCGCCGTGCTGGCGCAGCAGGAGGCGATGCTGGCCCGCACGCTCGACCGGCTGGAGGAGCCGCTGGAGCGGCTGCGACGCGGCCGGCTCGGCCTGCCAGCCCGACTGCTGCTGCCCGTGATCGGCGAGGCGATTGCCGCGCGTGCGCGCGCCGCCGCCGGGGTGGACACCGCCGCCAAGCCCGACCTGGTGTGGGAACACCCGGAATTGGCGCCGCTGCACGCGGTGCTTGCCGCGGAATGGGAGCTGGTGGAACGCACCGAAGCACTGGCGCGCAAGCTCGAGATGGTGCGCGAGACCTCGGAGACGCTGCTCAGCCTCGCGGAAGCACGCCGTTCGCGCATGCTGGAACTGGCGGTGGCGCTGCTGATCGCAACCGAAGTCGCCACCACGCTCTATGGCATCGTTGTCCCCTGAGTACCCGCCGGGGCGGGCACGGCGGATGAGGCGTTGATCAGCCCCACCGGCGGTGGCGCGGGCAGCCAGCTGGCAGGGTCACGCCCGCGCGCCTCGCCATGCGCAAACAGCGCCCGCATGTAGCCGGGCTCGAAAAAGCCCACACGTGCCGCGTCGAAATCCCGGCCGATGCTCTGGATCCGAAACGCCACGCCGTCGCGCTGCGTGGTCAGATAGATGCGGTCGATATCCGCGATGCCCGCGAAGTGCAGCAGCGTCTGCGCCGAGCGCGTGGCAATGCTGATCAGGCCCCGAGGCGCCTCGGCCTTCGTCACGTCCACGCGGCCGTTGCGGATGACCCAGGCGGTTCTCTCCCGCACAATGCCAGCGCGGCGCAGCGCGCCCGCCGCACCGAGGGCGGGGGGATAGAGGAACACCTGCATCGCAGCACCACCATCCACATGCATCTCCTGGAATCGCTGTCCGCCGGATTCGACATCGAGCAGCACCGGCGGAAAGGCGCCTGGGATCGAGGCGGAGGCCAGCAGGATGCGGCGGAACAGATCGAGCGCGTCGGGATGGCCACTCGCGGCGATGGCGCCGATGTTCCACACCACCGGCCGCCTGATATCGAGGTTGACGGTCCCGATCAGCAACAGCCGCCCGCGCCTGTGCTCGGCGGCGATCGCCTGCAGCATCGCTGCGTCGGCGTGGCGGTTGATCAGCTGCGCGAGCGGGCTGGTGTCGGCGATCGCCTCGCTGAACAGCAGGGCAAAGGCGATGCGCCCGCGGCGGACGACATCGTCTGGCGTGATCTGGGTGAACAGATCGCGCAGACGGTCGTCATAGGCCGCCCCCAGAAAGGCAAAGGGCGCGATCAGCGCACCGGCGGAGATGCCCGTGACCAGATCAAAGCTTGGCCGCGTGCCGGATTCGGTCCAGCCGGTGAGCACGCCGGCGCCGAAGGCGCCATCATCCGCCCCGCCCGACAGCGCCAGGAAATGCGCTGGCGGCAGCCGCCCACCCGGTCCCGGCGCCAGCGCGGCGGTCTGGCGGCGCAACACGCGTTCAAGATAGGCGGTCAGCGGCGCCGGGTCGCCATCCGCCCAGAAGCGTGCCTCCGGCACGCCCAGCACCTCGATGCTGGTCACTGCCGCCGCTGGCGGCGGGGGCATGCGGACGATGCTGGCGCAGCCCGCCAGCGCAGCCGCCAGCAGAAGCGCTGAGACGGCGCGCGGGGCCGCCCGTCTCATCCGGTGCTGGTGCCGTCCTTCGCACGCTCCAGCGCCTCGCGCAGCACCGCCTCCTTCGTCTCATCGAAGGAGGTGCGCATGATGCGCCCGCCCATGCCCTGCAGGCCTTCCATCACCTTCTCGACCGTCATCTTGCGCACCAGCAGGAACAGCGCCGCCTCCCCGGCCGTCAGGCTCTGCGATACTTCCTTCATGAAGGCGTCGTTGATGCCGACATCGGTGAGCCGTCCGGCCACTGCGCCCGCCGCAGCCCCCATCGCCGCCCCTGCGAGCGGGTTGAGGAACAGCAGCCCGAGCAAAGAGCCCCACAGCGCGCCCCCCGCAGCGCCGGCGGCGGTCGGGTGGAAGACCTGGTTGAGCTTGATGTTGCCATCCGGCCCGCGCAGCGCGACCACCGCATCGCCCAGTTCGATCAGGTATTCGCGCTGCATCGTGGCCACGCGCGCACGCGCTTCCTCGGCCTGGGCCTCGGTGGGGAAGGCGATAACGAGAAGATCGGCCATTGCGGTTGTTCCTGCCTGCTGGCCCGCGACGGTCCCGGCACAGGCCGGGCCCCGCCGCGGGCATGGCTTCACTGAACGATCGAGAGGTTGGCCGGGTTGAAGCGCACCTGCCGCAGCTGCCCATCGGGCGCGCGATAGACGACCGTCGTCTTCAGAAAGTCGATCGCCACCACCTCGGTCGCCGGCAGGCGAAGCTGGAGGTTGTTCAGCATGATGGTCTCCATCACGCCACGATGCGTGTTGCCGGCGGTGGCGCGGCGGGTGACCTCGGCGCGGGTGGCCTCGTCCAGGTAGCCGAGCTCGACGCGCTCGAATTCGCGGTTGGGCTGGGCGGTGGCGGCAGTCGCAAGGCCAAGCGTCAGGGCGGCACCAAGCGCGAAGCTGCGCGCCGTCCGCAGGATGGTCTGGGACATGAGGTTCTCTCCGGTTGATCCTGGCGCCGCGTTCGCTGGGCGCCAGCAACGGCATAGCCAGCGGTGCCGGGCAAGGGATGAGCGGCGCGTCCCCGGCCTGCGCGGTGTGTCCCGAGATGACGCGGGACCCTGGGCGGGCCCGGTCTGCAAATGGCGCCGGCTGCGCGCCGTACCGAGCTTCGCCACCCCGGCTCAGCTCGCGCCGAGCGCGGGGCGCGCGGGATCGGCCGGCCCGGTCACCGCGCGGTCGGCGCGGCGCTCCATCACGATGACATAAAGCGCGGGCAGCACGATCAGCGTCAGCAATGTGGCCACCAACAGCCCGCCCATGATCGCGAAAGCCATCGGACCCCAGAACACCGTCGGCGCGATCGGGATCAGCCCCAGCACGGTGGACAAGGCCGTCAGCAGCATGGGTCGGAGGCGGGACGTCGCCGCTGCCACCACCGCGTCGCGCAGCGGCAGCCCGTCGGCACGGTCCTGGTCGATCTGCACGATCAGGATCACCGCGTTCTTCGCGATCATCCCGAGCAGCGCGAGGATGCCGAGGATGGCCACGAAGCCCAACGGTCGGTCGAAGACCAGCAGCGCCATCACCACGCCGATCAGCCCGAGCGGCAGGATCGCCACCACGAGCCCGAGCCGCGCGAAGCTCTGCAGCTGGAACATCAGCGCGGTCAGCATCACCACGATCATCATCGGCACCACTGCGATGACCGAGGCCTGGCTGTCCGCGCTCTCCTCCGCGATGCCGCCGAGCTCGATCGCGTAGCCCGCGGGCAGACGCGCGCGCAGCTCCGCGAGCCGCGGCTCGACCTCGGCCACCACCGTATCGGGCAGCACGCCCGGGCGCACATCAGCCTGCACGGTGAGTGAGGGCACGCGGTCGCGGCGCCAGACCAGGGGGTATTCCTGGCCATAGTCGAAGGTGGCGAACTGGCCGAGCGCGACCGTCCGCCCGCCCGGGATCGGCACCTGCATCGTCAGCAGCGTATCCAGCGAGAGCCGTTCGGCCGCGGTGGCACGGGCCAGGACGTTGATCAGGTAGATGTCGTCGCGGATCTGCGTCACCACGCTGCCGGTGATGACCGCATTCAGCGTCGCCGAGACAGCGGCCGAGGAGAGGCCGAGCTGGCGCGCCTGTTCCTGGTCCACCACAACACGTAGCTGCCGCGCCGGCTCCATCCAGTCGAAGTTCAGGTTGCGCGCCCCGGCGCTGGCCGCCAGCACCTGCGCCACATCGAAGGCGATGGCTCGGATCGTCTCGGTCTCCGGACCCACCACGCGCCATTGCAGCGGCCAGCCCACGGGCGGGCCGAGCTCGAGCGGGGAAACGCGGGCGACGGCGGCGGGGAACTGCTCGGCCAGCAGCGCCTCCAGCCGCGGCTGCAGACGGAGCCGCGCATCCAAGTCCTTCGCCACCACCACGGCCTGGGCAAAGAAGGGATTCGCGAGCTGGGCGTTCAGCGGCAGGTAGAAGCGGATCGCGCCGCGGCCGACATAGGTGCTCCAATGCGCGACATCCGGGTCGGCGGCGAGCGCAGCGTCGAGCCGCTCCACCGCTTCCTGGCTGGCGAAGATCGAGGCGTTCTGCGGCAGGGTGATGTCCACCAGCAGCTCCGGCCGGTCGGAGGAGGGAAAGAACTGCTGCGGCACGAAGCGCATCGCGTAGAGCGAGACGACGAAGGCCCCGACCGCGACCGCGACCGTCACCCAGCGCAGCCGGATCGCAAGGCGGAGGAAGCCGGCATAGGCGCGCAGCACCGCGCCCGGCGCCGGCGGGGGCGCGCCGGCGACAGCGGCCTTCGGCGCCTTCAGGATCGCCAGGCCCATCAGCGGCGCGAACAGCACGGCCACGAACCAGGACACCACCAGCGCGATGCCGACGACCGCGAAGATCGAGAAGGTGTATTCGCCGGCGGAACTCGCCGCGAAGCCGATCGGGATGAAGCCCGCGATGGTGACCAGCGTTCCCGTCAGCATCGGCGCGGCGAGGGTCCGATAGGCGAAGGTCGCCGCCTGGTCTTTGCTGTCGCCGGCCTGGAGCCGGCGGATCATCGCGTCGATGGTGGTCATCGCGTCGTCCACCAGCAGCGTCAGTGCGATGATCAGCGCGCCGAGCGAGATGCGCTGCAGGTCGAGCCCCGCCAGCAGCATCAGCGGGAACACAATAGCGAGCGTGAGTGGGATGGAGAGCGCGACAACAGCCCCGGCGCGGATGCCGAGCGCGATGAAGCTCACCACCATGATGATAACGATCGCCTGCCACAGGCTTTCGGTGAAGTCGCCGATCGCCGTATCCACCGTCTGCGCCTGGTCAGCGACCAGGAAGGGCTCGATGCCGATCGGCAGGTCGCGCTCGATCAGCCGCATCTCGCGCCGCAGGTTGTCACCTAGTGCGAGGATGTCACCGCCCTGGCGCATCGCCACCGCCAGCCCGATGGCGGGCTGGCCATTGACGCGGAGCATCGGCTGCGGCGGGTCGGCAAAGCCGCGGCGGATTTCGGCGATGTCGGTCAGCCGCACCAGCCTCTCGCCCGCCAGGAAGGAGACGGCGGCAAGGTCAGCCTCGTTCTGGAAGGCACCGGAGACGCGCAGCGCCAGCCGCTCCTCCCCGGTCTGTACCAACCCCGCGGGGCTGACTGCGTTCTGCGCCTGAAGTGCGGCGATCAGCGAGGGATAGTTCAGTCCGAGCCCGGCAAGCCGTTCGAGCGAGAATTCGACGAAGATCACCTCATCCTGTGCGCCCAGTATCTCGACCTTCGTCACATCCGGCACGCGCAGCAGGCGCGAACGTGCGGATTCCACGTAATCGCGCAATTCGCGGCGCGTGAAGCCGTCGGCGGTGAAGCCGAAGATCATCCCGAAGGTGTCGCCGAAATCGTCGTTGAAGCCCGGCCCTACCACGCCCTGGGGCAAGGTGTGACGCATGTCGCCGACACGCTTCCTCACCTCGTACCACATGTCCGGCACCACCTCGGCCGGGGTCGAGCCCTTCAGCTCCACGAAGATCGTGGTCTGGCCCGCGATGGTGTAGCTGCGCAGCCGGTTGAGGTTCGGCGTCTCCTGCAGGGTGCGCTCCAGGCGCTCGGTCACCTGCAGCAGCGTCTCCTCGATGGTCGCACCGGGCCAGGCGGCGGCGACGATCATGGTGCGGAAGGTGAATTCCGGGTCCTCGTTGCGGCCGAGGCGCAGGAAGACCAGCGCGCCGGCGATGACCGCCACCAGCATGAAATACAGGACCAGCTGAGGCCGCCGGATCGACCACTCGGAGAGGTTAGGTCCGATCACGGCGTAGCGCCCAACAGCTTCACCTGCTGCCCGGGCCGGAGCGCCTGCACGCCCGCGGTCACGATCACTTCCCCGCGCGTGAGACCGGAGGAGATGACAGCGCGCGCCGGGTCGTGGCGCAGCACCTCGACCGCGCGCAGCGCGACGGTGCGGCTGGCCTGGTCCACCACCCAGACGGCCGGCGTGGCGCCCTGGCGCGTCAGCGCACTGGCCGGGATGGCGTAGCCAGCCCCGCCCGCCACCTCCATCCGCCCGGTGACCGTCGAGCCCAGGCGGAGCGCCGGCGGCGGGTCGGTCAGGCCGATGCGCACACGGAAGGTGCCGGTCACCGGGTCGGCACTCGGCGCGACCTCGCGCACGCGGCCGCTCGCACGGATGGCGGGGTCGAGCGTCAGCGCGACGGTCACCACCACGTCCGGTGGGGCGAGGTCCTTGACCACGGGTGGCACGTCGAAGACCGCGTCGAGCCCGTCCTGGCGGGCCAGGCGGATGATCATCCGCCCTGGCGCGACGACCTCCCCGGGTTCGGCGCCGCGGGCGGTGACGGTGCCGGGCGCGTCGGCAAGCAGCACGGTATAGCCCAGCCGGTTCTCGGCGATATTGACCTGTGCCTGGGCGGAATCCTCGGCGCTGGTCGCGGTCTGCAGCTGCTGCGCTGCCTGGTCGTAGCGCTGACGCGTGCCAAAGCCGGTTCGGAGCAATTCGCGCGCCCGGCCGTAATTCGCCCGGGCCTCCACAAGCTGCGCCTGCGCCGCGGCCAGCGCAGCACGGGCGGCACGCAGCGAATTCTCCTCATTGGTGCGATCCAGCCGGGCGACGACCTGCCCCGCGGTGACGCGATCGCCGACATTGACCAGCCGCTCCACCATGCGCCCGTCGATGCGGAAGCCGAGGTTCACCTCTGTCTCGGCCTGGATCGTCCCGGTCAGGCTGACCAGCGTGCCCTCGCCACGCGGCTCCACGGTGGCCACACGCACCGGGCGCGGCTCCGCCGGCGGTGGGGCGGGCGGCTCGCTGCAGGCGCCGAGCGCGGCAACCAGGATCAGGCAGGGCAGCGCAGCGCCGCCCGGATGTCTGGGCATGCTCGGTATCCCCTGGCTCCGGTATGCGCGGCGAAGCTAGCGCGCCGGCACGGCCGGGGGATCGGCGGCACGTCCCGGTACTGAGCCGGGCGTCCCGGCACCGGTGCGAAGCATCCCCTCCAGCCTCTCACGCAGGTATGGGAAGAACGGGTTCGACGATGCGCGCAGAAGGCTATCGAGGCTCATGACCAGCACGCCGCTCTCTCCGCGCGGTGCCAGGGCGCCGAGTTGCAGGCCGAAATCATCCTCCGGCGCTGGCGCCAGGCCATAGAGCCCGTCCTCAACCGGGAAAGGCAGCGCGACATGGGAGAGCGAGAACAGCCCCCGCGGCCAGGCAAGGCCGAGTGCCCTGCGCGCTTCCTCCGTCGCGCCAGCCGGCATGCTGCGTTCCTCCACCGCAGCGGTGTCGCGCGCGACATTGGTGACAAGCACCAAGCCGAAGCCGCGCGGCGCGGGTGGGATGGCGGACAGCGCCGCATCGGCGCGCGGGTCGAGCAGCGGGCCAAGCCGCGCCTCCCGGTTCAGGTCGAACAGCACGAGCTCACTGCGTCCGGCGGGCAGCCGGGCATGCAGCGCCGCAATCACGGCACGTGTGCTGACGGTCGCATCCGCCACCGACTGGAAGGTCAGCACGGGCGGCAGCCGCGCGAGCCCGGCGGCGCCCAGCCGGGCCATCCGCGCCTGGATCTCGGCCGTCAGCAGATGGGATTGCCGCGCGGCGTTGACCGGGAAGGAGTTGAACTTGAAGGGGTTGAACTCCGGCAGCACGGACAGCCAAGCGGCGCCGGCGAAGGCCGGCAGCAAGGCCGGCAGGCCCGCCAGCCCCGCGAAACGCGCGAAGGGTGTGACGCCGACCATGGGCGAGAGCAGCACCAATTGGTCCGGCCCTGGCGTGCCAGCCTCGGCTGCCTCCAGCGCATGCAGCAGTGCCAGCGCGCCGCCATTGGAATAGCCGACGAGATGCAGCGGCCGGCCCGGCGCGCGCCGGCGCGCCTCCCGCACGGCAAGCCGGGTCGCCGCGGCCCAGTCCGGCCAGTCAGCGGCGGTGAGGCCCGCCGGCACGGTGCCGTGGCCGGGCATGCGCGGCACGATCGCGACGAAGCCGGCCTCGACGTAAAGCCGCGCAAGGCGGCGCATGCTGAAGGGCGCGTCCGTCAGCCCGTGCACCAGAACGGCGACACCGCGCGGGGCGCCTTCGGGCTCCAGCACGAAGGACCGGTTCCAGTCGGTGGCGAAGCGCGCCGGATCGAGTGGGCTCGCCGGATCGTAGCGATTGGCGAGGCTGCGATCGGCCGGTGCGAGCCGCGCCGAGACCTCGCGCCGCACGAAGTCGAAGGCACGCGCTTCTGCGGCCAGGAAGGAAGGCCAGTCGGTGGCATCGAGGGCTGCGGCGTCGAGTTCCGGCGGCACCTCGGTGTGCCAGGGGCGCAGCTCGGGGCCGTGATGCACGTCCCAGGCGCGGATGCCGATCCCAATGGTCAGCAGCGCGAGCAGCCCGATCAGGGCCCGCCGGCCGAAGCGGCCCAGCCAGCGCATCAACGCACCTCGTTCAGGAGAAGCGGCCCATGAGCGTCCTGCCCCGGTCGCTGTCCGTGCTGCTCGCGCTCGCCTGCATCGTCGTGGTGGCCGCTGGCCTGTCGGCGGCGCAGGCTGTGGTCGCGCCGCTGGTCTTCGCCATCTTCGCCATCGCGCTGGTCTGGCCGGTGCAGGGCGCGCTGCAGCGGCGCACCGGCGCGGTCGCGGCGATGCTGGTTGCCATGCTGGTCACGCTGGTGACGCTGCTCGGGCTCGCGCTGCTGGTCGCCTGGGCCTTCGGGCGGGTCGGCATGTGGGTCGTGGCCAATGCCGCGCAGCTGCAGGCCTTCTATGCCGCGCAGCTGGCCTGGTTCGATTCCCGCGGGATCGAGGTGGCGCCGACGCTCGCCGCGCAATTCGATGTGCGCTGGCTGGTGCGTGTCGCGCAGGCCGTACTGGCGCAGCTCCAGGACACGCTCAGCTTCATCCTGCTGACGCTGGTCTTCGTGCTGCTCGGCCTGCTCGAGGTCGGCGCGGTGCGATCGCAGATGCTCGGCCTCGGCCCGGGCACGCCGGCGGCGCTGCTCCGCGCGGGGGAGAGGATCGCTGCCAAGCTGCGCGCCTATATGCTGGTGCGCACGCTGATGTCGGTGGCGACCGGCCTGGTCGTCTGGGCCTTCGCGGCGGCGATGGGGCTGGAGCTCGCCGCGGAATGGGGCGCGATTGCGCTGGTGCTGAACTACATCCCCTTCCTCGGTCCGCTGGTAGCAACGCTCTTCCCGACTCTGTTCGCCGCGCTGCAATTCGGCAGTTGGGGGGCGGCGCTCGCAGTCTTCGCGGGGCTCCAGCTGCTGCAATTCCTGGGCGGCAGCACCATCGAGCCGCGTCTGGCGGGCCGCAGCCTCGCCGTCTCGCCCTTCCTGGTGCTCGCCTCGGTCTTCGCGGGTGGCTTTCTCTGGGGCGTGCCGGGCGCCTTCATCGGCCCGCCGGCCCTGATCGCCGCGCTGACGCTGTGCGAGGAGTTCACGGCTGCGCGGCCCTTCGCCGCGCTGCTGTCGGGGCGCGAGGCGCGGCACTGATCTAGACGCCGACCAGCATCGCATCGAGGTCGAGGGAGGATCGCCTGCCGATCGCATCTGCATGCGTGCGCAGGAAGCGCTCCGTGGCCTCGCGCCCGGCATCGCGCAGCCATTGCAGGAAGGCCCATTCGGCATTCAGCTTGGAGGAATAGCCAAGCCCGACCATCACCTCGTTGCGCACCATATGCAGCCGCATCCGCGCCCAGGCCGCGCCCTCGGTGTTGCCGGGGTCGGCGACCTTGCGCAGCATGGCCATCATCTTGAGCTCTTTCAGCGCCACCGCGTTGAAGGAGATCTCGTTGACACGGTCGAGGATGTCGCGCGCGCTGCGCGGCGTGCCGGGCCGCTCGATCGGGTTGATCGGCACCAGGATCGTGTCGTCCGATTGCAACTCCGTGATCAGCGGCACCAGCGTCGGGTTGCCGGCGAAGCCGCCATCCCAATAGGGCTCGCCCTCGATCTCGACAGCCTGGAACAGCTGCGGCAGGCAGGCGGAGGCGAGCAGCGCCTCCACGCCGAGATCGGCGTTGCGGAAGATGCGCGCGCGGCCGGTGCGCACGCTGGTCGCGGTGACGAAGACCTTGATGGGACCGTCGCGCAGCGCGCCGAAATCCACGCTCTCCGCCAGCACATCGGCCAGTGGGTTGCCGCCGACCGAGGGCAAATCATAGGGCGAGACGACCCGGGCGAGCAGATCCATCGCCAGGAAGGCCGGGGAGTTGTCGAGCGTCCAACGCCCCAGCAGGCGGTCCACAGGGCCGCGCTGGAAAGGGCTGAAGGTCGCGGCGCGGGAGACGCGGCGCCAGAACGTCTCCATCGCCTCGCGCGCGCCGGGCCTGCCGCCCCGCGCCATGCCGCTGGCCATCACGGCGGCGTTCATCGCGCCCGCGGAGGTGCCGGAGATGCCCTCCACCTCCAGCCACGTTTCCTCCAGCAGGCGGTCGAGCACGCCCCAGGTGAAGGCGCCATGCGCCCCGCCGCCCTGCAGGGCGAGGTCCACCAGAACGGGATCACGGCGTGGCATGAGCACCTCCGATGCAGACAGGGTCACCGCGCGTCGGCTGGAACGACGCGCACGCTGGCCGCCGCAAGCCGGCGCAGCAGGCGAAGGCGCCGCAGGATCGGTCGGCGCTCATGCACCAGCATCTCAAGCGGCTTCCACGCCGCGATCCAGCCGAGGATGCTCAGCGTGTCGCGGATGGCGCGTGCGATCATCGAGCCCTGGTAGCTGGAATAGAGAGTCCAGACGGTGAGGAGGCAGGCCGCGGCGATCCCAAAGCCGACCGCCGCGCTGACCCTGGCATCGGCCAGGAATTCCCGGGTCGTGTAGGCTTGTTCCTCGGCCATGCGACAGAAATGGGCGCTGACCCGCTCGGCCAATTCGGCGCGCCCGGCCTCGTCCACGGCCGAGGGCGGCAGCCGGACCAGGATGGCCAACGGCACATCCTTCGGCTGCCGGCGGGCCCAGTCGATGATCGCCGCCTCAGCCGCCGGCCGGAGGCAGCCGGGCAGCGATGGCCACTCGGCCTCGAGGTCAACGAGACGGTCGGCATCCCTCAGCTCGAGTTCGAGGCGCGCCTCGCGCCCCGGCGCGGCGGCAATCACATCGGGCATCCGGCCTCCGGTCCACGCGGCGCCGGAGGTTAGGCGGTGCGCTATGTCCCCGGCACGGGCAGGGCGTCCCGTGGCTTGGCTACCTGACCCAAGACCGCCCTTATCCCGCCAGGCTCTGCCGCACGCCTTCGAGCGTGATCTGCGCGGCCAGGGCGGCCAGCAGCACGCCCAGGACCCGGCCGATCACATGCCCGCCCGTCCGGCCCAGCAGCCGCGCAACCGTGCCGGCGGAGACCAGGCAGACCAGCGTCAGCACCAGCACCACGACCAGCGCGGCGAAGACCGCCGCGAGTTGCACGAGGTCGCCCTCCGCCTGCTGCGTCGCCAGCACCATGCTGGTCATGCCGCCCGGGCCGGCGAGCAGCGGGATGGCCAGGGGGAAGACCGAGATGTCGTGCTCTTCCGCGCCGGCCTGCTGCTCGGCCGGAGAGGCCCGCAGGAAGGTCTGGCCCATCACCATGTCGACCGCTAGCAGGAAGAGCAGCACACCACCCGCCACCTTCATGGCTGGCAAGCCGATCCCGAGCGCACTCAACAGCCAGCCGCCGAGCAGCGCGAAGGACAGCAGGACGATGGTCGCGATCACCGTGGCGCGGATCGCCTGCCGGCGTCTCTCGGCCTCGGTGTTGTTCGCGCTCATCGCGGCGAAGATCACGGCGGTGCCGACCGGATCCACGATCACGAGCAGCGCGACAAGGGTGAAGCCGAAGGTCTCGATCATGCGATCCGGATTGCAGGGCGCGGGATCGGGCGTCGCAAGCCTACGCCCCCGGCTTGGGACGTAGCGCACAACCGCGGGCTGTCACGGCGCGAACCGATAGGCGAGGCTGAGGCCGACCACGCCCTGCGCGGCCGCACCGCGTTCGACAAGCGGGCTGTCCCCGGCCCCGCCAAAGATACCGCCCACCTCGCCAAAGGCGATCACGGTCCAGCGTTCGGCAATGAGCCAGGTCGCGCCCGCAGCGACGCCCGCGAACCAGTAATCGGCCGGGCGGAAGGGCGCATAGCCCGTGCGCTTCGCCTGATCCGGGTCCACGCCGAAATAGGTCTCGGCGAAGTCTCGGCTGCCCCAGCTGAGCCGCGGACCCGTCGAGAGGATGAGTTCCGGGCTGGCGCGGAACACGCGGTCGAGCCGCCCGTCGACGAGCACGCCCGAATGACCGCCAAAGCCCTGCCGGATCTCCGCTCGCGCAAGATAGGTGCCGTCCGAGTAGCTGACGAAGGCGCCGCCTTCGCCGGCCAGCCGAACATCGCCCATGCCGCGCAGCGCCTCGTTGGCGTCCTGGTCGCGGGCGAAGCGCGGCCGCAGCACCAGGCCGGCGGAGGCCGGGCCATCCCGCAGCAGCGTCGCGCCGAGCCCGTCACGGAAGGACAGGAAGAAACTGTCGAAAGGTGCGCGGATCTCCGGCGCGATCAGCGGCTCCAGCTGCCAATCGTTGGAGCCGAGATAGTCCGGTGTGAACAGCGTCCCGACACCCAGCCCAACGCGCCACCGATCGAAGCCAGGCGCGCCCACAGCGGGCGCCGCCTGCGGGGCCAAGCCAGTCTGCGCCAGGGCCGGTGTGGCGAGGAGGCAGAATGTCGCCGCCACAGCGGCACGCAGTGAGCAGCGCATCTGGTCATCCGGTCATGATGGGTTCTGCGCCCGTTCGGATACGGCGCCACGATATACGCTGCGCTGCCTTGCGTGAGCGCTCCAGCCAAATGGCCCTCGCGTGACACATGCTGCACGGGTGCGGGACGCCGGGGCCAGCGCGACCCTTGTCCAGTGCAAGCGGTGGCGGGGCCAGGCCGGCCGGAGCAGATGGGCGATCGCTTCGGCTCGACTGCTCACTCCACGCTCTGCAGGGCCTCCTGCGCCGCGTGCAATGCGGGGCAGGAGGCGAGAGGGCAGAGCGACAGCGCTGTCCGCGCGGGCAGCAGCAACGCGGGACGCTCCGTTGGCGCGTGACCCGGCCCCACCGCCGCAAGGCGGCGGGCTTCGGTCGTGCTGCCCACCACTGTCGCGACAACAAGCCCAACCAGCCCGCCGGCCTGGTCCACCACCGGCCCACCCGAAAAGCCGGGCGCCACCGGCAGGCGCGCCGTCAGCAGACCATACCGCATCGGCGCGCGTCCCTCAGCGCGCTCCAGCCGACCGGTGCCGGCATGCAGCTCCCCGGCGATCGCGCCGGCCACCGCCAGCGGCGCACCGGGCTGCGCGACGGCCAGTCGCTCGGCAAAGGCGGCAAGCGGCACCAGCGTGCGCAGCGATGCCACATCGGCGTCCTGGCTGACCTGCTGCACCTCCACCGGCAGCACATGCGCGCCCCGGCGAACGACAAGCGAGGCACCGCTTGCTGCCTGCACAACATGCCGATTGGTCAGCAGAACATGTTCCCCGACCGCCGTGGCAGAGCCGAGGAACTGCCCGCTCGCCGTCTCCACCGACCAATGCAGCGACTGCGCTGCGGCAAGGCTCGGGCCGGCGTTGTCCCGCGGGGCGGCGCAGGCGCTGAGGGCAAGCAGGATCACAAGCAGACTGCGCCACGAGGCCATGCAGGCGGACTCCCGATGAGTAGAGAGGTGCACCTTTTGCGACCATAGCCTGGGCTGCCGCCCAACCTGCTGCAGCTTCCACAGTGCAGATTAACCGAGGGTTGCGCTGCGTCGGGACCATGCACGGATACACCGCTGCCACTGCATGTTGGCACACGGCCCTGGCAGCGGGCATGCCTGCCGCTCGCACTCAACAGTCACAAGTCGGGTATCGCGCTGTCGCTGATCAGCGGCGACGTCCGCTGATCACTCCGCATCCAGCAGCGTCAGGGGCGCGCCCTGCTGCCTGCGCTCACCAGCTTGCTATGAGTGAGATGTGGCTGCGCGTGCCGCGGGGGGAGCCGTCGGGCGGATCGTTGAGTTGCACGCCGACATCGAAGCGCAGCGAGAGGTAGCGGTCGATCGTGTAGCGAATGCCCGCCCCGACGGAGGAGAGCGGGGTGCTGGTGCGGCCATTGGTCTGCTCGGTACGCGACCAGACGCGGCCGCTCTCCACAAACAGCAGCGGCTGGAAACGGTCGGTGTCGGCGTAGCCCAGATGATGCAGCAGGCCAGAAGGCGGTGCGCGCAGCTCGGCGCCGAGGATGTAGCCCTGATCGCCGGAGACAGCGAAATTCTCGAAGCCGCGGATGGTGGTGGCGCCACCAAGGCCGATCTGCTCGGAGGCGAGCAGCGCGCCGGAGGCAAGCTGGCCGGTGGCGCGCAGCACCAGCGTGAACTCCTGCGGCAGGCGCGTGCTGCGCTCGGCCTGGAGCAGGCTGTAGGCATAGCGCGGGCTGGCGCCGGCGCGGCTCGCCTGGAAGGCGTCGCGGTCGTTGGCGCTGCTCAGGAAACCCGGGCTGATCACGCCGGTGAGCGTCGCGGAGGTGCTGCCGCGTTCATCAAGGACGGTGGCGCTGTAGTCCGCCACCATCTGGTGGATTTCGGTAGCATTGTCGGAGACCGAGCTGCCGCCGAAGGCCAGGTTGTTGTTGGTGCGCTTGAAGTCGTAGCCGAGGCGGAGCTCCTGGCCGAACTCCTCGCTGCGCGGCAATTGTGTGACGTAGCGGGCGCTGATCTGGGTGGTGAAGCCCTGCTGCGCGAAGGTCTCCGCGAGCCAGGGCGAGGTTTCGGCATAGAGCGCGGCGAGCTGCAGGCGATCGCGCCAGGGCAGAGGGATGGCATAGGCCAGGCTGTGGGCGGCGAAGCGCGGCCCGTCGGGGCGGCCTGGAATGTCGCGGCGGTCGAAGAGGAGGTCGGTGGAGGCGGTGAACTGGTAGCCGATCTGGTGGTCGAGGCCGAAGAGATTGCCATAGCCGAAGCCGGCGAAGAGGCGGTTGGTGCCGAGCGACTTGGAGCCGCTATCGTCGAAGCCGCCATAGATGCGCAGCGGCAGGCGATCCGGGGCACGCAGGACAAGGTCGGTTTGGCCGAAGGCGCGGCCGCGTTCGTAGAACAGCTCCACCCGTCGGAAGGGGTTGGTGTTGAGCAAAGCGAGGTCCTCGGCGACCGCGCTGGCGCGCACAATGTCGCCGGGCTGGAGGCGGAGATAGGAGCGCAGGAGCTCCCCGCTGAACCAGCTGTTCTGCTCGGTGCGGATTTCGCCGACGGTGAACTCGATGACGGCGACCTGCACCACGCCGCTGCTGACATCCTGTTCGGGGATGATGGCATCCACGAGCGGTCGGTCGGCGCGGCGATAGGCGCGGATCACGGCCTGGGTGATGGCGTTGAGGCGGGCTTCGGTGAGTGGCTGTCCGATCAGGTCGTCCATCTCGGCGCGGAAGGTCGCATCGAGCGGCGGCAGGTCGAGGATGGTGAGGCCTGGCGTATCGGTTCCGGCTGGTTGGATGCGCGCGATCTCGGGCACGAAGATGAGGCCGCTGAGGATCGGCAGGAGCACCGCCGCGCCATCGGGGGAAACGGCGGGCGCTGCGGGGAGAGGCGCGGGCGCGGCCGGGTCGGCGCCGGGCTGGCGTTGCAATTGCGGCGGCAGCACATCGCGGAGGTTCTGCGCGGCGGCACCGGACGGCAGCAGAACTGCCAGCAAAGCGAGGATCAGCTGTCGCTGGGGCGGGATCATCGTGTACGCATCGACCTTCTGTCCGGCAGGGTCGTGCCGCCGCTGAAGCGGCGGACGATCTCGATCGACACCCCGCTGCCGGGATCGGCGCCGCGGGCAGGCCATGGAGTTGCCCTCCTAACCCGTTCGCGACTGGCCGCATGTCCCGCCCGCATGGCCGGCCGAGACAGCCCGACCAGCAGGTGATGGCCCGGGCCGGTATCGGATGAGACGGAGGCCGGCTGGCGCGCCCCCTTCCGCTGGCAGATAACTCCTCGTGATTACTGAATCGTGACGAGAAGATCGCGACAGGGAAACGTTCCAAAGGATGTCGCCCCGTCCTGCCCCGTACCGCCGCGCCAGGGCGCCAGGGCGCCACGCCGACCCGGCGGCCCGACAAATGGCAAACGCTGTCGAGCGATCTGCGACGTCAGGGGGACCGCTGCGCTGCAACCGCCGCTTTGGCGCTTCCGGCGGCTACGACCGCTAGCGCCAACGCAACCCGCCCCCGCTTCCCCAAGGGTCCAAACCCAATCAGACCCGCGACGAATGGCAGAAGACCGCGTGGCAGACCGCCAGTGTCGCGGCACTGCCGCGACACCGAAGGCTGGGCGCGCCGCGGACGCCGCACGGGACCGGCCAGGCGCCCGGCAGATGATTGGGTTTGGATCCTAGGGCAAATGAACGTAGCGGCCCGGCGCCGCCTCAAGCGGCGGCAGCCCCCTCTCCGGCGCGCCCATCGGCGGTGGTGGTGCGCGCCCGGCAGAGCCGGCAGCGGCCAGCCAATCGCGCCAGGCCGGCCACCAAGCTCCCTCATGCCGCGGCGCGATGCTGGCCCAGCTGTCGGGGTCGAGGTAGCGCTGCCCATGCCGGCGCGTCATCAGCTGGAAGCCGCGGCCAGGATGCCCGCCCGGCTCGCTGACCACGCCCGCATTGTGCCCGCCATCCACCAGCGCAAAGGTCACGTCGGTGTCGGCAAACAGCGCGACCTTGTAGACTGACCGCCAGGGCGCGATGTGGTCCCGCACCGTGCCCAGCGCGAAGATCGGCACGCGGATGTCGCGCAGCGCCACCACCCGCCCCTCCACTGCGAAACGCCCGGCGGTCAGCCGGTTCTCCAGGAACAGGCCGCGCAGATATTCGCCCTGCATGCGGGCCGGCACGCGTGTCTGGTCCGCGTTCCAGGCCATGAGGTCGGTCATGCCGTCCGCCTCCCCCAGCACATAGCGGCGCAGCAGCTGCGGCCAGAACAGCTCGTTCGAGCGCAGCATCTGGAAGGCGCTGGCCATCTGGTGCGTGTCGAGATAGCCCTGGTCCCACATCAGGTCCTCAAGCCAGCCGACCTGCTGCTCATCGGTGAGCAGCATCAGCTCGCCAGCATCGGCGAAGTCGGTCTGCGCGGCGAGCAGCGTCAGCGAGGCGAGCCGATCATCATGGTCGCGGGCCATGGTCGCCGCCGCGATCGCCAGGATGGTGCCGCCCAGGCAATAGCCGCAGGCATGCACCCGCTGGCCCGGCATGATGGCACCGACCGCATCGAGCGCCGCCATCACGCCACGCCGGCGATAATCGTCGAGGCTGATGTCGCGGTCGCGCTCATCCGGATTCTTCCAGGAGAGCATGAAGACCGTGTGGCCCTGCGCAACCAGCCAGCGCACCAGCGAGTTCTGCGGGCTGAGGTCGAGCACATAGTACTTCATGATCCAGGCAGGCACGATCACCACCGGCTCGGCCAGCACGGTGTCGGTTGTCGGCGCGTACTGGATCAGCTCCATCAGGTCGTTGCGGGCCACCACGCGGCCGGGCGTGACCGCCAGATCGCGGCCGATGACGAAGGCCTCCGCGCCCTCGGGCGGCTTGCCCGCAAGCTGACGGTCGCCATCATCGAGCCAGTTGCGCAGCCCGCGCAGCAGATTGGCCCCGCCCTCGCGCAGCGTGCGCTCGAGGATGGTGGGGTTGAGGCCGGGTAGGTTGCTGGGCGCGCCGAGCGCCAGAAGCTGGCGGATCAGGAAGCCGATCTGCTGCTCATGCCGGCGCGTCACGCCCGGCACCTGCCGCGCGGCCTGGGCCCACCAGGACTCTGTCAGCAGGCTGAGCTGCATGACAGCATTGAACGGCCAGACGCCCCAGCCGGCATCGGCGAAGCGCCGGTCGCCCGGCTCCGGCGCGAGGGGCGGCGTCGCGGCGGGGTCGGCCGCAGACCGCGCAAGCCAGAGCGCGTAGCGCAACGTCAGCGCCTGCAGCTGCAGCGCCAGCGCCATCTGCTTGCCCGGCGCGCGCGCGAGATGGAACGCCCAATCGGCCCAGGGTGCGGCCAAGGCCATCGGCGAGAGCCCCTGGGTCGCGCGCGCCTGCGCGGCGCGGATCGAGCGGTCGAGGGTCGCGAAGCTCGGCAGCGGCGGTGGCGCATCGGCTGCGGGCACGCCGCGCGGCGGCTCGGGTGGCACCGCGGCGCTGGTCGTGGATCGGGGGCGAGGCGGCGCTTTGGCGCCCCTGCGCCTCGCCTGCTTGCGCAGCTTGCCGGTCGAGGACCCTGGACCTTGCCGCATCGCTCCCCCGGCGGACCGCTCCGCTCTGCATCCCATTCCGCTGCACATGCCGTCTGGCGCGACTCTGGAGGACCGCCATCTGTTCCCCCGTCCGGTCCGCGCCACGCGCAGGCCCCGCGCGCCGGGTCTCCTGCGGGCAGGGACACCCATTTCGGGGGGTCAAGCCACGCAATGCCTCGATGCCACGTTAGGCGGCTCAGTGGCTTCAACGACGCGTGATGCGATAAGGCGTGCGGCGGCAGACAGATGCTACGCCGCAATGACGATGTTCCGCCGGATAGCCCTTGGGCGGCGGGCGAGACCGCGGACGAACTGGGTCTGAGCCGGCGGCTGCCAGCACAACCTTGGCAAAACTGGCGAGCGGCTCCGGCGTCCCCATGACCACAAGACTACCAGCGCGCCAACGCCATCAGGCCGCCCTTATGGAGAAGATGCAGAAGAATTCGCTCTGCAGACGCCACAGCTTCTCAGGCCTGTCTCCCCGCAATGCCATCGGCAAGCTGGCGCTTCAGGATCTTGCCCGAGCTGTTGCGTGGCAGATCCTCCACCACGACGATCTGCCGTGGCCATTTCGGCCGCGGCAGCCGCGCCCGCGCGAAGTGGAGCAGCGTGTCCACGTCAATCGGCTGCGACAGGCGGACGAAAGCGGCGATCTCCTCGCCGAATTCCGCGGAGGGAACGCCGACCACGGCGCTTTCAGCGACCGCCGGATGCGCATTCAAGGCAGCCTCGACATCCGCGGGATAGATGTTGATGCCGGCGCGGATGATCATGTCTTTCTGGCGGCCACGGAGCGTGACGTAGCCTTCGGCATCGAGCGATGCGAGATCGCCTGGGTAGAACCAGCCCTCGCGGAACGCCTCGGAGGATGCTTCCGGATCGCGGTGATAGGTGGTGGCGCAGCCAGGGCCGCGGTAGCGCAGCAACCCGACTTCGCCTGACGCCAGGGGCCGATCCGTGGCGTCCACCACTGCGACGTCAACACCGAAGACGGGGCGACCCACGGAGGTGGAGCGTGTCTCGAGATCCTCCGGCGTCAGCAGCGACACGCCGCCGCCTTCGGTGGAGGCGTAGTATTCGAAGAAGCGGGGGCAGAGCCTGTCGCGGATTTCGACCCGCTCCTCGGGTGAGAGCGGTGCGCCGGAGGACAGCAGCAGGTTCAGCGCCCGCAGCGGTGCCAGCTCGGAATCGTCCAGCGCCAAAAGACGCCGCAGCTGGGTCGGCACCAGGAACAGACTGGTCGCATGTTCCGCTGCGAGGCAGGCAAGGAGCTCCGCCGGCTCCCATGGCGGCGGCAGCATGATCACCGTCCCACCGGAGAACAGCACCGACATCGCGAAGGTGCGGCCGCCACCAAAATAGAGCGGCGTCGCGCAGATGAAGCAGTCCTGGCCATTCAGGCCGAGATTGATCCAATGCGTGCGGAAGCGCGCGAGGAAATGGGCATGCGTGATCAGCGGACCCTTGGGGCGCCCGGTGGTGCCCGATGACAGGGACAGCACGAAGGGCGCGGCGTCGTCATGGCCGAAGGCGATCTCGGCCGCAGCCTGGTCTGTTGCCTCCTCCGGGATCGCGCAGCGGCAATCCGGAATGGGCGTGGCACCGGGCTCGACCAGGACCAGGGATGCGCCGAAATGCAGCGCGACATTCCGCTGCTCCGCCAGCGTCCAACGCACATCGAGCGGCAGGATCGCGCGCCCAGCACGCGCCAGCGCATAGAGCACGGCCACATGCTGCGCCGTATCGCGCAGGCACACGCCGACCGGCTGGTCCTCCGGCAGGCGGAGCCCGACGATCCAGGCCGCGATCCGTCGCACCCAGGCGGCGAGCTCGGCATGGGTGGTGACGTGGTCGCCCTCGATCAGTGCCGGATGAGTCGGGCGCGATTTCGCGTGGCCGTCGAGGGCATCGGCCAGGTTCAAGCGCCGCCCCCGTCCAGCTTGTAGATACGCAGCGCGTTGGTGCGCAGGAACTTCTCGCGCACCGGCTCGGGCAGCCCGAGCGCCTCGATCTCCGCCATGGTGCGGCCGAAGTCGAGCACCGGGAAATCGGTGCCGAAGATGACCTTGTCCTGCCCGTAGCTGCGAATGTAGTGCACGAAGGATTCCGGCCAGTAGCGCGGGCTATGCGCGTCGGAGCCGATGAAGACATTGGCGTGCTTCCACGCCATGGCGATCATCTCATCGGTCCAGGGAATACCGACATGGATGCCGATGATCCGCAGCTCGGGGAAGTCGCAGGCCACGGCATCAAGTGCGATCGGCCGGCCGACCGAGCGCAGCGGGTAGCTGGGGTCATAGACCATGGACTGCCCGACCTGCAGCTGCACCGGCACGTCGAGCTCCACGCATTTCGCGTAGAACGGATACCATTTGGCGTGGTCGGGCGAGAGTTCGTACCAGTGCGGATAGAAATGCGCGCCGATGAAGCCGTATTCCGTCACCGCGCGCTGCAATTCCCGCACACCACGCATGCCCTCGGTCGGATCAAGGCCCGCCAGGCCGTAGAAGCGATCCGGGTGCGCCTGGACGGCGTCGGCAACCAGGCGATAGTCAACATGGTAGCAGGCCGGATGGCCGAGCCGGCCGACCTTGGCGGCGATCAGGAACGCCTTCTCGATCCCCGCGGCATCCATCCGCGCGATCATGTCCTTGAGGCTCATGCCCTCGAAGATCTCGCGCTTCACGCGCATCTTGCTCGTGTAGAAGCCGGTGCGGTCCGGCCGCCCGGCCAGGGCCTCCGGCGTCCAGATATTCACCACCGCATCTATGGCCCGGATGCCCATCACGTCACGTTCCTTGCTGCCAGCCCGAGATCGCGCGCGATGCTGTCGCGCAGGACCTCGTTCGCGCCTTCGCCGAAGGTATAGAGCCGCGAGTCGCGCCACAGGCGCTGCATGTCGCTGCCGGCGGCATAGCCGGCGCTCGCCATGATCTGCATGCCCGCATCAGTCACATCGCGCAGCGTCTCAGTGGCGACGATCTTCGCCTGCGCCGCCTCACGCCGGCATGGCGCGCCCTCCGAGATCAGACGCGCCAGATGCGCGACAAGCAGCCGGGAGAGATCGACGCGCGTCCGCAGATCGGCCAGCCGGTGCGCCACGCTCTGGAACTGGCCGATCGGCTGGCCGAACTGAATGCGGTTCCGCGCATGCTCAAGCGCCAGTTGCAACGCAGCCTCGGCCGCGCCGGTCACCGTCGCGGCCATGGAGGCGCGGGAGAAATGCAGGGTCGACATCAGCTGGGCGAAGCCGCGCCCTTCCTCGCCGAGCAGCGCGTCCTCGTCCACCTCGACATCATCGAGGCCGATATCGAAGGACGGCATGCAGTTATTGCCGATCTTCGGCAGCGGTGTCATGGCAATTCCGGGTGCATCGGTCGGCACCAGGAAGAGCGAGATGCCGCGATGCCCCTCGCGCTCCGGACCGGTACGGGCGGGCAAGATCAGCCAGCGCGCGCCCTTGGCGTCGCTGATCCAGCTCTTGCGGCCGCTGATCCGCCAGCCGCCAGCGTGCCGCACGGCGCGCGTCCGGAGCGCGGCCGCATCGCTGCCGGCCTGCGGCTCGGTCAGGGCCAGGGCGCAGAAGGCCTCGCCCGTCATCAGCCGCGGCAGCAGGACGCGCCGCTGATCCGCGCTGCCATAGGTGAGAACGGACATGAGTCCGAAGCCAACGACGCGGTTGAAGATGGACGCGGCCATATAGGCATGGCGGCCCAGCCGTTCCTGCACCAGCGCGACGGTGTGCCAATCCGCGCCAAGCCCGCCCTCTGCCACCGGAACAGCCAGCGCGAAGAACCCCGCCCGTCCCATCTCCGGCAGCAAATCATAGGGCGGCACATGCTGCGCGTCCCGGCGGCGAATCTCCTCGGGCGGCAAGGCGCGCGCGAGGAACGTCTCGACGGAGGCGAGGATCTGCGCCTGCTCCGCGGTCTCGAGGCCGAGCATCGCCCGCGTCATACCCGGGGGCGGGCCGAGGCGTGCCAGGGAATGAGCCGCCTGCGCAGCGCGCCGATCAGGAAGTAAAAGGTGAAGCCGAGCAGCGACATGTGGATCAGCACGGCGAACATCTGATCCGTCTCGAAGGCATTCAGCCGCGCGATCAGCAGATGGCCGAGGCCCGAACTGCCGCCGAGATACTCGCCGACAATGGCGCCGATGATCGCGAGCACGATGCCGACCTCGAGGCCGGTGATGATGTAGGGTAGCGCCGAAGGCAGCTCCAGCCGGCGAAACACCTGCCAGCGCGTCGCATTCAGCGACACCATGACGTCGCGGTGCCCTTCCTCGATCGACTTCACGCCGAGCGCGGTGTTGGTCAGGATAGGGAAGAAGGACAGCACGGCGGCGACGATCACCTTCGAGGTGATGCCGAAGCCGAACCACAGGACGAAGAGCGGGACGAGCGCCACCTTCGGGATGACCTGCGTGGCGACGATGAAGGGATTGAGCGTCAGCTCCAACCAGCGCGCCCGCGCGATCAGCACGCCCAGCACGATGCCGATGGTCGCCGCATAGGCGAAGCCCGTCAGCGTCGCGTAGACCGTCATCCAGGTGTGGTGCCAGGCGCGGCGGTCGCCGAGCATCTCGAGCCAGGCCTGCCAGACCGCACCGGGGCGCGGGAGAATGAGCGGCGAGACGCCGGCCATCCGCACATAGCTGTCCCAGATCAGGATCAGCGTCCCGACGAGCAGCGGCGTCGTGATCCAGGGCAAGGCCGCTTCGCCAGGCAGAAAGCGCCGCTTTCGGTGGGAGGAGGATGCGGCTTCCTGGCCACGCGCTGCACCGGACATGGCTGGGCGGTCCTAGCTGATTTCGTTCAGACGCTGGCGCAGGCGGCGGACGATGGACTGGAATTCCGGCGTGGATTGCAGGTCCGGGGTCCGCGCGCGCGGGAAGGGCACTTGTTCGATGCAGTCGATGCGGCCTGGACGGGGTGAGAGCAGCACCACGCGATCCGCGAGGAAGACCGCCTCCACGATTGAATGCGTCACCAGGACCACCGTCTTGCCCGTGGCCATCCAGATGCGCTGCAGTTCGAGGTTCATTGCCTCCCGCGTCATCGCGTCCAGGGCACCGAAGGGCTCGTCCATCAGCAGGATGCGCGGGTCGTAGGAGAGCGCCCGCGCGATGGCCGCGCGCTGGCGCATCCCGCCCGACAATTCGCGCGGCCAGCGCTTGCCGAAGCCCTCGATCCCGACAAGGCGCGTCAGCGCGGCCGCACGTGCAAGCCGCTCGGCGCGCCCCACGCCCTTCAATTCCAGGGGCAGCGCGATGTTCTCGTCGATGGACAGCCAGGGGAACAGGTTTGCATCCTGGAAGACGATGCCGAGATCGGAGAGCACCTGCGCCTGGCGCTGCCCACCGCGCCAGAGGCTCTGGCCCTCGATCGCGATTTCGCCCGCGGTTGGGGGAATCAGGCCACCGATCATCCGCAGCATCGTCGTCTTGCCGCAGCCGGAAGGGCCGAGCAGCACCACGAATTCGCCTGGCGCGACGGCCAGGTCGGTCGGGGCCAGCGCATGCACCATCCCATCCTGGGTGGCGTAGCGTTTCTCGACGCCGGTGAAGGCGATGGCGGGCTGGGCCATCACGGCCATCCTGTCTTCTGCGGCCAGGCCGCGCTTGGTCGCAGCATGGTCACGCGAATCCGGTAAGCTGTCCATCCGCGCGATGTCAGGTCGCAGGGAACTCCGCCATGCCCGCTGCGATCGCGTCCGCCGCCGCGCCCGTTTCGATCACGCGCGCGAAGCCAAAGGCCATGGCGGATAGCGACGCGGCATGGCGCGCGGCATCGAAATCGGCGACGGCGTCGCGCAGGACGAAGGTGCGGATATCCCGCTGGGCGGCGTCGCGGACGCTGGATTCGACGCACATGGAGGTGGTGACGCCGCCCACCATCAGCGCGCGAATACCACGCGCCGCCAGCAGCATGTCGAGCGATGTGCCGAAGAAGGCGGAATAGCGCGGCTTGTCGAGAACGAAGTCACCTGGCTCCACGCCGGCCTCGGCGGGAATCTCGATATCCGCCGTCCCACGCGCCAGCGCGCCGATCTGCCCCAGGCGCGGGCGCAGCTCGGTGGTCAGAAGCCCCGCATCGGCATGATCGGGGCGCAGCACATGGCGCGTCCAGATCACCGGCATCCCGGCATCGCGCGCGACCCGGGCCAGCGCATAGCACTGCCGCGCCGCAGCGGCGCAGTCCGAAACGTCCCTCCGCTGCGCCGCAACGAAGCCTTCCGGATGCAGGAAGCCGCGCTGGAGATCGACCAGCAGCAGCGCCGCCTCTGACCGCCGGAAGCGCATCAGCTGAGCGCGCGGTTCACGAACTCGTTCGTATAGAGCGCGTCGGCCCGGCCACCAGCGGGCGCGAAGCCCGCCGCCGCCATCAGATCATAGCCGCGCTGCCAGCGCTCCGGCACGTTGCGCAGCAGGTTCTCGCGCCCGGCGGTCAGCCAGAACTGCATCTCGTTGCGCAGGATCGCCGGTGCCAGGGCGGCATTCCGCATCTCCGCGATCTCGAAGCCGCGCAGATTGGCCATGGTGCGGGACAGGTCGGTGTCGGCCAGCATGTCATCCAGCGAGCGCTTCACCGCGCGGAGGAAGCGCACCACCATGTCGCCATTCTGCGCGACGCTCGACCGGCGGGCGATGTAGCACTGACCGGGGATGGGCGCGACGTCGTCGGTGTTCCAGGAGACATGCGGCGTGTTGGCCGCCTGCAACGCCACCGGCACGCCGGCCGAGACGATGTAGGCGTCAAGGCGCCCCTGCTCGATCAGCTGCATGCCGGCGGGGGAGTTCGGCGCCGTCTGCCGAGCGACGCGCGCCCGATCTACGCCGCGGGCCTGCAGCATCGTGTCCAGCACGATCTCGGTCGCGCCGCCAACGGAGAGGATGCCGATGGTCTTGCCCGCCATATCCGCCGGGCTGCGGACCGGGCGGTTGGGGTGGCTGATGACGTAGAAGGGCGATCCCTGGCTGATCGTCGCCACCGCGATCAGCTCGTCTCCGCCGGGCCTGGAGGAGGCGCGGATATGGTCGCCGACGCCGGTGCGCGACAGCAGCGCGCCGCCGCCCACGATCTGCTGCACGGCCATGGCGGAGCCCCGCCCCTGCTCGATCGTGACGTTCAGGCCTTCACGCTCGAAGTAGCCACCGCCCCGGGCATTCAGCACGTCTACGAAGGCCAGGATGTAGGCGAAGGGCGTCACGAAGGTCATCGCGCGCGGCTGCTGCGCCCAGGCATCGCGCAACGTGATGGCGGTAATGGCGCCGCCACCCATGGCAAGGAGGCTGCGGCGTGTGGCGGATGAATCGGACAAGGCAACCTCCTCAGCGAGCGCGTGGCAAGGGTGAGCCTGCCGGGCGCACCCCGTCAATCATGCGTAGCAGCATCCGCCAGCGGCCGTTCCCGCCGCGCTATTCGCGGATGTTGAGGCTGCGGACCAGCGGAACCCAGGTGGCGTTTTCCTCGCGGACGTAAGTGGCGAAGCGATCGGGTGTCCAGCCGCGCATGGCGGGCGTGCCCATTTCCTCGAACCGGCGAGAGATGGTCGGGTCGGACAGCGCCTGCTCCACCGCCGCCGCCATGCGGTCCACGATGGGACGGGGCAGGCCGGCGGGTCCGAAGAAGCCGTACCAGGAATAGGCCTTGTAGTCGGGCAGGCCGGCTTCGCGTGCCGTCGGGACATCGGGGATCAGCGAGGATCGCTCATCGGTCGCGGTGAACAGGATTCGCGCGGTGCCGGCATCGTGGAAGGGCTTCAGCAGCGAGGGGATGTCGCAGCAGTAGTGGATCTCCCCCGACTGCAACGCGGCAAAGACCTGACCACCGCCGCGATAGGGCACGTGTTCCACCTGCGCGCCGGCCTTGATGGCGAAGGTCGCGGCCGCGATGTGGCCCGAACTGCCGACGCCGGAGGAGCCGAACTGGAACCTCCCCGGATTGGCGCGCAGCAGGGCCGCGAAATCCTGCCCCGTCCGGGCATCAATGCCCCTGGTGGTCACGCCAAGGCAAATCGGCACGAAGACGGTCGGCGCGATCGGCGTCAGGTCACGGATCGGGTCGAAGGGCATCGGCGTCGGAAGCCCAGGGGAGAGCCCGATGGGCGAGAGGGTGGTGAGCACCAGCACATCGCCATTCGGCGGCAGCTTGGCCACATAATCCGTGCCGACCACGCCGCCGGCGCCGGCCCGGTTCTCCACCACCACCGGCTGGCCGAGGATCTCCTGCAGCCGCGGGGCGAGGATGCGGGTCGTCACATCCGTCCCGCCGCCGCCGCCAAACGGGATGACGATCCGAAGCGGCCGGGTCGGCCAGGTACCCTGACCCAAGGCCGGACTGGCCAGTGTGGCCGCGGTGGCGGCCAGCAGAGTCCGGCGTGGAATGGCAAAGCGCGTCATCGCGTATCTCCCCCCAGAATGTTTTCAGGCCACCACGGCTCGGCAGGCACCATCTGGCCGGCGAGGTCGGGCGGCCTCACGCCGCATGCTCCTTGCACCAAC
>JBIKSZ010000328.1:0-3505 GCA_044348345.1 Roseomonas sp. | reverse complement strand
TGGCCGAGACCCCGCCGCATATCGGCGAGGCGGATGCGCGCGGCGCCGTGGCGCGGGCGCGCCTGAAAGACCGAATCATCTGGATGTCGCGGCAGTTCAACTCTGCCGGCGTCCACCTGGGCTACCGCTACGTCGACAGTCCGGCCATCGTCCCCGATGGCACGCCGGAGCCGCCGGACGACCCGAACCAGCTCGTCCCGTCCACCTGGCCCGGGTCCCGCCTGCCCCACGCCTGGCTGCCCGATGGACGGAGCACGCTGGACCTGCTCGGGCGCGGCTTCACCCTGGTCGGCGCATCCCTCACGCCAGAAGCACCGCGGCTGCTGGCGGCGATGCGCGCCGCGGGCATGCCCGTCTCCGTCCAGCGCTGTGACGCCGGACTGCCGGGCGGACCAGGGCTGGTGCTGGTGCGGCCCGATGGGCATGTCGGCTGGCGGGGCACGCGCGACCCGGTCGATGCCGAGCGGATCGTCGCGACTCTGTCCGGGCGCGGTGCGACAGCGCAGACGAGGGCAGCCTGACATGGCGGTCGAATACGCGCCGCGCGGCCTGCTCGGCGTGCTGACGCCGCAGGCAAACACCACGGTGGAGCCGGAGCTGATGGCGCTGCTGCCCCCCGGCATCGCCATGGTCAATGCGCGCATGACGTCGGGGAAGCCAGACATCGTCGCGCGGCTGCTCGACTATCTCGCGTCACTCGACGTCTGGACCACCCAGTTCGCGAACGCCCCGGTCGGCGCGATCGCCTTCGCCTGCACCGGCGCGTCCTATTATGCCGGGGTCGCCGAAGAGGCGGCCGCCGTGGACCGCATCTCGGCCGGCCGCGGCGTGCCCTACGTGACCGCAGGCCAAGCCGTGCGCGACGCGTTCCACGCCCTCGGCGCGCGGCGGATCGGGTTGGTCAGCCCCTACCCGGACGACCTGACCCGAGCTGGCATCCGCTACTGGAAGGAACTCGGCTTCGACGTCGCCGCCGTCTCCGGCTCGGCCCTTCAGGGCAAGGCGTTCCACCCAATCTACGCGATGAGCGGAGACGGCGCGCACGCCGCACTGATGGCAGTAGACCCCGCGGGCTTGGACGCCATCGTGATGTTGGGCACAGGCATGCCGACACTTGCGCCAATCCTGCGCACACCATTCCACGGCGGCGTGCCAGTCTTTTCCTGCATGCTCGCACTGGCCTGGCGGAGTGTCTGCTCTCTGGACGGCGTCGCGCCCGGCCGCGAGAATTTGCTGGCCTGGGTGCGTGGCGAGGGCTGGGGCGAACGACTTCAGGGGCGGATTGCGACCGCGGAGCGGGTTGGATGGCCAACGTGACCACCACTCTCAATCCACTTACCGGCGCCGAATTCGTCGTGCCCGCGCTGGCCAACCCGCACTTGCGGCCTTCATGCTGCCGGCGATCTCGCGCACTGAGGCGGCGGAGGCGCACCGCGACCTCGTAAGGCGGCTCGCTCGACACCAGCAGCATCGCCTTCGTGCTGGACTGCCATGTGTGGTTAAACAACACCGAGCGCGTGACCGCGCGGAACGTCAGCGCGTCGACGGTGGATCTCGCCACGGCGCCGCTGGCCGTGCAGGTGGTGAAGCGGCGGTTGCCATAGCCTACCGGCCTCGCATCACCGTGACGCCCGCGGCGACGTGGGGCAATGGCAGTCGATGCTGAAGCCTATACGCTTCGGCGAAGGCCTCTCGTTCCAGCGCTTCGCACTCATCCAGATACCGCAAGAGGCGCCGCTCTGCCCGCTTGCTGCAGCCCGTCTGCCGCCGAAACTGGCGCCAAAGGATCAGCGCATTCACGGACCAGGCGTCATAGGCGTGCTGGTGGATCCGCCGACGAACCGCTGGCGGAAGCGCATCATACGCCTCCCATGCGTCGCCGTCGAAGCGACGCCAGATTTCTTCCCTGAGGGTGACATCGTTGTCGGGCCGACACGGGGCCGCATCACCCGGCGGGGTCAGGGCCGCGATCGCGGTCGCGGCTTGCAGGCCGCGTCTACGCGTCATCAGCCACGCAGCCTTCGAAGCCGCGACGAAGCTCCGGCCGGTTCAGCTTCCGCCCGATGAAGACGAGCTTCGAGCGGCGTGGCTCCCCGGCGCGCCAGGGGCCGATGAAGTCACCCTCGGCGAGCATGTGCACGGCCTGGAACGCGAAGCGCTGATCTTCGCCGGAGAAATCCAGAATGCCCTTGGTCCGCAGCAGGTCCTGTCCGCGCTCGGCCAGCATGCCGCCGATCCAGGCGTTGAAGCGCCCAGCATCGAGCGGTCGGTCGAGTTCGAAGGACACGCTCGTCACGTCGCTGTCGTGCTCGTGATCGTCCTCGCCCGAGAGGAAATCCGGCTCGACCTCGAGGATGCGCTTGAGGTCGAAGCCGCCCTGGCCCAGAACCTGCTCGATCGGCAGATTGGCGCGCTCGGTCCGGTGCAGACGGGCCTGCGGGTTCAGCACGCGGATACGGCGTTCCACCTCCGCCAGTTCCTCGGCGCTGACCAGGTCCGTCTTGTTGAGCAGGATCACGTCGGCGAAGGCGATCTGCCCCTGCGCTTCGTGACTGTCGGCCAGCCGCGCCGGGAGGTTGCGCGCATCGGCGACGGTGACGATGGCATCCAGCTTCGTGCGGGCCTTCACGTCCTCATCGACGAAGAAGGTCTGCGCGACGGGGCTGGGATCGGCGAGGCCGGTGGTCTCGATGATGATGCCCTCCAGGCCCTTGCGCTTCATCAGCCCGCCGATGATGCGGATGAGGTCGCCGCGTACGGTGCAGCAGATGCAGCCGTTGTTCATCTCGAAGATCTCCTCGTCGGCATCCACGACGAGGTCGTTGTCCACGCCAAGCTCGCCGAACTCGTTGATCACCACGGCATATTTCTTCCCGTGGTTCTCCGAGAGGATGCGGTTGAGCAGCGTGGTTTTGCCGGCGCCGAGATAGCCGGTCAGCACGGTGACGGGGATCTGCGTCTGCCTCGCGCTCATGGTCGTGGCTCCTTCGGGTTCGGGTATCAGATCGCCGACGCGGGTTCCGCCGCGGCGAGGAAGGCGCGCAGGCTCTCCTCGACAGCGGCCCGCGGCAGGTCGCGTAGGATGAAGACGAGGCGGGAGCGGCGGTCGTCGCCATCCGGCCAGGCAGCGAGCTGCACGGTCGGGTGGAACACGTGCTGCACGGCGTGCAACACGACGGGCCGGCCCGCGCCTTCCAGGTTCAGCAGGCCCTTCACGCGCAGCAGCGACTGGCCTCGGGTCGCCACCATCATCTGCAGCCATGTGGCGAGGCCGGTGAGCGGGAGCGGCTTGTCGAAGGTCAGGCAGAAGCCGTGGATGCGGGCGTCATGCCGGTTCGGGTCGTGGTGATGCGCGTGCCCGTGCGCATGCCCGTGACCGTGATCGTGGCCGTGGTCATGCCGCCCCCAGGCCTCCGCATCGATCCAGCCCTGCACCTCGGTGGGTCGCGCGCCGGGATCGTAAGGCCCGGCATGCAGCAGGAAGGCCGCGCCGACCTGGTCGACC
>JBIKSZ010000327.1:0-3515 GCA_044348345.1 Roseomonas sp. | reverse complement strand
CGGATGCTGGCCGCGGACCGGCGGGAACACATCCTCATGGAGGCGACGGCCTATTTCGCGGAGTTCGGCCTCAGCGCCGGCACGATCGAACTGGCACGCCGCCTCGGCATTACCCAGCCGCTGCTCTACAAGTATTTCGCAACGAAGGAATTGCTGCTGATCGCGGTCTATGACCGCTTGTTCCCGCAGAACTGGAGCCCCGCCCTGGAGACCCTTCTCGAGGACGAGAAAAGGCCCATCGAGGACCGGCTGACGGCCTTCTATCAGCAATTCGCCCGCGACGTCCTGACCTATGAGCATGTGCGCCTGTTCCTGTTCAGCGGCCTGACGAACAGCGCGCTCAACGCGCGGTACTACTCGATCCTGACGCAGCGAATCTTCAGCCGCATCGCGAAGGCGCTCCGTAAGGCCTATCTCGGTATGGCTGCCATGGGTCCGATCAGCACCGCCGAACTGGAGGTCGTGCAGTCGCTGCACGCGGCGATCTACCACATTGCGTTTCGCCGCTGGCTGCATGGCCTCTCGGTCGAGTCCAATCTCGATGCGCTGATCGCCCAGAAGGTCAGGGTGTTCCTGGGCGGAGCCGGGCCGGAATTCGTCGCGATGGCCGCGCGCAGGCGGCCATCCGCCAAGCGCAGGAAGCCAGCCGCTCGCGCAGTTTAGTTTTCTATAATTTTCAGTTGCGAGCCTCCCGCGAATGCGATGGAATGCTGCGTGCGCGTCTGGCTGCTCGCCCTCCGGCTGGTGGGGACGCCGCGGGGGAAGGACACGGTGGCCGAGATGGGTTTGGCGCAAGCGCCAGCACTCACCGCAAAGGGTGCTGCACCGCCGCATCTCCGGATTGAGCCGGTGTCCGGCGCGATCGGCGCAGAGATACACGGCCTCGACCTCTCTGCCGATCTCGATGCCCCGACCATCGCAGCGCTGCGCCGTGCGCTGCTGGATCACTGCGTCATCTTCTTCCGCGATCAGCGCCTCGATGTCGGCCGGCACAAGGCCTTTGCCGCCAGGTTTGGCGAGATCTTCCTGCATCCGAACCTCGCTGGTTCCGCGGCAGACCCGGCGGTGATCGACATCATCCGCCAGCCCGGCGACCGGAAGGTGATCGGGGAGGACTGGCATTCCGACACGCCGCAGGTGGCGGAGCCGCCCATGGGCTCAATGCTCTATGCGGTGGAGGTGCCGCCCTACGGCGGGGATACGGCCTTCGCCAGCCAATACCTGGCGTATGAAGCGCTGTCCCCTGGGCTGAAGGCGATGCTCTCAGGCCTGCGCGCCTTGCAATCCGACCGGCACGTCGCCGGGCCGGCACGCGACCTCGGCGCCTCGAATGCGGCACGCCGTGTTGACGACAAGCCCTGGCGGGAAACCGCGAACCACCATCCCGTGGCGCGCACGCACCCCGAGACCGGGCGCAAGGCGCTGTTCGTCAACCGTCAGACCACCATCGCCTTCGAGGGCATGACGGAGGAGGAGAGCAGGCCACTGCTCGACTATCTCTGCGCCCACGCGAATCGGCCCGAATTCACCTGCCGCTTCCGCTGGCGCACGGGCTCGCTTGCTTTCTGGGACAATCGCTGCGCGCAGCACCTGGCCATCAACGATGGCGTGCCCGCGCGGCGGGTCATGCGACGCGTGCAGATCGTGGGCGACAAGCCTTTCTAGAGCGGCAGGGGCAGGACGGCAGCGATGACGATGAAACGGCGCAGCTTCGGCACTGGCGCAATGGCAACCGCAGGGATTCTGCTCGGGCATGGTGCGGCCCGAGCCCAGGCCTGGCCGACGCGGCCCATCCGCGTAATCGTCCCCTTCCCGGCAGGCAGCGCCACGGATTCCATCGCCCGCCTCGTCGGCCGCGAAATGGCGGAGGCTCTGGGCCAGCCAATAGTGGTTGAAAACCGACCAGGCGCGGGTGGCGCTGTGGCCGCCGTACATGTCGCGCGCAGCGCACCCGATGGCTATACGCTGCTGGTCGGAACCAACACGCAGTTCGCCGCAAATGTCAGCCTGTTCCGCGAGCTTCCTTACAATCCGGTGACGGACTTCGCGCCGGTTGCGCGCTTCACCACGCAGCCGACCGTGATCATTGTCCGCACGGACTTTCCTGCCGCGACCCTGGCCGATTTCGTCGCGCTCGCGCGGGCGCGCCCCGTGCCGCTCACGGCCGGATGGGGCACGGCGAGCACGCAGGTAGTCGTGTCGGCCCTGCGCCGCGCGGCCGGAATCCAGCTGACCGACGTGCCCTACACCGGCAGCCCGCAATCGGTCGTGGATGTGATTGCGGGCACGATCGACATGGCGGTCACGGACCTCGGCAACGGGCTCACACAGGCGCGCGGCGGCCGTGTACGCGCATTGGCGGTCACCTCGATGCAGCGCACTCCGCTTGCGCCGGATTGGCCCGTAGTCGCCGAGACCTATCCGGGCTTCGAAGTCATCGGCTGGCACGGCATGGCCGCCCCACCGCGCACACCGCCCGAGATTGTCGCGAAGCTGCACGAAGCGAGCCTTCGCGCGCTGCGCGAGCCACGTGTCCTCGACGGACTCGGCGCGCTCGGTATCTCACCGGCGCCTCTCGGACCTGAGGAGTTGGCGCGCTTCATCCCGGCCGACATCCGGGCCTGGGCAGAGCTGATCCGGTTGGCAGGAATCACGCCACAATGACAGCCACGCGCTGAAGGCAAGCGGCTCGTCATGAACGCTTATCGCTTCGACCATGTCCATCTCCGTGCCCGAGACCCAGCGGCGGCAGCGGCGTGGTTCGAGACCATGTTTGCCGCCGTCGTTACGCGTGACACCTATCCGCCAGGCACGCTCTATGCTGGTCAGCCGCGCTTCGCGCTGCAGGCCGGCGGCATGAATGTACTGATCGCGCCCGCGCATCCGGACGGCGTCACGGGACCAGCACCGGCCTTCCCATTCTTCGGTTTGGAGCATTTCGGCTTCACCGTGGACGATGTCGACGCCGCAGTGGCCGAATTGCGCGCAAAGGGTGCAGAGATCGTCCTAGGCCCCGTCACCCGCAGCGCTGGCTTGCGCCTTGCCTTTCTGCGCGGGCCCGAGGGGATGTGGATCGAACTGGTGCAGCAGGCCTGACGACGCGCGACGCCTCGAAGGACGATCGAATGAACAGGATCAGCGGGGGCGAGACGCCCCTCTTTGGCAGCGGTGCCTACACCTATCGTGTCGAAGACGGTTGGGGGAAGCTGCCGGATGGCTGGTCGCTGAACGATGTTGCGGCGGTTGGCGTGGATCGCCATGACCGCGTCTACGTCTTCAATCGCGGCGCCCATCCGATGATTGTCTTCGACCGTGAGGGAAACTTCCTCCGCTCCTGGGGTGAGGGCGTGTTCCTGCGGCCGCACGGGGTGAACATGGCGCCCGACGACACGGTATTCCTCACCGATGACGGCGACCACACCGTCCGGAAATGCACACTCGACGGCAAGGTGTTGCTCACACTGGGCATTCCCGGCAGGCCCAGCGGCTACCAGAGTGGCCATCCCTTCAACCGC
>JBIKSZ010000326.1:0-3516 GCA_044348345.1 Roseomonas sp. | reverse complement strand
CGCCCTGCGTGACCAGCACGCCATTCGCCCCACCCTGCGGCACCTCGATCTCCGCCGTCACGCGATAGGCACGGTTGAGCAGCGAGGGCGCGCTGTCTGAGGTAAGGCCAACACCCGGCCCGCGATAGGTGAACTGCGTGTGGCCGGCGGCGAAGCCAGGCCGCTGCACCAACAGGCGGGGCAGCGTGCTGTTGTCCATCGGCAGCACGCCAAAGCGTGTCGCCTCCATCAGGAACAACTGCTGCATGTCGCGCAGCCGATCCGGCTGCTGCGCCGCCAGGTCGCGCGACTGCGTCGGGTCTTCGGTGAGGTTGTAGAGTTCCCACCGATAGCCGTTCACCACATCCGCCGGCGGCTGGCCGGCGCTGTCCCAGGGCGGGCTCGGCGGCGTCGTGTTGGCGTACCAGCCATCATGGTAGATGCCGCGATGGCCGAACATCTCGAAATGCTGCGTGCGGCGGCGCGACGAGGCCTGCGCGTTCGCCGCATCGAAGGTGTAGGCCATGCTGATGCCCTCGATCGGGCGCTGCGGCACGCCGTTCACCATCTGCGGTTCCGGGATGCCGATCGCCTCAAGGATCGTCGGCACCACATCGATCACATGGTGGAACTGGTGGCGGATGCCGCCGCGCTCCGCGATGCGTCGCGGCCAGGAGATCGCGACACCGTTGCGCGTGCCGCCGAAATGGGAGCCGACCTGCTTCACCCATCGATAGGGCGTGTTGAAGGCCCAGGCCCAGCCGGCCGCCATGTGGTTGTAGGTGCGGTCGCTGCCCCAGGCGTCGAGCAGTTCGAGCTGCCGGGCGACCGGCGTCTCGATGCCGTTGAAATAGGCGACCTCGTTCGGCGTGCCGCGCAGCTGGCCCTCGCTGGAGGCGCCATTGTCGCCGCTGATGTAGATGATCAGCGTATTGTCGATCTGCCCGGCATCCTCGACCGCCTGGATGACGCGGCCGATCTCGTGATCGGTGTAGGCCAGATAGGCGGCATAGACCTCCACCTGGCGCAGGAACAGGCGGCGCTCATCGGCCGAGAGGCTGGCCCAGCGCGGCAGTTCCGCCGGCCAGGGCGTCAGCGCAGCGTTGGGTGGCAACACGCCAAGACGCTGCTGGTTCTGGAAAATGCGTTCACGCAGCGCCTCCCACCCCATGTCGAAGTGGCCGCGGAAGCGCTCGATCCATTCGGGTGGCGGCTGGTGCGGCGCATGCGTGCCCGCGGGCGCGTAGTGGATGAACCAGGGGCGGCCCGGCGCGGCTTCGCGCTGGGTGCGGATATGGGCGATGGCGTCATCCGCCATGGCGGTGGAGAGGTTCCAGCCCGGCTGCCCAAGGAAAGGGTGGATGCGCGTCGTGTTGCGAAAGAGATTGCCGGGCTGCCACTGGCTCGTGTCGCCACCAACGAAGCCGTAGAAATAGTCGAAGCCCATGCCCTGCGGCCAGCGCGTGAAGGGGCCGGTCGGGCTGGCTTCCCAAGGCGGCACATTGTGGTTCTTGCCGAACCAGGCGGTGGCGTAGCCGTTCTGCCGCAGAGTCTCGGCGATCGTCGCCGTCTCGGCGGGGATGACGGCGTTGTAGCCGGGAAAGCCAGTGGCGAGTTCCGAGATCACGCCGAAGCCGACCGAATGCGGGTTGCGTCCCGTCAGCAGCGAGGCGCGCGTCGGAGAGCACAGCGCGGTGGTGTGGAACTGCGTGTAGCGCAGCCCAGCCTGCGCGACGCGTTCCAGCGCCGGCGTCTCGATGATACCGCCGAAGGTGGAGGGCGCGCCGAAGCCGACATCATCGGTCAGGATGACCAGCACGTTCGGCGCATTCTCTGGCGCGCCGAGCGCGGGCGGCCAGGCGGGCATACTGTCGCGCGCGCTAGGCATGATGGTGCCCTGGAACGCGCCCTGCGGCACCGGCAGTACGCGGGAATTCGGGAACTCGACCGCATTCGGTGCGCCAGCCGTGCCGCGCAGTTGCTGTGCGGTGGCGGGCGGCGGCAAGAGGCAGCAAGTCAGCGCGGTGGCAAAGACGCCAGCCGTGAGCACTCGGACGATTCTCATCGGCTTCTCCCGGAAGATGCCTGCGGGGGCACCAGTGGGTTGCGCATCCGCATGACCGCGTCCTGCGGCCTGCTCAGACCTTCGCAACGCGCGAAGCCAGCGTTACCGAAGGCAGTTCACCGAAACATGCGCGGTAGTCGCGCGCGAAGTGACCGAGAAGCCAGAAGCCATGTCCGAGGGCGACGGACTTAACCAGCTCTGCTCCCCCTTGCCGGCACGACAGAGCGCGGCGGGCCAGCATGAGCCGGCGCGACTTGAGGTGGGCGTGCGGGCTGACCCCCAGCGCGGTGTGGAAGGCATCGTGCAGGCACCGTGCGGAGATGCCGAGCGCCGCGCAGAGTTGCTCTGCGTAAACCGGCCGGGTCAGATCAGCGTCCATAACGGCCTCCGCTGCCACAACGATGCGCAGCGCATGGGCCACGGCACGCGGGCGCGGCTCCGTCGTCGTCTCGGCAGTACGCGCCGGAGCGAAGTCTGCGCGCAGGGCCATGGCCGGTTTGGGCTCGCAGCCAGCTGTGTCCACTTGCATCTGCAGATCCTCCGCCACCCGCCGCTCGATCGGGTCGCGGCGCGAACAGGTTGCCCAGCGTCCTGACACGCAACAGGAGGCGTCGAGTTCCGCGAGCCCTCGATCAACGGCTGTGCAAAGCGGCGACCGCCGGATGATGCCTAACCTCCGACGCCGGAGGGGTGCCGAACTCTGCGCTGCGTGGGCTCGACCGCCATGTCGACCCCACAGTGTAGCGGACCACAATCTGGTCGCCGACGCGCATCTGGTCGCGGCTACATACCTTCGGGCAGGCCGGGAGCGCCAAGCAGGTGCCCTCGGCTCCGCGCAGCACGACGTGGCGTGTGGCGCAATCGATGGATACGACGGTCGCCCCAGTATCCGCCGGCCATGCGGCCGCGCCGTCTGGTACCAAGGAACGCATCATCGTTAGAACGAGGCCAACAGATGCGTCACATGCCGGACAGCCGCTTGAAGACGACGCCGACCAGCTCGGCGACGGGATACTTCAGGAGCACGAGCGGCAGCATCGGCACCAGGGCCGCCACCAGCAGCTTCTGCACCAGCTGCTTGCTGACCGGCACCACACGCATGTCGCGCACGATGTTCATGCTGTTCGCGAGATCTGCCAGGGACTGCAGATCCGGTGAGCCGAGAAGCGCCTTCTCTGGCGCCGGGCCGGCCAGCCACTTTTCCTCGAAGCCGCGCACATAGCCTTGCGCGAACTCCTTGTAGTTGCTGGTGGCGCGCGCACGGCACGCCTCGAGCTTAGGGGCGAAGACAAGCAGTGGCCCGAGGAAAAGCGCGACATAAACCGCCAGGATGACCACGATGCCGAGGTAGCTCGCCTCAAATGCCATCCTGCCGGCAAGGATGTCCTCAGCAAAGGATGCTGCGAGGATCGCCGATATCGCGAATGCAAGCAGCACGAGCCGCGCCTGCACCAACTCCAGGTATCCAAGAC
>JBIKSZ010000325.1:0-3519 GCA_044348345.1 Roseomonas sp. | reverse complement strand
ACCGCACCGGCTCTGGCGTCGTCATCGGCACGGACCTGGTGGCCAAGGGGCCGCAGGATGGGTCCGTGGTCCTCTACACAACCGTCGCCCATGCGGTGCTGCGGCCGATGTTCCCGCGCCTGCCCTTCGACCCGATCGCCGATTTCACGCCGGTCGCGCTCGTCGGTCAGGTGCCTGTGATCCTGCTGGTCAACAACAACTTCCCCGCGCGAAACATCCAGGAATTCATCGCCCTGCTGCGCGCCAATCCGGGCCGCTTCGACTATGCCTCCTCGGGCAATGGCGGCGCGGTGCATCTGGCGACCGAGCTCTTCATGCATCAGGCTGGGGGCTTGCGCGTGAACCACATTCCCTTCCGCGGTTCCTCCGCCGCCATGCCGGAAGTGCTGTCGGGCCGCATCCCGATGATCTTCGACATCGCCGCCTCCGCGCTGCCCTATGCTCGCTCGGGCGAGCTGCGCGCGCTCGGCATCTCCACGAAGGAACGTTCGCCGCTCGCCCCCAACATCCCGACCATCGCCGAGCAGGGCGTGCCGACTTACGAGGCCTATACCTGGCACATGGTGATGGTGCGCTCTGGCACGCCGCAGCCGGTGGTGGACGCCATCAGCCGCGCCGTGACGGCCGCAACCGCGGTGCCGGCGGTGCAGGAGCGCCTGACGGGGCTGGCGATGCAGGTGGTGCGCGGCAGCACACCGGCCTCTGCCGCGGCCTATCTCCGCAGCGAGACCGACACCTGGGATCCGGTGGTCCGCGCCGCCGGCATCCGCGCCGACTGATGTGGTGACGCCTCTCCCCCGATGGGGGAGGGGCTCAGCCGCCCAGTCGCGGCTGCAACTCGGCCACCGATGCGGCCTGGGGATGCACCGCGACCTGCCGCAGCCCATGCGGTCCCTTCTGCCACTGGCACAACACCGGCTGCGCGCGCGTGTTCTGCCCGCGCTCATCGAATCGCGCGCCCCAGCCCGTCGCCGTCGTTCCCGCTGCGATGTCGAGCGTGAGCACGGCCGCGCGCACGCGTTCCTTCTCCGCCCCGCCCGCGCGGTGCAGTGCGTCCAGGAACAGCTGCGCGCCGACATAGCAGCCAAGCCCGTGGCCCGAGCGTGGCTCCGCCCCATAGCGGCGCAGATAGGCGTCCGCGAAGGCACGCGCGCCCGGCGCATGCCGCTCATTCACGGCAAAGGGCGTGAGGTCCGCACTCATCGCCCCCGTCAGCGCATCGTCGAGGCTCCGTGCTGTCTCTGCCAGGCCGTAGCCGCCAGCAGTGCCGATCACCATGCGCGGCCGCCAGCCGGCATCGCGGAAGGCGCGGAACAGCAGCAACTCGTCGCCGGGCGCGCCGGTGTGCAGCACCACCTCCGCCTCCAGCCCCCGCAGGCGCTGCACCAATGCATTCAGGTCGGCCGCGCGCGACGCATAGGCGGCGCGTTCCAGCAGGTTCAGCCCGCGCGCGCGCGCCAGCTGTTCCTGCACGGCGCCAACAGAATTGCCGCCCGGCGCTTCCTCATGCGCGATGGCCAACCGGAGCCGCTTCGCGGCGGTGCCGAGCGCGGGGGCCAGCACCTCCGTCACGCCGTCGATCGAGCAGGCCGCGAAATCCGCCGCGCGCGGCGATGCCCGGAAGATCCAGCGGAAGCCGCGTTCCATCAGCGCATCGCCGATCGCGCCAAGCTCGAACCAGGGCACGCCCGCGCCTTCCGCCACCTGGCTGCCCGGCAGCGCGACGGAGGAGGCGAAGCTGCCGAAGATCGCCGCGACCCGTTCCTGACCGGTCACCAGCCGCCGCGTCTCGGCCGCCGCCGCCGCCTCGTCCGGCGCATCGGCGCGGATTAGGCGCAAGGGCCGGCCCAGCACACCGCCCGCGGCATTGCGTTCCTCGATGGCGAGTTCGAGGCCCCGAAAACTCTCATCCCCGAGCAAGGCGAGGGGACCGGACAAGGGAAAGAGAGCGCCAAGACGCAGCTCTGCCGGCGCCTGCGCGCGCGCTGGCCGGGCCAGCACGCCCGCCAGCGCAACCGCGCCGAGCTGCCGTCGGCGGATCCGCCATGTCTCGCGGCGGATGATATCCATCCCGCCCGCCTCCCGTTGCGGTACTGCGTTTCCTCTCATGGTCCCCACGCGTCGTGCAACCCTGCCCGGCGCGTGGCGCCACGGCGGCGGCATGGCTTGACGCCAGCGCCGGGGCCATGGTCCCTCGGCAGCGAACAGAGGATCCACGCACATCATGGCGCTTCCGCAGGAGATGACTTTCATCGCCCATGGCGCGGGCGGTGGCCCAGAGGTTCTGGTGCCGGCCCGCAGCCCCTTGCCGGTGCCCCGCGCGGACGAGGTGCTGATCCGCTGCCAGGCGATCGGCGTGAACCGTCCCGATGTCGCGCAGCGCAGCGGCAAGTACCCGCCCCCGCCCGGTGCCTCCCTGGTGATCGGCCTGGAATGTGCGGGCGAGGTCGTGGCCGTCGGCGCCGAGGTGCGGCGCTTCCGCCTGGGCGACCGCGTGACCGCGCTGGCCAATGGCGGTGCCTATGCCGAGTATTGCACGGCGCCCGAGGCGCAGACGCTGCCCTGGCCCCAGGGCACCGACGCGCTCCGCGCGGCCGCGTTGCCGGAGACCTATTTTACCGTCTGGGCGAATTTGTTCGGCCATGGCCGGCTGCAGGCCGGCGAGACGGTGCTGATCCATGGCGGCACCTCCGGCATCGGCGTGACCGCGATCCAGCTGGCGAAGGCCTTCGGCGCAACGGTCTACGCCACCGCGGGCAGCGCGGAGAAGGTCGCGGCCTGCCGCGCGCTCGGCGCGGATGCTGCGATTGACTACCGCGCGCAGGATTTCGCCGAGGAGGTGAAGGCGCTCACCGGCGGCAAGGGCGTGGACGTCGTGCTCGACATGGTCGGCGCGCCGTACTTCACGAAGAATATCCGCTGCCTGAAGCTGGATGGGCGCCTGGTGATGATCGCCTTCCTCAACGGCCATGTGGCGGAAAGCGTGGATCTGCGCCCCATCATGGTGAAGCGCCTGACGGTCACCGGCAGCACCATGCGTCCGCGCACCACCGCCGAGAAGGGCGCGATCGCCGCCGAGCTGGAAGCCAAGGTCTGGCCGCTGCTCGCCAAGGGGCAATGCGCGCCGCGCATCTTCAAGGTCTTCCCGCTGGCTGAGGCGGCCGAGGCGCACCGGCTGATGGAATCCAGCACGCATATCGGCAAGATCATGCTCACGGTCGGCGACTGATGCTGGCCTGGGCGCTGCTGGCCGGCGGCCTGGCCGTCTTCGTCGCCGCGGTGCGCATCGCCAATGGGCGCCGGCGCGGACTGACGCAGGGGCTTGGCGTGTTGGCGGCGGCGATTGGCGGGCTGCTGCTGCTGCGCCGGCCGGGATCGAGCCTGCATTTGCCTGGCTATGGCCCGCGCCAATGGCGCCAACCCTAGGACACACGCCGTGAACCTGCACCGCATGCTGCTCCAGCGCGCATCAGAGGGGCGGCCGGTGCGCGTCGCCGTGATCGGTGCGGGCAAGTTCGG
>JBIKSZ010000112.1:0-11682 GCA_044348345.1 Roseomonas sp. | reverse complement strand
GCCATCCATGTCGGAGCCGACCACGACGAAGCCGACCTCTGCCGCGCGCGTCTGCACGTCAGGCTGGGCCAGACCATGCCGCGCGGCCGCCGTCAGGCGCCGGGCAACCGGATCGGGGGTTGCGGCGGGCACCCACCACATCACCCAGGAATTCGCATCGAAGCCCGGCGCCACGCTCTCGGCCATGGTCGGAATGTCGGGCAGCGCGGGCACGCGCTGCGGCGTGTTCACCGCCAGCGCCTGCAGCCCGCCCTGGCGGACCTGGCCGAGTGTCGCCGGCATGTCGGCGAACATGAAGTCCACATTGCCGGCGCGGATATCGGTCAGCGCCGGCGCGGTGCCGCGGTAGGAGACCAGTTCGAACTGCGTGCCGGAGGCCTGGCGATAAAGCTCCGCCGCCAGCTGGTGCGGCGTGCCGGAGCCACCGGTCGCGCCGGTCAGCCGGCCGGGATTGGCCTTCATGTACCGGTCCCACTCCTGCACATTGGCGAAGCGGCCGGGGCGGACCACCAGCACGAAGGGCGTCGTCGCCAGCCAGGTCAGCGGGCGGAAATCGGCCAGGTCGTAGCCCGGCTCGCGCATCATGAAGGGCGCGATGACCGAGGAGATCGGCGCGAGCAGCACCGTCGTGCCGTCGGGCGCCGCGCGCGCGACCGATCGCGTGCCGACGGCCGCCCCGGCGCCGGGGCGGTTCTCCACCACCATGGGCTGCCCCAGGAAGCCCTGCATGTGCGGGGCCATCACGCGCGCCAGGATGTCGGGGCTGCCGCCGGGGGCGAAGGGGTTGATCAGCCGCACCGGGCCCGGCGGGGTCCAATCCTGCGCCGAGGCCATGCCGGGCAGGGTGGCGGTGAGACCGCCGGCGATCGTCGCGCGCAGCGCGGCGCGGCGGGAGAGATGCGTCATCGGTGTCGTCCCGTTCGTGAAGCCCTGGTGGCAGCGCCCTTCTGTGGGGCGCCCGGACGCCAGATGATCATTTCCTATCCAGCGCGCAAGCCACATCCCCCACCCGGGGGCTCGCCTCGGTTTCGACGAGGCGTGCTAGATCAACCTCTGATGCCTCGCCCCGCCCCCGCCCGCCGCGCCGCTGCGCCTAGGCGCTCGCCCTTCCGCTGGCTGCGCCTGCTGCTGCTGCTGGCGATCTGGGGCGGCATCGCGCTGGCCGGCGTCCTGCTGGTCCTGGTCTGGGACCTGCCGCGCACCGACATCGCGCTGAGCCAGACGCGCCGGCCGGGCGTGACACTGGAAGCCGCCGATGGGCGCATCATCGCGGCTGCTGGCGACGTGCATGGTGAGATCGTCCGCCTGCGCGACCTGCCGGCGCATGTGCCGGCCGCGGTCATCGCCATCGAGGATCGCCGCTTCCGCGAGCATTTCGGCATCGACCCCATCGGTATCGCACGCGCGGCCTGGGTGAATTGGACCACCGGGCGCATCGCGCAGGGCGGCTCCACCCTGACCCAGCAGCTGGCCAAGAACCTGTTCCTGACCCCGGAACGCACACTGCGCCGCAAGGCGCAGGAGGCCGTCCTCGCGCTCTGGCTGGAATGGCAGTTCACCAAGGACGAGCTGCTCGAGATCTATCTCAACCGCGTCTATCTCGGCGCCGGGGCCTATGGCGTGGATGCCGCCGCGCGGGTGTTCTTCGGCGTGCCGGCCAGCCGGCTGACCGTGTGGCAGGCGGCGATCCTGGCCGGCCTGCCCAAGGCGCCGTCGCGCCTCAACCCGCGCACCGCGCCCGACGCCGCCGCCGCCCGCGCGGTGGAGGTGCTGGAGGCGATGGCCGAGACCGGCTTCCTGACGCGCCAGCAGGCGACGCTGGCGGTGGAGCAGATCAACATCCCGCCGCGCCCGGCCCGCCAGGCCGGCTGGTTCGCCGATTGGGTGATGGACGATCTGGCCGATCGCTTCCCGGGCAATGCCGACCTCGTGCTGCGCACCACGCTCGACCCGCGCATCCAGCAGCTGGTCGAACAGCGGCTGGAAGCGCTGCTGGCGGGGCCCGGCGCCCGCGCCAGGGTGGGCCAGGGGGCGGTCATCGTCATGGAAGCGACGACCGGCAATGTGCGCGCCATGGCGGGCGGGCGCGACTACCGCACCAGCCAGTTCAACCGGGCCGTCCAGGCGCGCCGCCAGCCGGGCTCCGCCTTCAAGCCCTTCGTCTTCCTTGGCGCGCTGGAACGCGGCGCGAGCCCCTCCGACATGGTCGCCGACGGACCGCTCACCATGGGCGGCTGGTCGCCCGGCAATGGCAGCTGGCGCGCCCAGGGCGAGATCACCATCGAGGACGCCTTCGCCCAATCGGTGAACACGCCCGCCGTGCGGCTGCTGCAAAGGGCGGGTGGCGCGCGCGAGGTGATGGCCATCGCCCGCCGCTTCGGGCTGAACGGCCCCTTCCCGAACGATGCGACGCTCGCGCTCGGCACCGGAGAGGTGACGCTGCTCGACCTCACCACCTCCTATGCGGCCTTCGCCAATGGCGGGCTGCTGCCGCGCCCGCGCGGGCTTGCCGCCGCGAAGGCCGATGGCGCCCCGGTGCCGATCGCCCCGCCCTCCGCCACCCGCGCCACGACGCCCGAGCACGCGGCGGCGATCCGGCGGATGATGGAAGCCGTGGTCGCGCGCGGCACGGGGCGCGCGGCGCAGCCCCAGGGGGCGGCCTGGGGCGGCCGGCCGGTCGGCGGCAAGACCGGCACCACGCAGGAATTCCGCGACGCCTGGTTCGTCGGTTTCGCGGGCAACCTCGTCATCGGCGTCTGGCTTGGCAACGATGACGCGACTGCGATGTTGGATGTGCGCGGCGGCGGCCTTCCAGCGCGGCTCGCGCGTGAGATACTGGAGGGGATCGGCGCCGAGCCGCGGGCCGCCGCCGGGGGGTGAAGGAGGTTCCGCATTGGACAGCGACCCGGCTTCGCGGACCCCCGCCCTGGCTCGCCTGCTGGAGGACACCGAACTCGACCGGTTGCGCCAGGACGCGCTGCGGCGCGTCGCGCCGGCGATCCAGCATGAGGTCAACAACGCGCTGATGGTGCTGGCCTCCAACCTCGAACTGCTCGGCCGCTCGGCGCCGGAGGGCCCGCCACGGCGGCAGCTTGACCGCGCGACGGAAGCGATGCGGCGGCTGGACCAGGCCATGCGCGGCTTCCTCGACGCGGCGCGGCGCATGGCGGGGGAGCCCGCCGCCATCGCGCCCTCCATCGCCGTGGCGCAGGCGCTGCCGCTGCTGCGCATCGCGCTCGGTCCGCGCTTCGGCTTCGAGCTGGAGCCGGACGAGGGGATCTGGCCAGCCGCGCTGGATCGCGCGCGGCTTGACCTCGCGCTGCTCGCGCTGGTGCACGATGCGGCCGCGCGAATGGCGCCCGGCGCGCGGATCACTGCGCGGGGCGAGAACCGCCCCCCCGGCAGCGTCGCGCTGCTGCTGGACCTGCCCGAAGGCGCCCGACCGCAGGGCGAAGCCGCGCAGCTGCTGGCGGAAGCCGCCGCCGGCGGGCGGATCGAGCGCACGGCCGAGGGCCTCGCCCTGATCTGGCCCCGCGCCGCCGCGGCGGGGTGATCCCGCCCGGGACCGCTGGGGCGCGAGCGTTGTGTCGTGCGCGATCGTGAAGCCGGGCGCGTGGCGACAGTGCGCGGGGGTTGCGGCCCCCCGCCGGAGAGGCTAGGGAGACCGCCGCTTCGCACCCGGTTCGCTGCCATAGCTCAGGGGTAGAGCACTTCATTGGTAATGAAGAGGTCGAGGGTTCAATTCCCTCTGGCAGCACCATCCGGCCTCCGGCCAATTCCTGCATCGTCATCCGCGCCATGTGCCGCCCCGGCGGCATGAGCCATGGCCTGCGCGGCTTGGCGCTGGCGGCACGCCATGGCGTGGCGCAGGGGGCTGACGGATCGCCCGGCCACAAAAAAGGCGCCGAGGTTGCCCCCGGCGCCTCACACGCAGCAGCCAGGCCGTCAGCGCCGGCGCGGCGGCACCTCGGAGATGCGCACGGTCGCGGGCTGCGTCGGGCCGCGCTCCAGCGTGCCGATCCAGATGTTGTAAAGGCCGAAGGCCGGGCGCTGGAACACAACGCCAGGATTGAGCCCCTCATAATCGTCGTTGCAGTGCCAATTGCCCTGCGGATCGTTGATCACGATCGTCGTATCCGCCTGAGAGACCGCGCCAACATACAGCGGGAACTGCCCGTTCCCCTGCGAATAGGTCAGGTTCACATCCGGCCGCGTGAAATCGATCATGCCGCTGCAGGTCGCGTTGATCGCGCGGGCGTCGCGGTTGCCGCCGGCATCCACCGTCACCTCGCGCGGATCAGGCTCGAAGCCGACCCGCAAATCGAGCGCGGCGTAGCGCGGCTCCGCGCGGAAGTCGGGCGTCTCCGACCGCTCCGAGGTGTCCTTCGGGGGAAAGCGCGACTGTACCTGCCCCTGGCCCGCCCCAGGCGCAGCCTTCTGGGCGTGAGCGATACCGGCAACAGCAACTGCCGCCACAGCGACGATCGGAAGCCATTTCATGGCGCATCTCCTTCGATAGATGCTCGCTTTATAACATCTGACGTGCCCTGTCGCAGCAGGCTCCGGTGCCGCGCGCCAATCCGCGCTTGCGGGTGGACAGCAGGACCGGCCAGCAGCCCCAGAGCAACGAACATAATGAAGTCTGGACCGTCATAATCGTAATTTGCTTACCTTGTCTGGCGCCACCCCGGGGAGAGGGGGGCGCCGCCCCGAAGCACGGTCCCAGGGAGGAGACGCCCAGCGCCGAGCTCGGAGGGCGGAGCAATGCCCGCCGCAGGCGGTGGGCAGACAAAATCTGGCCAAGGCGGGCGGGCTGAGCGGCGCCCCACCGGCCGCCCCGGACGGCCGACCGACACAAGGAGAAGACGGATATGCGGATCGTGCTGGCCCTTGCGGGCGCCTTGCTGGCCCTCGCCCCGGCGACGGCCTTCGCCAGCTACTACGTCTATTGCGCCAATGGCCGCATCGAGGTGGATGGCCGCGAGCCGGCGCAGATGCGCAGCGCCCGGGGCTCTGGCATCTGCCAGATGGGGCCGGCCTTCAGCAGCCTATCTGGCGCGCAGGATTTCGCCCGGCGCAACTTCCAGAGCGGGACGTGCTCCTGCCGGTGAGTCTGACAGTGGCGCCCTGCCCGTAACGGCGGCTTCCGTCAGAAGCCGATGCTGTAGCGGATCATCGTGGTGATGGCGGGGTCGTTGCCATAGGGCATCTGCCGCACGGCCGTGTCCACCGACACCGCCTGGTTCGGCGCGATCATGTAGCGCATCGCGGCCGAGCCCACCGCGCGCGTCCCGTTATGCTGCTGCGCCACGGACATCGAGAAGCTCTCGAGCCCCCCGACCTCGCTGGTCCCGGCATAGGCATCGATCTTGCTGTCCAGGTCGTGCTCCAGCCCCGCTCCCAGCACCACGCCGAATTGCGGCGTGATGGCGCCGCGCAGGCGAAGGCCCGCCGTCGCGCTGGTCACCGCCTGGCCGAAGCTGCGATAGCTGATCGGGAAGGCCACCGCGTCGCTCGCGGTCTCGGTATAGCCCCAGCGGGTGCTCTCGCTGCGGCGGAGGCCGGCATAGGGCTGCGCCACCCAGCTGCTGTCGAGCGCGACGCCGTAGGCGAGCTCCGCGCCGAAGGCGAGCGCGCTGGTCCTGGCCCGGCCCGTGCCCGCCTCGGCGTCGGGGAGCTCGGGGCGGGTGATGCGCAGCTCACCCTCCTGATAGGCGACCGCGCCGCGCAGCGTCAGGCCGGTGAAGTCCGGGTTCTGCTGGTAGACCGCGAAGGCGCCGAGCATGGGCTGGGTCGCCTTGGTCTCCACGCCGACGGGCGTGTTGGAGACCAGGGACTGGTCGATGAAACCGCCGAGGCGGAATTCCGGCGTGACGCGATAGCCCAAGGCCAGCAGCCCCGCGCTCTCCCCGCTGTCGCCATAACCGCCGATCTGGCCGTTGCGCAGGCCGACCGAGACGCAGACGCCCTGCGCGTCGAAGACCGGGCAGTCATAGTCGAGCGCGAAGGTGGTTGCCGCCGCGCGCTGGCCGAGGACGCTGCGCACCGGGCCGATCGTCGACTGCAGCCCCAGCTGCGTGTTCGCCGGATCCGGGCCGAACACGAAGATGAACGCCATGTCGCGATCGGCGCCCTGGTTGGGAGGCGCCCAGCCGGAAACCAGGCTGTTCGTCGGGTTGAGGAGGAAAGCCCCGTCCGGGTAGCGGTCCCCGGTGACGCGCCCCACCCGGTAGAGGCCGGACGCCTGATTGCCAGAGGTCGTTGTCGTGAGCAGGAGGATGTAGGGCGTATTCGGAAGAAGTCGCACCCCGTTCATGCTCAACCTGATCGGGATGACGTAGGGGTCGGTCGTCGTGGGCGTCGTCAGGACGGGGGACGCCACCAGGGCATTCCCCGTGATGCCCGAACCGTTCCACTGATACAGAAGCATCTGGTACGACAGGGCGCCGCCGCTGCGGTATGCGAGATGAAATGTCGCGTTCGCGAAGTATGCAGGCCTATTCACGGGCACGACAAAGGTCTGGCCAACACTGGGGGTGTCGGGATTGCCCCAAGGCCCCCCCCATTCGGTCGCCGTACTCCAGCCCGTCGCGGTGTTGATCGTCTGCCCCTGGGCAGGGGCCCCGACGGCCAGGGAAGCCGCAAGCGCCACTGCGCCAGCCAGCCCAGATAGATTTGATCTCACAATGATCCAGCCAAAAATCTATATGACAAGCCATAGGATTAATGCAGAATCGCCAATTCCGGCAAGGATAATACCAGTCCCATGAAGGTTTGACCTGCGGCCCGAAGCGCCGTCACGTCGCAGGCGTGCCTCCGGCACGGCGCGTCTGAGGCGCGCGAAGGTGGAACCTTCGTGCGCTTGGCATGATGTCATGCCAGTTGCTGACACAGACTTTCAGCAGCATTCCTGAGATTTCTGACGGCAGGAACACGCTGGCTGACATGACCGGACTTCTGCGACTCAACATCTTTCTGCTCAAGATAATCGTCACATGCCAAAACAATACAATCAAGCGCAACCACGGCTCGATCGACGCTATCCATTTTTTGCTTTATTCTGAACCAGGCGCCCAGCTGCGTATCTATATTCAAAAGTTTTTCATTATCTCTTGCGTTCTTGTAAAATCCCCCCATCATGTAAGTCGTTGTTTGATTTTGAAAATCAATAACCGAAGGCAGATTGCTGCCCTGGATCAGTCGACGCTGGGCGTCGAGCTTGTTTTGCACGACGACTGCCCTGGCCTTATTTACCAGAATTTTCGACATTCTTTGCGTCGCGCGCAGTCGCGCACGTTCCTGCAAGCGAATACGCGCGCTCAGGATTCCTGCGGGCAAAGGGAGCGTGCCCATGCGCTCACCCACCAGCATCCAGGACGAGTCCACGTCCCAATTCAGCGGCCCGAACACCGCATCGCCGGCCTCGCTCCCGATATGTGCGCCGGGTTCGTCCTGCCACTGACGGTAGGTGTTCTCTGCTGCCCATGGACGGCACAAGAGTTCTGCAGCCGCAGGCGAGTTGAAGCTTTCGGTCTTCGACACCATCACCATCTGGGCGAACTTGTCGCGGGTAGTCTCCCCGGCGCGGACCAGAGATCGGCTCGACATATACGTCTTGATCTCGAAGGTGGCGTTGGGCTTCGTCGGATCTGTCACGTCGATGTTGTCGCGCACCTGGAGCACCGGCGTGACGCGCTGAACGACCACAAAGTTCAGCTTTTGAACCTCGCCTTCGAACTCCAGCAGCTCGCGCCCCAAGCGCTTTCGCATTTCTGCGTCTGTTTCGGGCCGCGAGCGGAGTCCGAACATGGTCTTCACCGTGCCGCGATCGATGCTGGCCGTATGCGCACCGAGGTCCGTCGCCTGCCCTGCCGCGACCGCGGACCCCACGCCGAATTCCGATGGATTGGAGGCGGCTCCCAGATGCTCGCGCGCGGCCGAACCCTCCTCGATGACCGTGGCCGCACCCTCGACAAGAATCGACGACGCCTCCTGCACAGCGCTGGCAAGCTTGACAACATCTTGCAGCGTGGACGCTGCTGATCCGATCGCATCGATCAACGCAGGCGCGGCCGCCCCAAAAGTGCCAACCGTGCTGACCACCGCACTTGCCAGCTTGGCCGTGGCGATGATCGCCATCACGGCGTGATAGGATCTTGAAAGCAGCGGCGACCAGCTGAAGGCAAAGATATCTTCTTCCACAAGCAAGCGATGTACCGGCTTGTAGAGTTGATCGGCCGGCGTTGTGCGTGTCATCGCGCTGCGCATGAACGCCAAGCTCCCGGCACCCTCTTTGCTGACCGAGGCATGGTTCGCATCGATCAGAAAGCGGATGCCCGCCACATGGGCGACGCTCCCATAGCCTTTGCGCTCAAGCTCCTGGATATCCTTGAGGATGACCGAGTAGTTGGTTTGCGCATGCATCAGCGCGCTGATCGACTCCAGGATCGTCGCGTTGCTGCTGAACCCGCGCGCTTTCCACCGGTCCGCCGATGTCGAAACGCGCGCCTTGAACTTCGGCATCTTGGTCGGATACTGGAACAAATCCTCAAAATACTGCCGAGATGAACCTGGCACTGAAATTCTCCGCCGATATTCGACCAGCTATAGCGAATTTATGTATCGGCAGACCAAGGAACTGACCAGCCCCCCTTGAGTGCATCTCGACGTGTTGCCCCGCCCTGCCTTGGCAGAGCTGCGCGGTAGGATCACGAAGTGGGCTGAGGCGGTCGACTTCAGCACTCGCCCGGACCCGGCAATCCCGCACGAGTTTGGTGATCGGGAGGGCGACATCTCGCTGCGAACCGCCCCGGGTTCCCCGGAGGCTGTTTCGTTTGAGTCATGCCTCCGGTAGCAGGCTGTCCTGAGCCGCGTGATAGAGTGCCTCGGCCGGCGGGATATTGCCGATGGGCTCCAGGAGCCGCCGGTTGTTCAACCAGTCCAACCATTCGGGGTGGCGAATTCCACGGCCTCGAGCATCGCGCGGGCGGGACCGCGGAGGCCGATATGGGCGCCGTCGAGCAGAACTTCCTTCACAACACCGCCCTGGCTTGTACGGAGGCGCCCCAGGTTGTGACCCTGCGGCGGCACAAATCCTTCTCGGACCTGGCCATGGCGCGTTTGTTGGCCGAGGGACATGCGGGGCAATTCGACTGTATCTACATCGATGGCTCGCATGAGGCGCCCGTTGCCGGCGCCGGCTCGCGCGCTGAACAGGCCGCTTCGCCAAACGGAGCGCTCCTCACCCAGCCTTGCTTGCGCATCCAGTCCAATTCGCAAACAGAGCCGCCCCCTTGGCTGTCCGCCTGGGTGATTGTTCCCGCCGCAGAAAAAATGCGACGAAATGCGGCAACCGACATTCTGTACGGTCAGTTGCACAACGGCCCACGGGCTGCATTTCTGCATCCGCGCGAGCAGGTCCGCTCAGGTGCAAAAGACCCAAAAGCAGAAATTTAAGTTGCGAACAATTAACTACCGAGTATGGAACGGTACGTCGACCCGCCGTACCAGCGGTTGATTATCCCGAGGGCTCATCCAGAAATACAGGTTGGCGACCTCGGGGTAATTTTCAAAGGTCAGGGCGTTTAAGCGAGCGACCTCTGCCTTTTCCGCCGCCCTCACCGTATCGCCACGCTCCCGCAGCAGTCGCGCCCAATAGGAATAGGCTCCGGCCGAACTCGGGTATTCACGTGTCGCGCGGCTAAATGCCGCCTCAGCCCCGTCCAAATCTCCCTGGGCCCAGAGCGCCACACCCAAGGTGCTGTGCATCGCTTCTTGCAGGGGTCCAAAACGAGTGCTGGTTAGGGGGAAACGCCGTCGCGAAGTGCTGGCAATCAGCGGCTTCAAGATGTCGATCGCGTCCTGATACCGATCCCGCTCGACATGCACAAAGGCAAGGTTGATGCGTCCTATGGTGAAGCTGGGATTCCAACTAAATGAGAGACGGAAGCGCCGTTCTGCCTCATCAAGGTCATTGTTCAACAGCGCCACGATGCCCAGCAGGTTCTCCAGGAAGGAGCGTTCCTCCAGCACCTCTGCCCTTCGTGGCCGGCCCAGCTCGCGCTCGGCCAGTTGCACCACGGCGCTGTAGTCATTGCCGCCAGTTTAAGTAACTTGACCGAAATGAAACAGCGCGGCCCGATAGGGCTGCACACGCTCCATGGTTTCGAGCGCAGCACGGCGTAGAAGCCGGTCCGTCTCGCCCCTCTCGCTAAGGTCAAGCGAAAAAGGGCCCGAATAGGCGGAGGAAGAGTTGATGAGAAGGCGCTGCCCCTCGCCAGGCGCGCCGGCAACGACGGCGCCGGCGATGCGCATTCGCTCCAACCCGAGGAGATCCTGTAGCGCCGCAGTGAAGTTATCCAGCCGCAGCGAAGTGGCGATTACGCCGACAATCGTGGGCTGTCGCGCCGGGCGCATTACCGGAGGTCGCAGTAGTGACCGTGTCTGGTTCATCGCCTCGAATTCGTGGGTGAAGATCTGCTCCACCACATCCTCGCTGTAGCCGGTCTGCGCCACTGAGGCGGGCACGGAGATCTGCACTGCGACGGTCTCTGCGCTAACCACCGCATCGGCGGTCAACAGGCCGAACATCATGCCGAGGCCCGCCGCAATCGATATGAGGTCCATGTCAGTCTTCCAAATACCATAGCGTCAGCCATCAAGAATACGACCTTAAAATAATTATCCAAGCTTTTCCACTTGGCAGACAACGGTTTGGACACGTCCAGAAACCCCTGGTCCTGACGCGCATGGGCTGATTCACTGACGGGCAGCGGCGTGGGTGAAGGCGATGGTTCGGCAGGCTGGCTTCTTCGATGTGGAGGAGCGGCTGCGCGATCTGTCAGCCAAGGGCGATGAGTTTGAGCGGATTGCGGTGCTGGTGGATTTCGCGCTGTTGCGGCCGACGGTTGGAACCGGCTTGCCTTCTCGCCGCCGCCCTCGCTGACGTATTCCCCCATACCCTCTGCAACCGTGCAACCGTACAACTGCTCTGTCGGAAGGGCCCGGCACCTGTTGCGTCGTTGCGCAGTTGCGGGAATGAGAGTGGTGACGGGCACCGGCACAGCACCCTCTCGCCGAACCTTCATCTCCGGGATCCGCCGTGAAAGCGCGACATGTTCGCAGCAGCCTGCACGCCTGCAATCGACGCCTTACCCAAAGATGTAGCGTTGTAGCAGCATTTTCATGAGATCAAGGCGACGAGTCGTCTTACGCAGCGGCAGGCCGGCGAGAGCGTAGCGACAGCCCACACAAGCCGCTGACCCGACAAAAGGTCGCATTTCAGGCGCCGCCGCCTCGTGTCCACTCGCCAATCCCATGAGCACTACCCCTGCGCCAACCGCATCGGGCCGCCACCAAAGGGTTTCTAGAGGTGTCCAGTTCCAAACCGATGTAGCGCCGCACGATGCAGCGCAGGAATCAGCGCCACATTGTATGAAAGTATGCGTCTTTACGTTGCGGCGCGAATGGCAGACATGTAATTTTTTTGCGGCCATTAATTGCCGATCGTTGCTGATATATGGATGCTAATGATGTATCGCCGTGCTGGCACAGCGTCGGCGCTTCGGTGAGGCGCATCCCCAGGAAGACCGCCCATGCTTGAGCTGACAACAGTCGCGTACCTCGCCGGCATGACTTTGGCGCTCCTCGGCGCTGATAGTTACTTCAACGCGGATACAGCGC
>JBIKSZ010000111.1:0-11688 GCA_044348345.1 Roseomonas sp. | reverse complement strand
GCCACACCGCCGCTCCGTGTCAGAGCAAAGGTGAGCGCGGGGTTCGCATCGCCATACTCGCGGCCTTGGGCGTCCGCCGTCACCGTGATGGCGCGCGGGGTGACGGTGAGGTCGTTGCCGGTGAAGGTGATGGCGTAGTTGGAGTTGGCGAGACTGCCCTGGGTGATCGCGTGCGGCCCGACATTGCTGGTCGGCGTTGCGGTGGTGGCCAGCGCGCCGGTGAGCGTGTCGCCAGGAACGAGGCCCTGGCCGCCGAGCTGGAAGGTCAGCGCCGGGTTGGCGTCGCCATATTCGCGGCTTTGCGCATCCGCGGTGACAGCGAGCGGCCGCTGCGTGATCGTCAGCGCGCCAGGGACGTGGACGATGCGGTAGGTCCGGCCTTGCGGGCTGGTCACGGTCGTGCCGCTCGCGGTCAGCGCATAGGTGCCGACGTTGCTCGACACGATGGCCGAGGTGCCGATCGTGGCAGCGGTGCCGATCGTGTCACCGGCACGCAGGCCGCGATAGGTTGGCAGGCCGAAGGCCGGATTGGCGTCGCCGTACTGACGGCTGGCGTCGGGGACGAAGACTGCGGCGACGTTCGAAAGGCTGTAGAGCTGCGGGTAGAAGGCAGTGGTTGCGCCGTTGCCCTGCCCGACCTGGTTGGGCGGCGACCAGACCGTGTCGAAATCCCAGCCCGCATAGGTCGTGCGGAAGCTGCCAAGGTCCTGCATCTGCAGCGTGGTCAGGCCAGTTGCGCCGCCGCTCGAGCCGTTACCGACGGCGGTCGTGCGACCCGTGCTGACAGTGTCCCAGAAGGAGGCGGCGATCGTGCCTGAGCTGCTGCCAACGAGCCCGCCCCGGTCAGTTGCGCCACTGACTGTACCGGTGGCGTAGGCTTGCGTGATCGTCCCGCCAAGTAGGCCGCCAGCCAGCCCGCCCACGCCGCTGCTGCCGGTCACGGCACCCGTGGCGTACGCCCTTGAGATCGCGCCTGAGCCAACAAGGCCGACAAGCCCACCCACGAAGCTATTGCCGACCACGGCACCCGTCGCATAGGAACGTAGGATTGTGCCCCCGTTCTGAGCACCCGCCAGACCGCCCACGTAGTTCGTGCCACTTACAGCACCTGTGGCATAGGCCTGCGTGATCGAGCCAGTGCTGAAGCCGATCAACCCGCCGACGCCCGTGGCGCCGGTCACCGAGCCGCCGAGCAGGCCGATATTGGCGATCGCGCTGCTTGCGGCACTAGTGCCAAAAAGGCCTTGGTAGTTCTCTGACGGCCGGTTGATGGTCAAGCCCGATACGGTTTGCCCGGCGCCGTCCATGCTACCGCTGAAGGGCGTTGCCACAGCCCCCACCGGCACGAAGCCGCCGGCGCCCCAGATGCCGGCGCTGCTCGCCGCGGCATTGGTGGCTGAGGCGTTGATGTCATTGCCGAGGCGATAACTGGCTCCGAGGTTGATCGCCATCAGCTGCAACTGGTTCAGGTTGTGGATCACGCGCACGCCATCGGTGCCGGGCTGCGCCGCCTGCCACCGGCCGATCGGGCGCATATCGCCACCGTGGAACCAGTCGGTCGCGAAATTCCAACCCGTATAGCCTGCCTGGCTCCGCGCCGCTGACGTGGTCAGGCCGCTAGCGCCGGAGGTGGGGCCGGAACCGACGCCGGTCGTGCGGCCGGTGGTTTGCGTGTCCCAGAACGAGGCGCCGATCGTGCCGCTGTTCTGGCCCGCCAGCCCGCCCAGATTGCTGGAGGTGCCGGTTCCCGTCACGGCACCCGTGGCGTAGGCCTGCGTGGTCGTGCCGCCGTTTTCGCCGATCAGCCCACCGACATTCATCCTGCCGAGCACGGCGCCGGTGGCGTAGGCCTGCGTGATCGTGGCGCCGGCGGAGCTGCGGCCAGCCAGCCCGCCCACGAGGTCGTTGCCCGTCACAGCGCCGGTGGCATAGGCCCTCGTCACACTGCCGCTGCTCCAGACCGAGCCGGCCAGCCCACCCGTGAAGTTGCCGCCGTTCACGGCACCGGTGGCGTAGGCCTGCGTGATCGCGTTCTGGTTGATGCCGACCAGCCCGCCCACGATGCCGCTGCCGCTCACGGCACCGGTGGCGTGGGCCTGCGTGATGGTGCCTCCGTTGGTTCCAACCAGCCCGCCAACGGCGAGGCTGCCCGCCACGATGCCGGTGGTGTATGCCTGGGTGATTGCACCGCTGTTTTCGCCGACCACCCCGCCGACGGTGGATTGGCCCGTGACCGATCCACCGACCAAGCCGATGTTGCTGATGGTGCTGCCGGTGCCGGTCACACCAAACAGGCCAACGAAATCCGACGTCGGCCGGTTGATGGTGAGCCCGTTGATGACACGCCCGGCGCCATCGAGGCGGCCGGTGAAGGACGCCGCAGCTGTCCCGATCGGCCGGAAGCCCTCGCCGGCGTTCCAGCCGCTGGTGCCTTCCGCGGCGATGTCGTTCGCTAGGCTGTAATGGCCGGTGAGCCGGGTGGCCATGCCCTGCACGCCGTAGATGTCGGTCAGCCGCCATGGATCGCCGCTGGTGCCCGCGCCGCCGGTCGCGCGCAGGAAGCTGGTGCCGCCGCCCCGCGTCCCGGTGCCGAGCCGGAAATCGCCCGCCGTGAAGGCCGGCAGGGTCGCGCTGGTCTGCACCCACTGGCCGTTGGTCAAGGTGAAGCGTCCCACCACGATGGCGCCCGTTGCGCCGATCGTCCCGCCCGCATCCAGCGTCAGCCTACCCGCTGGCGCGGTGATCGCGGCGTTGAGGTTGATCGCGCTGTTCGCCTGCAGCGTCAGCGTCGTTGAACTCGTCCATTCCAGCGGCGCGGTGACGGTGATGTTGCCCGCCTGGCTGCCCGGGCTGCCGGTGAGCCCGGTGGAGACGGTGACATTCGCCGTTGCCAGGGCATTGAGCAGTGTGGTGGCGTTGATGACGCTGTCATTGACATTCGGCGTGAAGCCCGGCGGTCCGCCGGTCGTCTGCGTCCCAGTCGAGATGGTGATGTTGTAGGGGTCGAGCAGCAGCGTGCCCCAGGCGCCGAGCGGCGCGCGCAGATCCGTCGTGCCGGTGTAGGCCAGCACGCCGCGCGAGGAGACTTCCGCCTGCCCGCCATCGCCGCCCTCGGCACCGCCGCGCGCGCTGATCCGCCCGGCAAACTCGGTGCGGCTCTCCGACCACACCACCACATCGCCGCCAGTCCCGCGCTGCGTCGCATCGGCGCGGATCTCCGTCGTGGCATCGGCGACCACGGTACTGGCCCGCGGCAGCCCTTCGCCGCCCTGAAACCCGCTGCCGATGCGGACCACACCGCCGCCCGTCGCCCCTGAGGCGTCAATCTGCGCGCCCGTCAGCGCGATATCCTCAGCAAGCAGACGCACCGTCCCGCCCGCGCCGCTGGTCCCGCGCGCGCTGACCGTGCCCTGCTGCACCACCCGCGCCGCGCGCACGCGCACTGCGCCGCCGCTGCTGCCATCGGCCGCGATGGTGCCGGTGTTCGACACCGCATGCCCCGCTCGCACCGCAACCTTGCCGCCCGTGCCGTCGGCGTTGCGTGCCTCGATCCGGCCCTCGGTGACGACATTGCCCGCGTTCGTGCCCGCACCGGCCGAGAGCCAGACGCGGCCGTTCCGCGTCTCCGTGCCGGTGGCGCGGATCACGCCCGCGGTGTTGCCCGCCAGCGCGTAGATGTTGCCGCCCGCCGCGCGCAGTTCCGCCTGCGCGGCCTCGATCCGCCCTGCGTTGGTGACATCGCCGGACGCGCCGCTGACGCGCACCATCCCGCGACGCCCCTCCGGCCCCTCGCGCAGCAGCACCTCGGTGCCGGCGGCGAGTGCCGCGGTACCGCGCGGGGCGGTGATCGTGCCCTCGTTGCGCACGGACCGCGAGATCAGGATCACATCGCCGCCGGTGGAGGCGATCTGGCCGAGGTTGCGTACCTCCGCATGCTCGGTACTGCCACGAAAGACCAGCGTGCCGCCGGCCATGAAGGCATCGTTGGCGACATCGAGGGAGGAGGCGACGAAGCGCCCGCCGGTGACAACGACGCCCGACGAGCCGATCACTACACCCTGCGGGTTGACCAGATAGAGGCTGCCAGTGGCGCGCAGCGAGCCGAGGATCTGGGAGAGGTCGCCGCCGGTGACGCGGTTCAGCGTCGCGCCGGCGCCGTTCTGGATAGTGACGCTCGCACCCTGGCCGATGTTGAAGCTGCGCCAGTCAATGACGCCGCGGGCGGAGGTCTGGGTGACGGTGAGCGCGTTGGCGGAGGCCGCGCTAATGCTGCCCTGGCCAGCCACGAACTGCCCGCCCTGCGGCAGAGCCGGCGCATTGGCCAGCGCAAAGCCGGGCGCGACCAGCGCCGTACACGCCAGCAGGATGGCGAGCCGCGACAAACGCCAGCCGACGGGGGCAAGGGCTGGTTGTGGAAATGGCCAGAGAACCGGTTGATGCCCTGCCGAGCAGCTGCGGTACAACGGCACGGCAGGAGGCTCCCTAATTTAAGCGGCAGTCGTGTCGCCTGTGGACGCTCCCCATTTCGTATGATCGGAAACTTAAAATTCGATAAAAATTTTGATCGGTTAATTTATTATCTACGTATAAACGCACAAGAATATATGATATTTTTCAATAATAATTATCGCATAAATAAAATACATACAAAAAATACTCGCCGTGCGTTTTCTCCGTGATTTAACGACGGGGACAGAATCATCTGATCTGCCGGATACAGATGACGGCGGTGGTAAGGGCGAGGTGAACGTCGGCACCGCGCTCGTGTCGAACGGCGAGGCGCCGGAACTGGGCGAGCCACGCAAGGGTCCACTCCACCTTCGACCAATGCCGCCCGAGCCGTTCGCTGCTGTTGACGCCGCATCGTGCGATGCGCGGGACGATGCCACGGGCGCCGCACTCACGGCGGCATCGGAAGCGATCGCAACCTTTGCTGGCGTGGAACTTGTGCTGCCGGCGGCGGGGACGACCGCGGGGCCCGCGCACCGGCGGCACGGCACCAAGGGTGGCGGCCAGCATGTGGCTGTCGTGCCGGTCCGCCCCGCTGAGCGTCAGGCCAAGAGGCGTGCCCTCGCCATCGACGAGCAGATGCCGCTTCGTCCCCGCCTCGCCTCGGCCTGTCGGATGGGGGCCGGTCTCCGCGCCCCCCTTCTGAGGCGCACCGGCGCGCTGTCGAGTGATGCCCTGCTCCGGTTGAGGCAGTCCGCGCCGCGCAACCGCTCCAGAAGCCCGCGATGCAGCGCAGCCCAATCCCCGGCCAGCATGCCACTCCATCAGCCGTCGCCCACACGTCTTGCTGCTGCAGCCCATCTCGGCTGGCACATCCTGCCACTGGATCCCGGCGCGCAGCACAGCCAGGATGCCGGCCAGCGCCACCTGATCCAGCCACCCGGCCTGCCGCCCTTCAGCTTCGGCGCTTCAGGTGGCAACAGCAGCGAGATCGCCGTCCACAGATCGTCAGGACCCTGAAGGGTCTCGCGCCCTATAGGTTCATCTGCCGCACATGGGCAGCAGAGCCTCACAGCTTCGCCGCCAATCCCCACCACCACATGCCGGGACCAAACATCTAGGAGACCTGTGCGCGGAAGCCTTGAGGAGGCTCTGTTTTGGCGTTTTGGGCGTCGGTCTGTGCCCTGCGCCAGCCGTGCGGGCTGGAAGGTGCGCTTTCCCACGCGCTGCGCTTACGGCGGCTGGAGATTGAGGCTTCGCTTGAGGTTGTAGGCGCTTGCGGTGAAATGGACCTGGGCTCTGGCGCGGGCGAGGCCTCGCCATCGCATGCGTCGCAGGCCGTAGCAGCGTTTCCAGGCGCCGAAGATCTTCTCGATGCGCGCGCGCACCCGCTGAATTGGCGCGTTCCATGCCTCGAGCCGCGCCAGCGTCGCGGTCTCGTCTTGGCCCCACATGCTGGTCACGGCAACCCGCGGCACGCCGCCCTTGGCGCGCACGGCGGCCTCGAAGTGCTGCCCGCGATAGGCGCTGTCGGCATAGACATCGCCCGGGTCGTCGGGCAGCGCGGCCGGCCCCTCGCGCCCGTCATGCACATTCGCCGGCGTGACCGACACCTGCTCAACCAGCGCGATGTCGGCATCGGCATCGGCGCCAACACGTGCCTTGAAGTCATGCCCCGAGGTGCGGTTGCGGTGCTTGACCCAGCGCGCCTCGCCATCGCCCTTGCTGGCAGAGGCGATGATCGTCGCATCCACCAGCGTGCCGGTCTTGACCGTGATCGCGCGCCCTCACCCCCGCCGCGCGATCACCGCCACTGGCCCGCCGCCATCCGGGCCCTGGTGTTCCGCGCCGCCGCTCACGAACAGGTCGGTGCGTCCCGTCGCGGCCGCGATCACGCCACCAACCAGGGCGCGCGCGTGGCGCGTGGCGTTGATGTCGCTGTCGTCCCACATGATGTGCCGCCGGCCGCGGATCGTGCCGGAGGAGCTCGGCTCGGCCTTCGCGAGCACGGCGACGAGCCGCGCGGCCTCCGCCGCGGGAAGCTGGCCGCCACCCGTATCGAGCCCCGCGGCGCGGAGCGCGGCGTGCACGGCGGGCAGCGAGATGGCGTCCGCCATCACGTCATGCGCGATGATGAGATCGCCCGTCCAGGCGGCGCTGTTGCCCATCACCACCACCTCGTTCCGCAGCAACTCGACGCCGGCCGAGCAGCTGGCGCGGCCAGAGAAGAGCGACCAGTCGGCGCCGATCGCCGCATCAGAGAGCGCAGCCTCCGCAACCTCGCCGAGCGCGAGCGCAACGCCGAGCGCGGAAGCGCCGCGTGAGAGACCCATGGAGTGATAGGTATCCTCGGTCGCAACCGTCGCACCGCGCGCCTTGGCGGCGGCGATGCGGTCGCTGGTCAGCAGCGGGCACTTCACCTGGACGTAGTGCACATCCTCGATGCGCGCGATGCCGGCCTGGCCCATCGCCTGGCGCACGGCCGCAGCTGTCGCCTGCAGCTGGGGCATGCGGCCGAGTTCTTCGGGCGCGAAGTCGCGGGTGAAGGCGGTCCCGAGCGCGAGCGCGGGCGGGCCCGCGGGCGCCGCCTCCTCACGCACCGCGAAAACCAGGAAATGCGGCGACAGCCCACCTTCCGTGCCGCCCGACATCACCATCGCGACACGCTCCGCCACCTGCGCCGCGGTGCTGCCGAGCCGCGCGGCCAGCATGTGGCAGAGCGCCTCCACGGCATAGGCGCGGGTGAAGTCGTTGACGCAGCCATTGCCCTCGGTCTTGCCGAGGATCGCGACAACCTCCTCCGGCCGCAGCGCACCGGTGTCGAACAGCACGGCGACGGCGGCCGCATCGCCCGGATGGCGCGCGGCGACGCGATGGACCAGGGCGCGGCGGGGCATCCGCATCTCCTCAAACTGGGCGTTCGGAGGCGCGCCAGGCGCGCAGCATGATCAACCCGACGGCCAGCAGCACCGGCCCGATGAACAGGCCGAGAAAGCCGAAGGCGACGAAGCCGCCGAAGACCCCGAGGATGATGAGGCTCAGCGGCATCTCGACGCCGCGCTTGATCAGGATCGGGCGGAGAATGTTGTCGCTGCCCGAGACGATGACGAGGCCCCAGACCCCCATGAAGATCGCCCAGACCGTTTGGCCTTCGCTGTAAAGCCAGTAGGCCGCACCGGCCCACATCACGACGACCAGCGGACCGAGGATCTGCGTGATGGAGAAGACGAGGGTAAGGAAGCCAAGCAACGCCGCGGCAGGCACCCCGGCGATGGCGTAGCCGATCCCGGCCAGGATGCCCTGCGCGGCGGCGGTGCCGACCACGCCATAGGCCACCGCACGCACCGCGGCGCCGGCCGCGTGCAGCGCGTTGACGCCAGTCGCGCCACCGAGCCGCGCGGCGCTGTCGGCCAGCGCCTCCGCAATCGCCTCACCCTGCGACCAGAGCATCGTGGCGACGATGAGAGCGAGCAGCATCTGCAATGCGCTATCGGCAAGACCGCCCGCGACGGCCAGCAGGACGGACTGGATGCGGTCGGCATAGGGCTCGATCAGCGGGCCGATATTGCCGCGCGCCTCGGCGATGCGAAGCCACAGCGCCTCCAACTGGCTGCCGACGACCGGCAGGCTCGCGACCCAATCGGGCGGGGTGATCGGGGCCGCGAGCAGCGCGGCCTGCGCGGCATCACCGCCCGAGCGGAGGGCTGCGACCAGACCCGGTGCCATCAGCAGCAGCGGGGCGACGACGGCCAGCAGCACCAGCGCCAGCAGCAAACCCGCCGCGGTGCCGCGGCCGAGGCCGCGCGCGATCAGCGCGTCGCGCAGCGGCCAGGCGGCGATCGCCAGGATGGAGCCGAATAGGATCGCGGTGGCGAAGGGCTGCAGCACCGCGAGGATGCCGAGCAGCACGAGCGCCACGACCGCCAGCGCGAGCCCACGCTCGATCAGGCTGCCGACGCCCTGTGGCCTGTTCTCGTCCATGCCCGATCCTCCGCGGCGGTCCTGGCCGCATCCATCGGCCTCAGCCGAGAAGCTTCTTCACCACCTCGTTCACCAGGGCCGGGTTCCCCTTGCCCTGCATGGCCTTCATGGTCTGCCCGACGAAGAAGCCGAACAGCTTGTCCTTGCCGGAGCGGTATTCGGCGACCTTGTCGGCGTTGTTCGCCAGCACATCGGCCACGGCCGCCTCGATCGCGCCGGTGTCGGTCACCTGCTTCAGGCCGCGTTCCTCGACGATCTCGCCCGGCGCCTTGCCGGTCTCGATCATCGCCTCGAAGACCTGCTTAGCGAGGCTGCCGGACACGGTCTTGTCCGCGATCAGGTCCAGCAGCGCGCCGAGATTCTCGGCCGTCACCGGCGGGTCGGTGATGTCACGCTTGAGGCGGTTAAGCGCGGCGAAGAAATCGCCGGTCACCCAATTGGCGGCAAACTTCGCGTCACGGCCCTTGGCGACGGTCTCGAAGAAGGCGGCGGTTTCCTTCTCGAGCGTCAGAACGTGAGCGTCATAGGGCGTCAGGCCCATCGCGACATAACGCGCGCGCCGCACATCGGGCAGTTCGGGGAGCGACGCCTTCAGCGCATCCACCCAAGCCTGCTCCAGCACCAGCGGCGGCAAATCGGGCTCGGGGAAGTAGCGGTAGTCATGCGCGTCTTCCTTGCTGCGCATGGAACGCGTGACGCCGCGGGCCGTGTCGAACAGGCGGGTTTCCTGATCCACCGTGCCGCCCGACTCCCAGACCTCGATCTGGCGCCGCGCCTCGGCCTCGACCGCCTGCATGACGAACTTCACAGAGTTGACGTTCTTCACTTCGCAGCGCGTGCGATAGCCCTCGCCCGCCTTGCGGACGGAGACGTTGACGTCGGCGCGCATGGAGCCTTCGTCCATATTGCCGTCGCAAGTGCCGAGATAGCGCAGGATCTGGCGCAGCTTCGTGAGATACGCGCCGGCATCCTCCGGGCTCCGCATGTCGGGTTCCGACACGATCTCCATCAGCGCAACGCCGGAGCGGTTGAGGTCGATGAAGCTCTTCGTCGCGTGCTGGTCGTGCAGCGACTTGCCGGCATCCTGCTCCAGGTGCAGGCGGGTGATGCCGATGGTCTTGGTGGTGCCATCCGCCAGCGTGATCTCGACCGCGCCCTCACCGACGATCGGGTCGGCGAACTGGCTGATCTGATAGCCCTGCGGCAGATCGGCGTAGAAGTAGTTCTTCCGGTCGAAGCGCGACCAGAGGTTGATCTTCGCATTGAGGCCAAGCCCGGTGCGGACCGCCTGGGCCACGCATTCGCGGTTGATCACCGGCAGCATGCCGGGGAATCCGGCATCGATGAACGACACCTGGCTGTTCGGCTCCGCGCCGAAAGCGGTGGCGGCGCCGCTGAACAGCTTGGAGTGCGACGTGACCTGGGCGTGGACTTCGAGCCCGATCACCAGCTCCCAGGGGCCGGTGGTGCCTTCGATGGTGTAGCTCATGCGCGGATCCCCGGAACCGCCGTGAAGTTGGCGGCGCGCTCGATGGCGGCGCCGACTGCGAAGCAGCTTTCCTCGTCGAAGGGCTTGCCGATCACCTGCAGGCCAAGCGGCAGGCCCTGCGCGTCGAGCCCCGCCGGCACCGCGAGGCCCGGCAGCCCTGCGAGGTTCGCCGTCACGGTGAATACGTCGTTGAGGTACATCGTCACCGGGTCGTCCTGCTTCTCGTCCATGCCGAAGGCAGCCGTCGGCGTCGCCGGCGTGACGATGGCGTCGCACTGGGCCCAGGCCTGCTCGAAGTCGCGGCGGATCAGCGCGCGCACCTTCTGCGCCTTCAGGTAATAGGCGTCGTAGTAGCCGGCACTCAGCACATAGGTGCCGATCATGATGCGCCGGCGCACTTCCTGCCCGAACCCCTTGGCGCGGGTGCGTTCGTAGAGGTCGCGCAGGTCGGAGTTCTGCGCCGTCTCGCGCAGCCCGAAGCGCACGCCGTCATAGCGCGCGAGGTTGGACGACGCCTCGGCCGGCGCCACGACGTAGTAGGTCGGCAGCGCGTATTTGGTGTGCGGCAGGCTGATCTCGACCGTCTCCGCACCCTGGTCGCGGAGCCATTGCAGGCCCTTCTCCCACAGCGCCGCGATCTCCGGCGCCATGCCGTCGAGCCGGTATTCCTTCGGCACGCCGATGCGCATCCCCTTCACCGAACGCCCGCAGGCGGCGGCGAAATCGGGTACGGGCAGGTTGGCGCTGGTCGCGTCCTTCGGATCGAAGCCCGACATGGAGCGCAGCAGGATCGCGCAATCCTCGACGGTGCGCGCCACCGGCCCCGCCTGATCGAGCGAGGAGGCGAAGGCGACAATGCCGAAGCGCGAGCAGCGCCCATAGGTCGGCTTGATGCCCGCAATGCCGCAGAAGGCCGCGGGCTGGCGGATGGAGCCGCCCGTATCAGTCGCCGTCGCACCCAGCGCGAGCCGCGCCGCCACCGCCGCCGCCGACCCGCCAGAGGAGCCGCCCGGCACCAGACGCGTCGCGGGGTCGTTCGCGCGGGACCAGGGGTTCTCGACGCCGCCATAGGCGCTCGTCTTGTTCGACGAGCCCATGGCGAACTCGTCGAGGTTCACCTTGCCGAGGAACACCGCGCCATCGCGCAGCAGGTTCGCCGTGACGGTGCTCTCATAGGGCGGCACGAAGCCGCCGAGGATGCGGCTGCCGGCGGTCGTCTGCGTGCCCGCGGTGCAGAACAGATCCTTGATGGCGATCGGCGCGCCTTCGAGCGGCCCCGCCTGGCCGGCGGCCCGCCGCGCGTCACTCGCCTTGGCAGCGTCCAGCGCCTGATCGGCGGTCACCGTGATGAAGGCATTGAGGCGCGGGTTCAGCTTCGCGATGCCGTCCAGGAACGCCTCGGTCAGCTTGACGGAGGTCGTCTCGCCGGTGGCCAGCGCGTCGAGCGCGCCCTTCAGGGTGTAATCCGTCGCGCGCATCACTCGACCACCTTCGGCACGCCGAAATACTCGCCCATGCGGTCGGGCGCGTTGCGGAGCACCGCATCCGCCTGGCCGCCATCGGTCACCGCATCCTCGCGCATGCGCATGGCGGGCTGACCTTCGGGGGCGCCGCCGGCCATGGGCTCGACGCCGTCGGTGTTCACCCCCTGGAGTTGCTCGATCCAACCCAGGATGCCGTTGAGCTCGGCCTGCATCCGGCCGACTTCATCGTCTTCCAGCCGGATGCGGGCCAGCGAGGCGATGCGCCTCACCGTGGCGGTGTCGAGC
>JBIKSZ010000324.1:0-3535 GCA_044348345.1 Roseomonas sp. | reverse complement strand
GTAGATGGGGTAATTGAGTTTGTTTCCTTAACTAGCCCCTTCGGATCATTAAATATTACAAACATAAATGTGGCTGGTACTATCGATGCGCAGGGGAGCTTCGCAGCTTTATCTCTTTGGAGTATTGCAGTAAATGTGGGGACCATTTTGAACAATAGTGGCGGTCAAATAAATGGCAGCACAAACGGCTTCGGAATCTATAATGATAACTTGGGAGCAATTCAAGAGATTAGAAATTTCGGAACAATAAACGGAACTATCGGGATCTATAACTCTGGAATAATTCAAGAGATTGGGAATTTCGGAACAATCACCGGATCGGACGCTGATCTCACCAGCATCAGAAATCAACCAGGCTCGCGCATAGTCAACCTCCACAATGCTCAGGGCGGCGCAACGCCATTGCGCGTTGCTGGCATACTGCCAGAAAACTATTATATTATCATCCGCAGCGCTACTGACTTCGGCAGGCTGCAAGGGATTACTGGTATCACCGCGCCGGCTGGCGGCATGCGCTTCGGCGTGAGCACCTACAGCACGGGTCTCGCCGCCGGCACCTACACTGCTGTCCTCAGCAACATCACCAGCGCCGAGATCGACAGTCGGGACCGTTCCGGGACCGTCGATCGCTTCGCTTGGACCCTGGAGGATCCCGACCAGGACAACAGCTGGGACCTGATCCTGCGCTTGCTCGGTCCCGACGCAGCGAATACCCGGCTGGCACTGCAATCCAATGCCTACGCCGTGCGCAGCGTGCTGAGCCAGCGTGCCGCCGCGACGACCTTCGCGCTCGACTACGATTGCTCGGTCTTCGACCAGCACGGGCTCTGCGTCTCGGTCGGCTTCCGCAATTCGCAGATCGGGAGGAACTACTCGGACAGCGGCGAGACGGCTGGGATCCTGACCGCTGCCTATCGCGTGACGCAGCAGCTTCGCATCGGCGGCTTCATCGACCAGAACCTCGTCGCCCAGAGCCCTGTTGGCATCGATCCCAAGAACACCCAGCCTATGCTCGGTGCCTTCGCCGTTTATCAGGAGAACCCCAACTTCGCGGGTCTCACGATCCGAGCTGCGCTGGCGTACCAGGAGGGCGACCTGCGCATCACCCGCCCCGAGATCGCCGACACCGAGCCGGGCACCGGCAGGACCCGCACCGCCGCTTTGGCGTTCGGCGGCGAGATCGCCTACGGCGTCCCCATCGATGGCACCTGGGTGGCGCAGCCCTATGCCGGTCTGCGCCGCAGCGACAGCCAGCGGCAGGGCTATGTCGAGACCACCTCCGATGCCGTCCAGTTCCCCCTCACCTACAACCGCTTCGGCCAGCAGGTGACGAGCGGCACGGCGGGCTTGCGGCTGCGCGGCGCGATCACGCCGGAATTCAGCATGACCTTCGGCGCCGGCATGGAATACGACCTCGACAGCAAGGTGGACCGCTACGCCGGCACCAGCACCATCGCGGGGCTCGAGACCTTCTCGATCAACGCCAGCCAGCAGCAGAACGAGCTGCGGGCGGTGGGCTCGGCGGGCATGCGCTACATGGTGGCGTCGAACCAAGCGATCGCCTTCGACGCTTCCGTGCGCCAGCTGCCCTACGGCAACGACCCGTCCATCACCACCATGCTGCGCTACAGCATCGGCTTCTGAGCCGTCCGCTCAACCCGAACGAAAGGGGCGCCGGGGCAACCCGGCGCCCCTTTTGCATTGGGGTCGCGCCGGGACGGTGGGCGCCGCCCTCTCGCATTCTTCCTCACGGGCGCCGCGGTGCCCCACGCGGCGGCTCACCGGCACGCTGCTTTTTTCCGGGGAAGATGACGGGAGAGCTGGCGCACCGGGTGCCCGCCATGGCGCTGGGCCATGGCAAGCGCCATCTCCGCGAGTTGAGAAATTATAACTCCAGGATGTGATATGTCACGAAAATATCGAATAAGCGCCTTGTAATTATATTATGATGAGCAGAGTATCCCCGGACACATGCTGTCGGCTCAGAGTTTTCGGTCCGGCGCTGTCCCGATCATGGTCATCAAGGCTACCCCGCAATGCCAGATCTCAAGCGCCACGCTTTCCACGCTCTTTTGTCTATCGCCACGGTCCTGGCGGCCGTCTCCCTGCCCGCAGCCGCACAGCCCGTCACCGCGGCTGGCGAAGTCCCCACACGGCCCGCGGCATCCCGCATGCCCGCAGCCTTCGCGGACCGCTCGGCCAGCGGCGAGGCGCTCGTGACCGCCTGGTTCGGCCTTCTCGCGCTCGAACCCGCTGGTGCGGGCCCCGACAACAGCCCGGGGGAAGTCGCCGCAGAGCGGGCGATCATCCGACCGTATCTCGATCCCGCCTTCCAGATTCAGCGCGCGTCCGGCGAGCGATACAATGTGAACGATTATGTGCCGGCCGACATCGCGACCTTCACGGTCTCCGGCGTGCTCACGACGGAGCCGGCTGACGGCGTGAAGGTGGTTCGCTACACGGTCAGCACCCCGGGTGCCACCATCCCCGATCGCGCCGTGTTCCTGAGCGATGACGCGCGGTTCCGCCTGAATGTGTTTCGCTGGAGCGCGGAGCGCGGGCACTGGGCGATGGTGAGCATCGCCAACTTCAACACGCCGACCGCGGCCATCTGCAATGCGGCGCCCGTGCCCTGGACCGCGATGCCGGTCAGCACCAGCGCAGCGGACGCCGAACTCGGCAGGTCGCTCGTGGATCAGTGGCGCGCCGCCACCATGGGAAGACCGAGCGAGGCGATCGTCAGCGACGCGCTCATGATCCAACTCGCCGATGGGCAGGGCTGGCCGAACGAGGCTGGTATCCCGATCATGTGGTCCCCCGCGCAGAGCTATGAGGCGGCGGATATCGTGACGTCCCGCCACGGCGACCTGCTGGTGGTCTCGTTTGTTGCCGTGGTGTCGGGCCTTCGGGTGGACGCGCGGGCCTATGGCTCGGAACGCCAGCCACGCCTGCTCACCTACTTGCGGAATGCCGAAGGCAAGTGGGAGCTGATCGCGCTTGCGAACTTCGTGACGCCGGCGACCATCCCAACCGGCATGAATTGCGTGGCGAAGACCCCCTGACCGGCTGACCGTGGGGGGCGCCCCCATGCGGCTGCATCTGGCCGAAGACGGGCCGGATGCCTGGCCGCGACATGCGCCCTGCGGTGGACGGGGCTGTAGCTCGGTTGGAAGAGCGCGTCGTTCGCAATGACGAGGTCAGCGGTTCGATCCCGCTCAGCTCCACCACCGCCTTTCCTTGCATTGTGGTCTGACGCAGCCGGGCGCCAAAGCGCTTGCGGCTGATGGCGGGCGTCTGGCGGGCAGCGCGCACCGCCCTCTCGCATTCTTCCTCATGGGCGCCGCGGCTGACCGGCAGGCTGCTTTTTTCTGGCGAGCATTTCTACAACCCAAGATCATGAAATCTGCCGCCGATCGCTTATACTCCGCCTGAAATAGCAAAACAGACATCAATTAAAGATAACCTTAAGTGGAATATTGGTCTGCGTCTCGAAGCGCGCATGTCTTGAAACCCTACAAGCTCGTAATGTTAATAG
>JBIKSZ010000323.1:0-3555 GCA_044348345.1 Roseomonas sp. | reverse complement strand
ATCCTCGGCTTGGTCGGCCTGAAGCCGACCGCCAAGGCTTGCCTCTTCTGGTCCGGCGTCGACGGCGCGGATATGGGTCGCCCGATACCGATCCGCGAGCTGATCGAGCGCGGCGACGATATCGGCCTCTGCTACCAGATGAATGGGAACGACCTCTGGCTGGATCACGGTGCGCCGGTACGCGCGTTCGTGCCGGGGTGGGGCGGAGCCGCCAGCATCAAGTGGCTCACCGAGATCAAGATTGCGGAACACAATTTCTGGACCCGGCTGAATGTCACGGGCGAGGTCTTTATCGGCCCCACCTTCGAAGCGCCGCGGCCGGAAGCAGGGGACGAGTTCCGCAACGCCACGCCCGACCAGATCCGCGGGCCGATGGTGGAATGGATGCCCGTCAAGTCGACGCTGACGGTGCCGCTTGTCATCGAGCATAGCCAGGGCCTGCCGGCCAACTACCCCCTTCAGCGCGGGCAGCTTCCCATGCTGGCCGCAGGCCGCCAAACCATGCGCGGATATGCGTGGGGGCCGCGTCACGGCGTGGCCAAGGTCGAGTACCGCATCAATGGTGGTGGCTGGCAAGAAGCTCGGATCGTACCGCCCAACCTCGGTCGGTACAGCTGGGTTCGCTTCGAGTTCCCCTGGGAAGCGACAGCCGGGTCTCATCTTGTCGAGACGCGAGCCACAGACGGCGCAGGCCAGGTACAGCCGAACGAGGTGCCGTTCAATCTGCTCGGAATGGCAAACAACGCGGTCCCGCGCTTCCGGATTGGAGTGGCGTAGTGATCCGGCTCACCACAGCAATCCTTCTCGCACTCGCGTCGATCGTGGCGCTCCATTCCGGTGCTGGCGTTGCGCAGACGCCAGCCCGATCTACGCAAGTGGAGCAAGGGCGGGTTGGCTATGTGCAGGCCTGCGCGGCGTGTCATGGGCAGACGGGCCAGGGCGGTGATCAGTTTGCCACTCCGATCTGGGGGCCGCGTTCCAACATAGCTTCGAAGTTCCCGACCGGTGCGGCCCTTCTGGACTACAATCTAGTCCTCATGCCCTTCGACAATCCTGGCCGCGTAAGCGATGAGAGTAAACTCGCCATCACGCTTTACATGCTTGTTAATCACGGGACGTTGCCGGCGGATACGTCTGTGACCGAGGCGCAGATGCAGGGTGTCCGGGTACGTTAAGAGCCCTGTATGGATGTGGAGCGCCCCCCATTCGACTGGACAGGTGGCGCAACCATGAAGGCCTAGAGCACGCTGCGTTCATACCAACGCGGCGTGCTCTATAAATTGTTGACTATAGTTCAAAAAATGCGTCCGGATGGGTCCATCTGAACACATGTCGCTCTCGGTGGAAGACGCCGGCCGCCGCTTCGTCGAGGGATAGATGGACGCCGGCGTCCAGCCGTACGACGGGCTCGGCGGAGACGCGCTGAGTGGCGGGTTTCCTGGGGTTTCCGGGGCGGAGCTGTTGACTGGGCCAGCGCGGAGACAGCGGGGATTTGCCCGCCGGCCGCCAATTCCCTCCGGCGCCGTTGCCTCGGGCGATGGGATGGCTGAACTCGGGAAAGGTCGCCTCAGCGAAAATGGATGGAGAGCAAGGCATGATGCCCGGTCGGAGCAATCAGCCGGCCCTCAAGGTTTGGACAGCCTCAGGCCCCTCGGCGACAAAACCCGCCCTTGTCCCGCGCCGCGCCATCAAGGTCAGGGGCGCACATAGCGGAGAAGATCCTCACGAGGGGAGACGGAGTGTGAGGAGACCGACTGGAGCAGCGGTGGCAACCGGAATCCAACCTTCGCTGGCATCCGTGAGACGCGTCTCGCCGTTTGCGTCACCTGCCGTGCCTGAGGCGCGGGCAACACGCGTCCTTACCGGGATGCGCGCCCCTTTTGACGACGGGCGTGCGCTGAGGCGGACCTGGGCCGCTTGCCGTCGCCGCAGAGGCACGGGGCCGATCTGGCGGCTGGTTGGCGAGAGCCCAGCGGTGCGGCGAACCCCGTACCAGTTTGCGTTTGGTTGGCGGCACTGATAACCACCTCGATTCTGATAGGCGTCATCATGCTTATCTTGCCCATCCAGGCATCGCCAACGAGTCCCGAAGCAGCGACTTGGTGTAGGGATGCGACGGTGTGCTGAGCACGGTTGCGACGGGCCCTTGATCGACAACGGACCCATGCTCAAGGACCAGCACGTTCTGGCACAGCTCCCCGACCACCGCGATGTCGTGCGAGATGAACAAATAGGCCAATCCGTCGCGCTCCTGCAGGTCGCGCAGCATGTGGAGCAGTGTCGCCTGCACGGAGACGTCGAGCGCGGATAGCGGCTCATCGAGGACCAGCAAGGCGGGCTGCGGCGCCAGGGCGCGCGCCAGGCAGACCCGCTGGCACTGACCGGTGCTCAGTTCATGCGGGTTGCGGTCCAGGTGGTCGGGCGTCAGCGCCACCGCGTCGAGCAGGGCGCGAAGCCTCGCCTCCCGCTCGCCGCCGCGGATTCCGGGGAACCAATTGTGCAGCGGTTCGCAGAGGCTCCGTCGCACCGTCCAGCGCGGGTTGAGGCTCGCTCGCGGATCCTGGAACACGGGCTGGATCTCCTGCCGCGCCGCAACGCGGGCAGAACGCGCCGCCAGGGACTGACCGCGCCAGCTGATCGTGCCGGCATCGGGGCGGTGCAGGCCCAGCATGCAATTCGCCAGCGTGCTCTTGCCGGAGCCCGACATGCCGACCACGCCGACGATCTCGCCTGGTCCGATATCCAGCGAGACGTCATTCAGCACCATCCGGCCGCCGAAGCGCTTCGAGACGCCCGTGACCGAGAGCACGTTAGCATCCCCCCACTGTCGCGATCCGGCGCCGTCCCGGCACCGCCGCCATCAAGCCGCGGGTGTAGGCGGCCTGGGGCGCGCCAAATGTGGCCCGCGTCTCGCCCGCCTCGACGACCTGCCCTTCGCGCAGCACCACCACGCGATCCGCCACGCGCGCCACCACGCGCAGATCATGCGAGATGAACAGCAGCCCGAGCCCGTAGCGCTGCTGGAGTCGGCGCAGCAGATCGAGAACGCGTGCTTGGGTCGTGACATCCAGTGCCGTCGTCGGCTCGTCCGCGATGAGCAGCGCGGGGCGGTTCACCACCGCCATGGCGATGACCACGCGCTGCCGCATACCGCCGCTCAGCTCATGCGGATACTGCGCGATCACGCGCGCGGGGAGATCGACATCGGCGAGCACCTCGCGCAGCCTTGCCTCCTGCGCTTCGGCCGGAATGGCTCGATGGATCCGCATCACCTCGCAGATCTGCTCGCCGATGGGCAAGACGGGGTTAAGCGCACTGAGCGGGTCCTGGTTGACCAGGGAGACGAAGCGACCGCGCAGCGCCTGCCAGTCATCCCAGTCCCATGCGGCCGTGTCCTCGCCGCACACCAGGACCCGGCCGCCGCCAAGCGTCAGGGGCGGGCGCATCAGACCCAAGGCGAGCATCGCCATCGTGCTCTTGCCCGAACCGCTCTCCCCGATCAGGCCGAGACATTCGCCTGGCCGGATGGCGAGGCTCACCTGGTCAAGGATCACG
>JBIKSZ010000322.1:0-3570 GCA_044348345.1 Roseomonas sp. | reverse complement strand
CATCGACCGCGCGCATCGGGCCAACCGGCCCTTCTTCACCTGGTTCAACTCGACGCGGATGCATATCTGGACGCGGCTGAAGCCCGAAAGCCGCGGCGTCACCGGCCTCGGCGTCTATGCCGACGGGATGGTCGAGCATGACGGGCATGTCGGCCAGTTGCTGAAGAAGCTGGACGACCTCGGCATCACGCAGAACACCATCGTCATCTACACCACCGACAACGGCGCCGAGGTGATGTCCTGGCCCGATGGCGGCAACACCCCCTTCCGGGGCGAGAAGGCGACCGCCTGGGAAGGTGGCTTCCGCGCCCCCTGTGCGATCCGCTGGCCGGGCCGCATCCAGCCGGGGCAGGTGATCAACGACATCGTCTCCCTGCAGGATTGGATGCCGACGCTGCTCGCCGCCGCCGGGGAGCCTGAGATCAAGCAGAAGCTGCTGGCCGGCCACCAGGCGGGCGGGCGCAGCTACAGGGTGCATCTCGACGGCTACAACCAGCTTCCGCTGCTGACCGGCGCGGGGCCGGGCGCGCGGCAGGAGATGTTCTACTTCACCGATGACGGGGACCTCGCTGCGCTGCGCCACGGCAACTGGAAGGTCCATTTCATGATCCAGGAGAATCATGGCTTCGGCGTCTGGGAACGCGGCTTCACGCCGCTGCGCCTGCCGATGCTCTTCAACCTGCGATCCGACCCCTATGAGCGGGCCACCGAATCCTTTGAGCATAATCGCTGGCGGGTGGAGCGCGCCTTCGCGCTGGTGCCGGCGCAGGCCTTCGTCGGCCGCTTCCTCGCGACCTTCCGCGATTTCCCGCCGCGGCAGGCGCCCGGGAGCTTCAGCCTGGGCGACGCGATGGCCCGGCTGAGACAGGGCGCCGCCGGCCGCTAAGTGCCCCGACATCCCGGCCGCCGCCACCACCTCCTGGCCGGCGGCGGCAGGGCCTGCCGGTGGGCATCCCCCATGCCCACCGGCGCCTACACCCGCAGGAACACGCATGCCCCTCGATCCCGGTCATCGGCGCGCCCTGGCGCGCCGCGGCGTCCTGGCCGCCTCCGCTCTCCCCGTGCTGGCCGCCCCGTTTCTCGGCGCGTCGATCGCCCAGGCCCAGCCGGGCGACCCGCTTCCCTCCTGGCGCGATGGGCCGCGCAAGCGCGCCCTGCTGGACTTCGTCGCTTCCGTCACCACGGCGGGCGGCCCCGACTTCGTACCGCCACCGGCGCGGATCGCGACCTTCGACAATGATGGCTGCCTTTGGGTCGAACAGCCGGCCTACACGCAGCTCATCTTCATTCTGGACCGCCTCCGCGCCCTGGCGCCGCGGAACCCGGCCTGGCAGCAGGACGCGCTGTTCCGCGCCGCCATCGCGGGCGATCTGCGGGCCGCCGCTTCGGGCGGGACGGAGGGATTGCTCAGGCTCGCCGGCGCCGCGCAGGCCGGGAACACGCCGGAGGAATTCCAGCGCATCGCTGCCGAATGGCTCGCCACGGCGCGGGATCCCCGCTGGCGCCGGCCCTACACCGAGCTGATCTACCAGCCGATGATCGAGGTGCTGGGCTTCCTGCGCGCCCAGGGCTTCACGACCTTCATCGTCTCTGGTGGTGGCGTGGAATTCGTCCGCGCTTTCTCGGAACAGGTCTATGGCATCCCGCCGCACCAGGTCATCGGGTCGAGCTTCGCGCTGGAGCCGGGCGAGGCGGAGGGGCGGATCACACTCACCCGCCAGCCGCGCTTGGATTTCATCGATGACGGCCCCGGCAAGCCGGTCGGCATCGCGCGCCATATAGGCCGGCGCCCGATTGCCGCCTTCGGCAATTCCGACGGCGACTGGCACATGCTGCGCTACGCCACGGAAGGGGCGGGGCGCCGCTTCGGCATGATCCTTCGCCATGACGATGCGGATCGCGAATACGCTTATGACCGCGAGAGCCATGTCGGCCGCCTGTCCAGGGCGCTCGATGAGGCGCCCCAGCGCGGCTGGCAGGTGACCTCGATGCGGGAGGACTGGTCGCGGATCTTCGCATGACCGACCAGATGACGGTTGCCCATCCAGCGGTCGCCCTGGTGCAACGCCCTGGCGGGGTGCGCTGCGCGGTTCCTCCGCAAGGGAACCAGCCGCTCCGGAACCGGAGTTGTCCGCGGCACGGCATCGCGCGCCAAGTGGGCTTCCACGTCGCCCACGCCGCATGAGGACGCAAGAAACCGGTACACCGGTATTGCGGTGGATCGTGGCCTGCGCCACGCTGGCTCTATGCCCCGCCCGCGGCTCGCAGCCGCCCCGACGCCCGACCTCTGCCTGCCGCCCCCGGATCGCAGCCGGCCGGCGCCGGACCAGCTCTACGCGGCGCTGCGTCGCGCCATTCTCTGCCTCGACCTGCCTCCCGGCGCCGCCGTGCCGGAGCCGGTGGTCGCAGCCCGGATGGGCGTGAGCCGCACACCGGTCAGGGAGGCGCTGCGCCGCCTGCGCGAGGAGGGGCTGGTGGATGTGCTGCCGAACCTCGGCAGCTTCGTCGCCCGCATCTCCCGCGCCCGGCAGGAGGAGGCGGTGGCGCTGCGGCTGCTGCTGGAAGGGGAGGCCGCTGCCCGCCTCGCCGCCGCCGGCCCCGGGCCGCGTCCGGCACTTGGCCGCCTCGTGGCGGCCCAACGCGACGCGCTGGCCGATGATGGACGCGATGCCGTCTATGCGCTGGACGAGGCCTTCCACGCTGCCCTGTTCGAGGCCGCCGGCCTGCCATTGATGTGGGCCGCTTGTCGCGGCGCCCGCGCCCATATGGAACGACTGCATCACGCGGCGGCGACGGCGTCCGACCGCGTTGCCGCCGCCGTAGCGGCCCATGCCGCGATCCTCGCGCGCATCGAGGCCGGCGACGCGTCGGGCGCCAAGGCGGCCATGACGGCCCACATCGCCGCGAACGCAACCGACCTTGCCGACCTCGCGCGGCTGCACCCCGATTGGCTGAGCGCATGACCAACCCGCCCCGGATGCTCGGCATCACCGTGATGCCGGAATTCCTGCAGACCGAGGGCGCCGAGGCGGTGCTCGACAATCTGCAACGCCGCGCCGGCGCGACGGCGATTACCACCTCGCCCTATGTGCTGGCGCCTGCGCCGGACGGCGAGGGTGGGCGGGAGCCGCCGATCGATGCGGGGGCGGGCGGCGTCAGGCTGCTGGACCGGCCGCTCTGGGGGCGGCGGGAGCTCTGGGTCCGCACAGCGCCGGCCTTCGTGCCCGACCTGTCGCTCTATGCCGGACTGCGCTACCGCCCCGCGTCTCCGGATGCGCTGACGGCGGAGCAGGGGCCGCGCATCGCCGCGGCAATTGCAGAGGCGAAGCGGCGCGGGCTTCAGGTGCATCTGCAGGTCCAGGCGGCGATCCCGCCGGGCTATCGCGTGCAGTTCGGCGGCGCCGCGCCGGAGGACCGGCCCTTGCTGCCCGATGGGGCGGAGTTGCCGGGTCGCGTTGACGCCAATGCTTCGCTCGCCGCGCCGGCGGTGCTCGACTACCTCTGCGCGCTGCTGCGCGACTTGGCGCGCGCCTATCCGGAGGTGGATGCGATCCGCCTCGACTGGCCAGA